>NZ_JARWGJ010000205.1:0-21436 GCF_040409695.1 Longimonas sp.
GGGCTGGCCCCATATGCGTTCCAGAAAGCTTCTGCACCACCGCTGGCAGCAACGGTCGACAGACGAATCCGCTCTGCATCTACAGATGCCGCCCACGCCATCGTCGTATCGACGAGCGCTGTAGCGATGCCCTTGCGCCGATGCGCTTCCGCCACGAACACCTCATCAATGTAAACCTCAGCACAGTCTTCGTACACAGGCGGCGGGCCCGTGCGATGGGCCCGCGCAAATCCCGCAAGGTTGTCTCCTGGCGACGTTACAACCCAAAGCTGTATCGTCGCATCGTCTATCCACACCGGCAGGTCGTTATTCCACCGCTCGGCGGCATCGTCGGCAACCGTCAACCGATTGTCGTACCCGGCCTGCTCCTCCATAAACGCCGTCCACAGTTCGGTCAGCCGGTTTTGATCGGCCAGTGTGGCGCGGCGAATCGTGTAGTCAGCGTTCATAATAACATAGGAGCGACGAAGAAAAGAGGCGGAGTGCTGTGGTGAGGCCGTGGTGGGGCTACGCTGCTACTGGCTGGATACGGCCTTCATGCACAAGTTGCTCTGCATTGAGGATTGCACCGCCCGCCGCACCGCGAATGGTATTATGCGACAGCGCTACAAATTTAACGTGGTTGACCGTACACGCCTGAATGCGGCCTACCGTAACGGTCATGCCATTTCCTGCATACACGTGCTTACGCGGCTGTGGAGCGTCGGGGGCCGAATCAACAGAAACCAGCCGATCGGGCGCCGATGGCAATGCGCTTACGTCGACTGGACTGGTATAGGTACGCAATGCCTCTTCGGCCGCCTCAGGACTGATCTTCTCGCTGAACCGCACCGAAGCACACGCAAGGTGGCCATTCCGTACGGGCACGCGGTTGCACTGCGCACTTACGGCGAGCTTGGCCTCTTTGATTGCACCGTTCTCATAGGTGCCCAGAATCTTACGCGGCTCCTCGTCGAGCTTATCTTCCTCGCCGCCGATGTACGGAATCACGTTACCCAGCGCGTCGAGCGATGCCACGCCCGGATAACCGGCGCCTGAAAGCGCCTGCAGCATTGTAACCTGCACCGCCTCTACGGTAAAGGCTTCCACAAGCGGACGCAGGGCGCAGACGAGTCCTACCGTGGAGCAATTTGGGTTGGTCACGATGAAGCCGCCGTTCTCCCACGACTGCTCATCGATCAATGCCGCATGCTCCGGGTTGATCTCCGGAATGAGCAGGGGCACCGTAGGGTCCATGCGGTAGTTCTTTGCATTAGAGATAACCGGGAAACCTGCATGTGCAAAGTCTGCCTCAATCTCACCGGCTACCGCCGAATCCAATCCAGAAAATACAAGATCGGCCTCTACTGCGTTGGGGGTGCAGGGCACAACTTCCATGTCAGTAACAGCGTCGGGCATCGGGCGGCTGCTGAGCCAGTTGGCCGCTTCACGATATGGCTTCCCAGCCGATCGTTCCGACGCGGCCAGTGTATGAATAGAAAACCATGGATGATCGGCCAGGCGACGAACAAACGTCTGTCCAACGGCGCCGGTGGCACCTAAAATGCCTACACGTAACGTGGGATCTGACATAAAATCGTAAAGGGTTGGTGGGTGTAGAAATCAGTGGGGTACAGGGACGTACAGGGGCGTGAAATGGCCCTATCGTGCTTATATGCTGGCGCTTTGCCACACACCGAGGAAACGTACACTGGCAAAGCATACGTTTTCCTCGTCTGCCCGATAGTTGCACGTTGTTGCGAAACGCACCTATCGGCTCGCGCTTTACGAAGCGGGTGGCCAGAATGCAATGCTGGAAGCACCTTCAGGGACAATCTGCGTGCCCGGAGCTTCAGGCCGGTCGATACTCCGCACCTGCATGGGCACCGCACGGTGAGCCAGCGGACGGAGCGTCTTGGGATGCATGCCCAGCCGCCCCGACTCGGTCCATGCAAACGCCTGCTCCATCGTCAAACGGTCCAGGCGTTGTGCCGCAGCGTCGGTACGTGGGTCGGCTGTGTAGACCCCGTCAACGTCCGTAAAGCGCGTAAGAGAAGCCGCGTTCAGAAAAGACGCAATCAGCGCTGCCGTGTAGTCGCTTCCCTCAAAGCCAAGCGTGGTGGTTGCTCCGTGCGTACTCGCACCGATGAAACCAGCTACTACTGGCACCGACTTAGGAGGCAGCGTGTCGAACCATTTAGTAACCTCCGCTTCGGTGGCGGCCATGTCGACGTTGGCCTCGCCGTGCGTATCATCGGTACGAATGAGCGTTGTAGCTTCGCCCGCATGCGCTGCGATCCCACGGTCGCGCAAAGTGGCTGTAACCATGGGCACCGAAAGCTGCTCGCCTGTTGCCAGCACGGAATCACGCAGGGCAGGTGTGAAACCCGTATCGGCAATGTCTGTCATCCGGGCACGCAGGGCATCCATGTGGTCGGAAAGGACAGACGTATAGCGCTCTGCAGATTCTGGTGAAAGCACCTCAGCGGCTTGTGTGTGATGACGCGTCGTTAGATCATCGAGGAAAACACCGAGTGCCGTTTCGACCGCGGCGTCAGACGACTCGCGCGCTGCGACTACAGCCTGCAGCCCTCGGTCGAGCTGGCGCGTTACACCTGCAAGAGCCGATACGATCAATACGGGGCGAACGTCGTTGTGTGCCTCCTTCACCAGGGCTCCTATCGCACGCATCCGCTCAACCGAACCGGTGGCGGTCCCCCCAAACTTCATCACAACAATAGGGCGTACAGGCCGGTCAGATGGATGCATAGCGCATTGTGTTGATACGTGGTAAAACACACAGAATCAACCTTGTCGTTTTTTGGTGTGTTCCTCTGCCAACGCGACGAGGCTGTGCCCTTTGCCAATAATTCCGGCGCACGCGTTTGGTATTCGGGGAGACACGGTGGTATACTTTACAGTGCGGTGCTGTTTGCGGATTTAAGTATGCCAGCAAAAAATACATGTACACCTTGTCATCGCGAGGAAGGAGCCTGCGACCGACGCGGCGCTGGCGCTCCTCGCGGTGACGGACTCAAAGACTCTTTTGTGGACCTACTTAAGAGGCTGTGCCCGACAGACCGTTCGCTCT
Source organism: Longimonas sp. (assembly GCF_040409695.1). GTDB lineage: Bacteria > Bacteroidota > Rhodothermia > Rhodothermales > Salinibacteraceae > Longimonas. Next base: position 3,071 of record NZ_JARWGJ010000205.1, read on the forward strand.
TGTATCATCGATCTTTTCTGATTCTGTGGACTCTCGCCTCGACGGACGTGCTATTGCTAAATCGGTACGTACAGCTACTCGTAATGCGGTTGAATCCTTCTCTGCGCATGCCGACCCACCCGCGCTCGCTGTGGTGCTGGTCGGCGACCACCCCGCTTCGGCCTCGTACGTGCGTGGTAAGAAGCGGGCGGCTTCCGAGGTAGGCATTCAGTCAACCGTGCACCGGCGCGACGCCAGCATCTCGCAGCACGAGCTGCTGGACTTGATTCGCACGCTCAATGCCGATGACGCCGTAGACGGCATTCTCGTACAGCTGCCCTTGCCTGACCATATCGACCAGTATGCGGTGATTGAGACGATCGATCCGACCAAGGATGTAGACGGCTTCCATCCCCAGAATCTGGGCCGTCTTCTCATAGGCACGCCTCAGTTTGTGCCCGCCACTCCCGCTGGCATTATGGTGCTCCTTGAGCGCGCTCTCGACGACCTGGCCGGCGCCCGGGCTGTCGTTGTGGGACGCTCAAACATCGTAGGTAAGCCCCTCGCTGCCCTGCTCATGCAGCGTGATGCCAATGCAACTGTGACCGTCTGTCACAGTCGCACGCGCGACCTGGCTGCTCATACGAAAGCCGCCGACATCGTCATTGCCGCTGCGGGCCGCCCAAACCTCATTACGGCTGACATGGTCTCCGACGGGGTTACTGTCATTGATGTAGGCATCAACCGGGTCGACGATGACTCGCGTGAGCGGGGCTACCGGCTGGTCGGTGATGTCGACTACGACGCAGTTGCGCCGAAAGCGCATGCCATTACGCCGGTACCTGGCGGCGTCGGTCCCATGACTATTGCGATGCTTCTACGCAACACGCTGCAGGCCGCCCAGCATCGGCGTGCATAGCATGTGCGCCCATCACACATGCATAACCATAGCATGGGCATCGCTCTCTCTCATATGGTGTGTCTGTCATGCCTTCCGTCCAGCACAACCCGTACGTACAAGCCGCCGACACCACCGACGCTCAGGCGACTGTGGATGAGATCACACCTGAAGATGCCGCGGATAGCCTCGAAGAGTTCAACCAGACGTTTCGCGAGGCAGTCCGGCTCTTTCTGGAAGGCGATCTTGAATCCATGTGGACGCAGCTGCGCATCAGTGCGCTCGACCTGGCTGCCGTTCTCTTGCCTCGCCTGCTGGTTGCGGCCGTTGCGTTCTTGTTCTTTTACACCGTGTACCGGCTCATCGATGCCACCTTGTTCCAGATTCTCGACCGCAGCGACCGGGTGGATGCAGGGCTGCAGAACTTGCTCCTCAAAACGTACCGGGTGATTGCTGTCGCATTTATCGCCATCATTGTACTTGGACAGTTAGGGGTCGACGTTACCGCACTCGTTGCCGGGCTCAGTATCGCAGGTATTGCCATCGGTTTCGCAGCCCGCGATTCGCTGGAGAACTTCATCTCAGGCGTTACCATCCTTGTTGACGAACCATTTCTGGTGGGCGACTATATCGAAGTCGAGAACCAGTACGGGCAGGTCGACGAGATTACCCTTCGCTCTACGCGTATTCGCACAGTACGAAACGAGATTATGGTGCTGCCGAACTCGTTCATGATCAGCAACCGGCTCATCAACCATACCAAGCGCAACACGGTGCGCGTAGATATCGACTTCGGGATTGCGTACAAAGAGTATCCCGATGAGGCACGCCAGGTCGTGATCGGGCTCTTTGAGGATGACGACCGCGTGATTTCGAACCCCGGGCCCACTGTCGTTGTGGTCGAGATGGCAGACTCCAGCGTAAATATGAAGCTCCGGTTTTACCTGAAAGATCCGTCTCAGGAGGTGCCTATGCGATGGGAGTACACCGAGAAGGTGCGAGAAGCCCTGCGGGAAGCCGACATTGAAATTCCTTTCCCCCATCTGCAGATGTTCTTAGACGAGGCCCGAGCTTTGAACGGCTCGGTGCTTTTCGATAAGCCTGCCACGCAAAACGGCGATCAGAGCAATACTCCGAATGGAAACGGCGACCGCCCGCGTCCCTAACCCGGCGCCCCTAACCCAGTAGCATGTTCACTGGCGTTCCTGCCACTCCTTTCCTGGGATCACTCACTGGGACCTTCCCCTTTGCGTCGTGCAGCAATATGAGCCCGGGCGTCGGCTCGTGCATCACGATCGAGCTTTTCATCCCAGTTCACCGACCGGAGCCCCTCAAGCTGCTCGTGTGCCGTCAGGTCCAACTGCATGGGCGTTACCGCAACGTAGTCATCTTCAATGGCCGCAAGGTCGTTATCGGCCCCACTATCCAGGTTCACGAAGGTGCCCGATAGCCAGTAGTACGGGCGGTCGAGCGGGTCGGTGCGAGCCACAAAGCTCTCTTCCCAGCGCGCCCTGGCTTGCCGGGTGATGCGCACGCCTGCAATCTCGTCAAACGGAAGCGCCGGAATGTTGACGTTCAACAGCGACCCCGCCGGCAGTCCTTCGTTGAGGACGTGCCGGCTCAGCATGCGGGCGTAATATCCAGCCGCTTCGAACTCGTTTGACGACCACGAGCAGAGCGAGAAGGCGATAGCCGGATAGCCCATGATTGCGGCCTCGGTGGCAGCGCTAACCGTTCCGGAGTACAGCACGTTTACCGCTGTATTCGGACCATGGTTGATGCCGCTCACCACCAGATCCGGCGGGCGATCCAGCAGCTCTTGTCCAGCCAGCTTGATGCAATCCGCGGGCGTTCCGGCGATTGACCAGGCCTTTGTTGGCCCCGAGGGCACTTCGAACCCATACGACTGTGCACGCACCGGATCGCGCACAGTGATGGCGTGCCCTACTGCGCTCTGTTCGCTTTCAGGAGCGGCAATAATAAGATCCCCCAGTCCGTCGAGAGCCGAAGCCAATGCTTGAATACCGGGCGCGTCGATCCCATCGTCATTGCAGATCAGGATGCGCGGGCGGTCGCTATTAGAAGACTGATTTGTGTCTGCCATACGTATGCATCTATCTATTGGATGAAGGCTCTTTGAGGGCGTTCGAGCAGGCCCGTTGCAGGACTGCAGCAGGACTGCGAACTGCCGGCGTTATTCGTAGCTTTCGTCTTTGTTAGGGAAAGAGCGGGTACGCACGCTGTTTACATATGCTTGTACCGCCTCGGTAATCGTCTTGTCGAGGCGCGCGAAGCGCCGCACAAAGCGGGGGTTAAAGTCGGTGGTTAATCCAAGTGCATCATGCGACACCAGCACCTGACCGTCGCAGTCTGCCCCGGCTCCAATTCCGATTGTTGGAATGTCGAGTGCCTCGGAGACCCTCTTGCCGAGAGCTGATGGGATCTTTTCGAGAACGAGCGCGAAGCACCCTGCTTCTTCAAGGGCCTGTGCTTCCTCAACCAGACGCGCCGCTTCGTCCTCTTCGCGCGCACGCACCTTGTACGTACCGTAGTTGTGGATGCTCTGCGGCAAGAGCCCGAGGTGCCCCATCACCGGAATGCCAGCCGAGATGATGCGATTCACCGTTGGAAGCACGTCGTGTCCGCCTTCCAGCTTGACAGCGTGCGCCTCTGCTTCTTTCATCACCCGGATAGCCGACGCCAGCGCCTCCTTAGAATTGCCCTGATACGACCCAAACGGCAGGTCAACCACAACGAGTGCACGCTGGATGGCGCGGATAACGCACTGAGCGTGGTAGATCATCTGGTCAAGCGTGATGGGCAGTGTGGTTTCATGCCCCGCCATTACGTTTGAGGCCGAATCGCCCACCAGCAGTACATCGACCCCCGCCTGGTCAAAAAGACGTGCCGAGGTGTAGTCGTATGCTGTAAACATTGCTATAGGCACCCCTTCTGCTTTCATGTTTTGAAGCGTCTGTGTAGTGACGCGAGGCACGTCGGCAGGCGCCGGGCGAATCGTTTCTGTGCTCATAGGAACGTGGGACAAAGAGAAAGCAAAAGTGGGTAGATGGCACGCTGTTGAATGCGCGCTGCCAGCCAGCGCATGGGCGTACGTATTAGTGGTTCCAAGAATGCGACACATGCGCAGTATTGCATATGCAGCATTATGCATATTATGCAGTACAGCCGGATCTCCACTGGTGGGAGACCCGGCTGCATAGGCTCGTTTCGAAACGAAAAGAGAGGCTTAGTTGGTTCCGCCACCCATCGGATCTGTTTCGAGAGAGGGCCCTGGCTCAACCTCCGACTCATCGATGTCGATACCCAGGCGGGTGGCAACATCGAGCGTGATGTTCACCACGTCGTTGGTTGTGCCGCTTACGTACAGCAGCGCCTGCTCGCGGAGCACCAGGTCGAGATTCTGCTCAGCAGCCACCTCGTTGATCGCGTCCTGCAGTTCTTCAAGCAGCGGGCGCATCAGCTCCATTTCGCGCTGGGCAAGCTCCTGCTCGGCTTCTTGCTGAGAGCGCTGCAGCTCGACTTGCATCTGGCGTAGTTCGTCTTCACGCTCCTGGCGCCGCTCATCCGAGAGCAGCCCTTGCTGCTGCTCGTAGCGCTGAAGCTGCTCCTGGAACTCCTGCTGCATCTCCTGCAGATTGCCTTGCAGACGAACAGTTTCTTGCTGCAGGCTTTCCTGGACATCTTGGATGCCTGGCATGTTTGCAAGCACAGCCTCCTGATTTGTGAACCCAATGCGCTGCTGGGCCTGCACATCGGCAGTTCCCCAGGCAGCAGCAAGGATGAGCGCGAGAGCGATAACAGAATATCGGTTGAACATAGTGGATTGGTTTGTTTAAGGAGTATTCGGTGCAGTGCCTAACAGGCCTGCAAAGTAAACGTGTAACAGCGGCCTACTTGTGTGAGGCGCGCTGTGCCGTGTGGCTTAATTGGATTGCTCAAAGTCAATCCCAAGCTCAAAAACCACATCTTCGGTGAGGTTGTGCTGAGGGCGTGCAAACATAAACAGGTGGCTGTCTGCCTTGTCAAATACATAGTCATATCCGCCTCCTTCAGCTACTGTCTCAACAGCTTCGAGTACGCGCTCCTGAAGCGGACGCATAAGCTCTTGCTGACGCTGGAAGAGCAGTCCGTCGGGGCCGAAATACCGGCTGCGGAGCTGCTCCACCTCTCGGCGGGCCTCACGGATGCGCTCTTGTTGGCGCTCGCGCTCTTCGGGGGTGTATAACAGCTCGCGAGCTTGAAAGTCTTCGACAAGGTCTCGCACCTCATCTTGTTGAGCCTCAATCTCGGAGCGCCAGTCCCGTTCGAGCTGGTCGAGCTCCTGCTGAATAGACCCGTACTCGGGCAGCTGGTCGAGCACCTGATCAGAGTCGATATATCCGATCCGTTGCTGAGCAGCAGCAGAAGACGTTCCAACAAGCAGGAAAAGAACAAGCAGTAGTGTAGTAACGAGCCATGCTGTCTGGTATTGCCTTCCCGCGTCCACAAACGCCAAATTCATAGCCGATAGTGCGCCTCCGCGATCTGAGTGGCTTACGGCGCATTCATGGTACGACATATACAAATCAGTTTGGGAATGAGAGCAGGATACGAGCGCCTGCGAAGACGGAGTTGCCCGGCAGGCGGAGCCGGAGCGCACTACGTAATCCTGATAGCGCAATGCATGAGATCATGAAACGCGATAGCGTAACAGCCGCCTGCCCCTCAATACTTTACAGCATGTTGGCCCTGTAGCGCATGGGACTGGCGCACTCAGTGTCTCGCTGAGTCCATTTTACTAATCCATTTTGCCACGTCGACCAGGCTACTAAGCTACTGCTGCGGACCTCCCTGTCCAAGCGAGAACTGGAAGCGCCAGCCAGGTGTGCCGTCTTCGCCTCGTTGAAAGGGCACAAAGGTATCGAAGTTATACCCATAGTTAAACTCAATCATTCCTACGATAGGCAGAAAGAGCTTCACGCCCACCCCTGCCGAGCGGAAAAGCTCCGATGGGTTGTACGTGTCGAAGCTATCCCATGTGTTGGCGGCATCTAAGAACAGATACGGGGCTGCCTGCAGCTGCTGTGATTCGACCGCCTTAAACCGGAACTCTGATGTATACTTGTTCAAGATGCGTCCTCCAACGGGGGTTACCTGGTTGCGGATCGTCTCGCGCGGCCCAATCACTCGTGCAGGGTATCCGCGCATTGGAATCGGCTCGGTACCGAACTGGAATCCGCTAAAGTCAAAGAGCGTACCGCCTACTTCGAAGCGTTCGAAGGCGACGTCATCGCCTGTAATCGAGCCAATGTACCCGAACTGCGTTCCGAATCCGAAGGAGAACCGGTCGCCAACGGGAATATTCCAGTTTGTGTTGAAGCGCCACTTGTGGTACTGCACCAGGTCGCCGATCGGGGGCGCAATCTCTGCAGACAGGCGGATGCGCGACCCACTGCGTGGAAACATCGGGTTGTCGAGCGAATTGCGCGTGAGCGCCTGTCGGTACGTTACGGTCTGGTTCACGCCCTCAGGCAGGCTCGACAGCAGTCCGCGGTCGTTACGCCAGTACTGATAGCCGACCCCAAAGGACAGGTTAAAGTTATCATCGGGCCAACTCAGGCGGCGTTCGAAAAACAGATTAGAGCTAATCTGCGTGAATGTACCTTCGCTTGAGCGCTGTGCGCCAATTGAAATAGGCTCCTGCGAGAACTGGGTAAATGAAACCGAGCCCCCTACAGGGTTGGGGCGTCCGCGGAACCAGGGTTCTGTAAAAGAAAGCGAGTAGCTCTGAAAGAACGTTCCGTTCGTGCGAACATTGATGCCGAGGCGCTGGCCATCACCCGATGGGAGCGGACGCCAGGCGCTACCGTCAAACATCCGTTGCGTCGAGAAATTATTGAACTGAAAGCCCAGTTGGAGCACGAGGCCAAAGCGCCCCCACGTGCCAGAGAGCTCGAGCTGGTCGCTTCCCACCTCTTCCAGATTGTAGGTCAGGTTAACGAGGCGTTCGCTGTCGTCGACGTCGAGTGCAGGCCCTTGCCCGAGCGACTCCTGGCTAAAGTAATTCAACTGCATCAGGCGCCGGATCGACTCCTGTATCGCGCTGCGGCTGAACGTTTCTCCAGGCACCGTGAACAGCTCGCGCCGCACCACATGATCTCTCGTTTTCGTGTTGCCGGCCACCGTAATGTTTCCAAAGTCGTACGTGTCGCCCTCGCGGATGTCGATGCTGATATCAAGCGAGTCGCGCCCCACGACACGGATTGAAGGATCTGCGTTGAACTGCAGGTAGCCGCGATCAAGGTAGAGTCCGGCTACATCGGTACCGCGCCGGTTCCCCTGAAGGTTCTCTTGCAGGCGCCGTCCGTTATATACATCGCCAGGAGCTAATCCAAGGCGTTCGCCGAGCAGCTCATCTGGATAGACGGTGTTGCCCTCCCACTCAATATTGCGGATGTAATACCGGTGCCCTTCTTCAACCGTAACCTCAAGCACGATATCGCCATCGGGCTGCTGTATTGTCTCGTAGCCAACGATACGCGCGTCAAAGTACCCGTTCTCATCGTAGTAATCGATGACACGGTCAAGGTCATCGCTCAGCATGTCGGGGTCGAACGTAGCACTGCGCCAGAAGCGCCACCAGCTGCGTTGCTTATTCTCGTCGAACTGGCTGCGGAGCCGTCCGTCCGAGAACACTTCATTCCCTACGAACCGGATGTTATCGATCCTAACTTTATCGCCACGGTCGACCTGAAAAACGAGGCGCACCTGATTGTCGGCAATGTTGTTGCGCACCACGTTGACCTGAGCGTTAAGGTAGCCGTCTTCAGCATAGTGGCGCTTAATCATCTGCACCGAACGCTCAATGTCGCCCTGGCGTACCGGGCGCCCAAGGAGAAGCGGAAGGCGGTTCTCAATATCGCGCCGGTCGCTCCGGCTCATGCCCTGCAATCGAAACTCGCCTAGGCGTGGTTCGGGGGCAACCTCAATCACAATGCCCACGGTATCTTCAGTCCGTTCCTCCTGGTAGATGCGGACATCAGAGAAGTGACGGATATCATAGACCGAGCGAATGGCTTCTGCAATCGCCTCGCTCTGCGGAAGCTGTATCTGCTGTCCCTCTTGCAATCCGCTCGTCTGGATCACAAAGTCTTGCATCCGGTCTTCAGCCCCTACAACCCGAATCGTTGATATAGTCACCTCTGTTTGTGCTGCAAGGTTTGCTGCCCCCGGAGGAGGAGCTTCTTCAGGAAGAAGGGTTTCTTCCGGACTGGGAGTAGGGGTCGGGGTGGGCTCAGGCTCTACCTGGGCCTGAGCGGCCCAGGGAGTACCTACAAAGAGCACCAGTGTGAGCAGAGCCACAGGCCCCACGAATCGGACACGGTCCATCATACAGGTCGAAATTGCAGTCACGAAATTAGGAATCCAGTCGAGAGAATGCAGTCGACGCCAGCACGCTACATAAACGGGCTAAGCATAAACGGGCTAAGCGACGCTATTCGTATCGCTATGTGCGAACACGGGCGGTATGGCGGTCGGGGTGATTCTCATTTATAATACCTCTCCCCTGTTTACGCGTCCGTGCATGCCTTCTGAATGGCATGGTGGATACATGGCAGAAGGCGTTCGTATCGAAGCCGGCGTTACGAATCCGAAGAGCAGGTTTCGTATCCGTTTCCGTTAACCGGCACGCGGCCAAAGCGACGATCGCGGTCTTGGTAGCTGCGAATCGCTTTGTACAGCTCTTCTCGGCGGAAGTCGGGCCAGTAGCAATCGGTGATATACAGTTCGGAGTACGCGCTCTGCCACAGCATGAAGTTCGAGAGCCTGTACTCCCCTCCTGTTCGGATCAGCAGGTCGGGATCCGGGATATTTCCGGTATCCAGCAGCCCGCCGACGATGTCTTCGTCGACATCTTCCGGATCGATAACGCCGTTAGCTACCATCTGGGCGAGCTGCCGCGCGGCCTCAGTCATGTCCCAGCGGCCGCTGTAGGATAGCGCCAGCACGAGCGTGAGGCCGGTGTTTGAGGCTGTTTTGCGCACCGTCTTCTGGATCTCGAGCTGGCAGCGGCGGGGGAGTTGCGAGAGATCACCGATCGTCTTAAGACACACGTTGTTGTCTACCAGGTTGGCACGTTCTTTTTTTACCGTGTGCGCAAGCAGCCGCATGAGCGCCTTCACCTCCAGCGTGGGGCGGTCCCAGTTCTCTGTGCTGAACGTGTAAAGGGTTAGGTACTCAACATTCAGTTCGGCACACGCTTCAACGATATCACGGACCGACTCAACGCCCTCATAGTGGCCAGCATACCGCACCTGGCTACGCTGGCGCGCCCACCGCCCGTTACCGTCCATGATGGCGGCCACATGGCGTGGCACTTCTCCTCGCTTGTGCAACAGCTCTTGCAATTGCGCGTCGTCCACGTTAGCAGGCAGATAATGGATGGAGGCAGGAAGGTATGATTGGTGCTGAGGATACAAGCCACGAGCACAACGCACCGCAGACGGGGGTGTATCTTCCGACATTGCTGCGTTACAGGTCTTTCCAATACACCTGCACGAACAGCACGAATCAACGTTTCATGTACTGCAGGCGTATCCGTGTGCAGAATTGGACAAGCTACGTGATATCAGGCGGACTTACAACACATCTTATGGCTATGCTCTGGGCAAAACGTTCCGCTCAACACACGGCAAACATATGGCCCGTTGCAGAGGCGCCGACATGTACACCGCCCGTGCTCCGCGCTACGTTGGCACTGGCTACAAGCGCAATATGTCATTGAAAATCAAGAAGATCATGAACCCGAGCAAGAGCAACATCCCTACCTGTTGAGCTACGAGCCGCACACGCGTAGATGGCGGGCGGCGCGTGATGCCTTCGTAGATTAAGAACATGAGCTGCCCGCCGTCCAGGGCTGGGATCGGAAGAATGTTCATGATGGCCAGGGTGATCGACAGGATCGCCACAATGCGCCAGAAGTCAATCGCTCCAGCTGAGGCTGCCTGGCTCGTTACCTGTGCAATGCGTACGGGCCCTCCCAGATTGTCGCGCACGTTATCGCGCCCCACGATGATGCGCTGCAAACTCACAACGATGTTTTCGGCATACTCCCAGGTTTCTACAGTTCCTGCCAGCAACGCCTCGCCGGCCCCGTATGTGCGTGTGCGCTGGCCAAACTCGGCCGCGAGCATGTCTGGGCTTGGAGTTGCAATGCCGATAACGTAACGGTCGTCGCCCTCTTCGTGATCGGGCGTGATGACGGCCTCGTAGAGCGCCCCTCGCTCGGTTTCAGCAACCAGCTGCGCACGCTCCGACGACCCATTCAGCGAATCGGGACGCAGCCATCGAATGGTCGTAGGCGCGCCGCCTGTCTCTTGCAGCCGCTCTGCCATCTCTTGCCAGAACCGGATTGTGTCGCCCGCCACGTGCACGATACGGTCCCCCTGCTGTATGCCCACCTGCGCTGCCGGACGATCCTCAGGCGCCATTCCTACAATAGGCGGGATAAACGATATACCCAGCGGCGATCCAACGCCCTGACTGGCCCGGCTGATCTGGGTCATAATGTCGCGTGGGCCCACCAGCGTTTGTGATCCGGTGCTTCGATCAACCGTGATGGTCAGCGTGTCAGCAAGCAACGCTCCTGGACTGAGCTGTTGAAACGTCTCAAATGGTTCGTTATTGACAGCCAGGATCCGATCGCCAGTGCGCATGCCCATTTCGTAGGCAACCGATCCCTCTTCTACGTAGATCGCTTCTACATTTTCAGCAGGGATGTACGCGTCTCCACTACTCCACTTGATCCCGGCAAAGATAACAGCGGCCAGAATCACGTTAAAGATAACACCCGCCGTAATCACGACAATGCGCTGCCACACCGGTTTCGATCGAAACTCGTGATCTTCTGGCTCTTGCTCTACATGCTCTGTATCGAGATTCTCGTCGATCATCCCGCTGATCTTTACGTATCCCCCCAGCGGGGTAGCTCCAACCACGTATTCGGTGTCGCCCATACGACGCCCAAAGATCGTGGGTGGGAATCCGATCGAGAACCGCTCGACCCGCATCCCAAAATACTTTGCCGTAAGGAAATGGCCCAACTCGTGGACAAAAACAAGGATTGTAAGGGCGAGCAGCACCCAGATCGTAGATGTAAGAATGCTCAGCAGCAACTCCATGCGTGCGCCGTGCGATGGGGTCTATGAAGGAAAAGCGTGGATGTACCGTGTCATCATGAACGGCATCCGTTCAATCAACGCCTGTTACGGGTAGTTCCTTTACAGGATGCGGGCGCTATCCATAAACAGGACCTGTCGGTTTGCTGACACGCTGTCTTGCCCGCAGGAAACGCCTGTTCGCGGCGAAGGTAGCATACGACCTACATGGTTCTTCTTGAGACCTTCCTACTGCTCAGCCTTATGTCTTTCTCTGGGGTGCTCGCCTTTCTACGCATGCTTGCCACCCGTGCACTGCACCGGCCTCTTTTTGCCGGACTCCATGATGCCTCTTCGCGTGGTAGCGGCAGGGGGACGTCTTCTTGGAACGCGACCTGGACTGAACGGCAGAATCTAACACGTGCCCACTACGCCTTGGAAATGCCAGGGGGCGCACCGCTCTTGATCTCTTCTCTAATGTCTCCTACGGTGCTGCTTGGTCTCTTTGTTGGAATCGCCCTGTCTCTAACCGCATCGTCGGGGCACGCGCAAAACCGCCCTACGCCTCCTGCACCGCCAGCGCCTACTGCTGAGGCCGACTCGTTTCAACAAGCGCAACAGCTTCTGCAGCGCGGCAATCACGAGCGGGCTATCGCGCTCCTCAGTGGGCTTGTAGACGACTACCCCAACCGCCTCACGTACCAATATGAACTGATTGATGCCTACGAGGAAACCAAGGCATACGACCAGGCGATCGCACTGCTGGAGCAGCGTGCAGGCGATACCCCCTCGGTGAGCGACCTTGCTGACCTGGGGCGCCTGCAGTATCTGGCCGGACGCGAAGACGCTGCGAGGGACACCTGGAACGCTGCACTCGAGCAATACCCTGATCGTGCCAGCACCTACCGCAGTGTTTATCACACCTTGTCTACGCTGCGGCGTTTCGACCAGGCTGTGTCTGTCATGGAGCGGGGCCGCGATGCCCTCGGTGACCCGGAAGCCTTCCGCACCGAACTCGCCCACATGTATAGCCTGGCCGGGCAGCACGCCGATGCGATGCGCGAGTACGTTGCGCTGCTCAGCACCGACGAACGGCGCCTTCGCTTCGTTCGCAACCGCCTACAGCCCTTCATTGACCAGTCCGGCGACATTGGCGATGCCCTTGCTGTACTGGAAGAGGCCGTAGCAGACCACCCCGACAACGAGGCGTACCTCGACTTGCTTGCCTGGCTGTATGCCGAACAGGAGGACTACGACCAGGCGCTCTCGGCATACACCCGGCTCGACAAGCTCCAAAACACAGAAGGCGATCGCCTCCTCGACTTTGCCGAGCAAGCCGCCAATGCCAACGCCTTTGCGGTAGCCGAAAACGCCTGGCAGACCATCCAGACCACCTTTCCCGAAACGGATGCAGCCAGACTTGCACAGAAGAGAGCAGGCGACCTCGCGTACCGGCGTTGGACACAAGCGCCTCCTTTTACCGATGAAGCCACGCGCTTTGCCAGCGAAGCCTGGGAGACCTACCATGCAGCTGTTGAGGATACAACGCCGCGCGAAGCCTCCGAAGACTACGGCGAAATGTGGATGCGTATCGCTGAACTCGCTCTTGACACCAAACAGGATCTCGACGCTGCACGCCGCGCCCATGCGGCCCTGTCCGAAATCGAATCTTATCGTCAGGAGCGTGCGCTCCTTTCCGGACGCATTGCACTGCGTGCCCAGGACCTTTCGACGGCGCGCGAGGCGTTTGCATCCCTCAGTACCGGCGAGCCTACGACAGCAGTGGAGCGTACGGCCCAGCATCGTCTGGCTCTTTTGGATGCGTACGATGGCGGCATGGAGAACGCCAAGAGCCGAATTGAAGTGCTGCTTGGCGATCTGTCTGCTGCCGTTGCCAACGATGCCATCGCTCTTCACGCGGCGTTGCGTCACTTTGCCGGCCCCGACTCTACGCATGCGGCGCTCCAGTACTACGCAAGCGGTATGCTGTACGAACTGCAGCACCGTTGGTCGGCCGCCGATGCCGCCTACGAAGCGCTTATCACGGAGATCCCCCGCCACCCGCTGACCGAGCGGGCCCGCTATCACCGGGCTGCTCTTGCCGTGCATCTCGAAGGCGTTGACGCCTCCGCACAGGCCCTTCAGACGTTTGCTACACAGTTTTACCGCCATCCCTGGGCCGACCGCGCGCTCTTTGAAGCGGCTTCGCTCCTTGAACACGCCGCCAATGAGCCCACCGAAGCCCGGCGCCTGTACATGCGTCTTATCGAGCAGCATCCACGCTCCGTATTTGCAAGCGATGCTCGTACCCGCATCCGCCAGCTTCCGGCGTCGTAACGCCGATTCACCGCACAGCCGCGCCGCCGTCCTTTTTTCGCCTTGCCCGCTACTCTCTTATGCGCTCATTCGCTTCTACCTGCATCGCGCTGATACTTGGCCTGTCTGTCGGATTTTCTGGGCCTGCACAGAGTCAGGACGTTCTTGTACCGATGGACGATGCCCAGACCAACCACCTGAAAGCCTATGGCGCCGCGTTCTGGGTCCTTACCCAGAATCAGGAGGCCGACTGGCTGCTGAACTACCGCGGGGGCTCCTTTCTGATGAATGCCTCCGACGCGCTCGAAGAGGAGCTCCGCATCCGAGACGTGTACTACGAACGCCTCTCAGCCTCCGAGTCTGCCGAGCTTGTAAACCGTGTCGAATCGGACGGTAATAACCAGGCCGCAGTGCGCCTGGAAACGGCTCCCGAAATCGCGGTGTATGCTCCGGATCAGACCGTGCCGTGGGACGATGCCGTGCTTCTTGCACTCACCTATGCCGAGGTGCCTTACGACATGATCTATGATCGTGAAGTGCTCAATGGCGAGCTGGGCAACTACGACTGGCTCCATCTGCACCACGAAGACTTTACCGGGCAGCTGGGCAAGTTCCTGCGCTTTCGTAACACGGCGTGGTACATGGAGAAGCAGCAAGAGGCCGAGGCGGTGGCCGCCGAGTTTGGCTTTCGCAAGATCAGTGAGCTCAAGCTGGAGGTGGCGCAAACAATCCGGTCGTACGTGGAACAGGGCGGGTTCCTCTTCTCGATGTGCCTGGGCACCGAAACCCTCGACCTGGCCCTGGCCGCCCACGACACCGATATCGTGCCCGAGGAGTACGATGGCGACCCGGTCGATCCCAACGCCCGCGAGCGCCTCGACTACAGCCAGACCTTCGCCTTCAGAGACTTCCAGCCCGACCTCAACCCCCACAGCACCGACCACTCCGATATCGACACCGGCCTGCCGCCGCCTTCCATGCGCGACCCGTCGCTCGACTACTTCACGCTGTTTGACTTCAGCGCGCAGTGGGATCCGGTGCCGACCATGCTTACACAGAACCACGTTTCTACCGTGCCTGGGTTTGTCGGCCAGACCACAGCGTTCAACGCCAACATGGTGAAAGATCACGTAGTGAACCTGGCCGAGATGCCCGCCCGCAATGAAATCAAGTACCTGCATGGCGGCCTTGGCGAAGGCACGTTCACCTTTTTCGCAGGCCATGACCCCGAAGACTACCAGCACTTCGTCGGCGATCCGCCCACCGACCTCAACCTGCACCCTAACTCCCCCGGCTACCGGCTTATCCTGAATAACATCCTCTTCCCTGCCGCAACGCCCGAACGACAGCAGACGTAGCGCTGCGGCATGGTGCCGTGCTGCCCTCTGAACCCACGTACCGGCCCATGTCGACGTTACCGCACCACCGCCAACCGCTTCGTAGCGGTAAAGCCCGCGCCCTGAATCCGGACGAAGTACGTGCCTGCAGCCAGGCGGTCGACCGGAAGCGGAATGCGCTGCGCTTCAAACGCGGGCACCTCGGCCTCAACCACGGTGCCCACGGCGCGCCCGAGCGTGTCATACAGGCGGATGCGTAGCGTCTGCGCTTCGTTGACCGTCACCTGCAGATCGGACTGCGTTCGTGCCGGGTTGGGCATGGGCCCCACAACCTGTTGGGGCGCGTCGATAAGCGTTGCATTGCGCTCGGTACGCGCAACAGGCGACCGGTTCTCGGCGTTGTCGATGGCAACCAGTCCGAAGTAGAGCGGCGTGTCGCGCGGCAGATCGTCTCCGTTCAGCAGAATGCGCTCGGATGTGCCCGCACTGTCGGGCACGGGCACATTGCGCACTCGTGTAGCCTGCGCAAAATCGGCATCCGTATCGATGGGCTGCTCGGCGTATCGCAGGTCATAGGTAGAGGCGCGGCCTCGCGTCTCGTCGTCGCCGGTGGCCGTCCAGGATAGCTCAACGCCGCTCTCCGACACCTCCGCAATCCGAAAATCGCCAATTGCTGCGGGCGGGATCAGGTCGGGCAGCTCGACCGGCTCGTCGACTGCTGTAATCGAGGAGCGCCCGGCTGCGTTTTCGCTCTGAATGGCAATGTAGTAGGGCGTCTCCGGCCACAGCGCATCCACCTGTGCCGTTAGCTCGGCGCCGGGCGCCGGCGAACGCGGTGCGGGCAGTGCCCGGGCGCGCTCGAAGTCGGCCTGCGTTTCGATAGGCGCGGTGGCTACCCGAAGCCGGTAGCGCTGCACGCGGTTCTCGGCGCCATAGAGCGGGGCCACCCAGCGAACCGATGCCTGGCGCCGGCCCGTATCGACGACCGTGAGGGCCTCGACCGGTGGCGGCATGTTGAGATGCGCCCCCTGCACAGCCCCGTCGTGTGCCTCGGCGCCGGTGCCTGCCGGGTCGAGCCAGTCGCGCAACCGCGCCTCGGCGGCGGGCCCGTCCCAGGCCATAGCCAGGCGCCCATACCAGTCGGGCTCGTTAACGCCACACGCGGCGATGCCCCCCGAAAGCACCCCCGCCACACGTTGCGCAGCGTCGTACAGCGGCGCCCCCGACGAGCCCGGCTCGGTTGTGCCCACGTCCCAATCCGAAATACGAAGATGCGTCTCGTCGCCGGTCGTGTTTTCAGCGTAGGCCGTAATCGTGGCCGGGTCGAAGTCGAACGAGATGCGCTTGGCAAAGCCACCGGGGTGGTGAATGGTGGTGGATGCCGACGGCGCCGCATCGGCCCGCGTCCAGCCGCTGTAGAAGAGATCGTAGGCGGGCGAAAGCGGCTCGGCCACCTCAAGGAGCGTAATGTCGGGGCCTCCGCTGATGCGCCCGCTTCCTACCGTAGCGCGCAACAACGCGCCGGTACTGGTCTGGTCGAAGGGATCTGCATCGGACGTCTGTCCGCTGCTGCTGCCGCCGGGCGGGCGGCAGGTCAGATGCTCGTAGTTCCAGTAGAACACGGCGGTGTCGGCCTGTTCCTGGGCATCCACGCAATGCTGTGCAGTGAGGAAGTACGGCGCAACGGGCCCCTCGGTCGTGTTCAGCAGCGAGCCGCTGCACGAGAATTGGAGCCCGCCGCGCACGTAGGTGATGCGCGCCACCGAAGCAACCTCGTCGCGCCAGTCATCGGCTTCGGGGCAGGCGGTGTCGACATTGCACGACCCGGAAGCGTGCGGCTGTAGCGGATTGAACGGCGTATCGGGCGGGGCCCAGCCGTGCCCCACATGCACCAGGCGGGTCGACATCTCTTCAGCAGCGACACCGACAGGCACGGTTACTGTGATGAGGGCGGTTTCCCCGGAAATAACAGGCGTGTAGAGCACGCTGCCCGCCTCTTCGGCGGTGTACGGACCGCGCTGCTGCGTACCGTCGGGGCGCGATACCGTAAGCTGTGCGCCCTCCGGCAGGTCGAGCGGACGAAAGCCCAGATTGAGCGTCTCCGCGCCCGGACTTGTAACCAGCCCCTGTCCGACGCGCGAGCCGGTGCCGGCGTCGCGCCAGGCCACCAGGTCGGTGAGGCGGCGTTCGGTCGTGCGGGCAGAGGCGAACGGCTGGGGCCCTGACGGCGCGTCATGGCGCAGCGCAGGGCGGTCGGCTTCCGAAAGCGCATCGAGCCTATAGTGCGGGCGGTCGCGGTTCTCCTGCGCGACGCTCTGCACAGGGGCAGACGCGAGGCTCAATAGCAAACCAGCCAACATGAAGAAAAGGACGCTACGCATCCGCCTGTATATCTGATGCTTGTGTGTTTATGCCCGTGGAGCTGTTAGTTGGCCCCTTCTTAGCTGGCCTCTTCGGTCGGGTCGAAAGCGCGCACGCGAGCGTCCATTCCGTCGACGGTATCGACGAGGTCCGACTTATACGCCTTCATGGCCGCCTGTAGATCCGCGTCGTGCGTCCCCAGAATCTGGATGGCAAGCAGCGCCGCGTTCTTGGCCCCGTTGATCGCGAGGGTTCCGACCGGCACGCCGCCCGGCATCTGAACGACCGAGAGCAGCGAGTCGAGTCCGTTCAGGGTGCTGGTTTTGACGGGCACGCCGAGCACCGGCAGCGGGGTGCTGGCAGCGATCATGCCGGGGAGGTGCGCCGCGCCCCCGGCTCCAGCGACAATCACTTTTAGGCCGCGTTCGGCGGCGGTTTCAGCATATTCATGCATTGCGGCAGGCGTGCGATGGGCCGACAGCACCCGCATTTCGTAGGGCACGTCGAACGCATGCAAGATGGCTGCTGCGTCGCGCATGACCGGCAGATCCGATTCGCTTCCCATAGCGATACCAACGAGCGGGGTGTCTTCTGTAGAAGGCATGGTTGTAGAAGGCATGATCAGGTGTAAACTGGTACATAGAACGGAGTGATGCGCGTGCTGCGTATGCTGCATTTCTACAGCACACGTCTACAGCACGATACGCTGAGCCGCCTCTTCGGCCCGAGTGCGGGCTTCTTGGGCGAAGTCGGCGAGCGCGGTAACGTGGCCCATCTTACGGTTTGGGCGCACCTCGGGCTTGCCATAGATGTGAACGTGTGTGCCGGGCACATCGAGCGCGGTGCGCCAGCCGTCGGCGTGGGGCGGCGTGCCCTGACGGCTACCGAGCACGTTGACCATAACAACATGCGGAGCGACCAAGTCGGGGCGGCCCAGCGGCAGGTCGAGCACCGCCCGCACATGGTTTTCGAACTGACTGGTCGTGCAGCCTTCAATGGTGTAGTGCCCTGTGTTGTGCGGGCGCGGGGCGATCTCGTTTACGAGCACCTCGCCGTCTTGCGTCTCAAACAGCTCTACCGCCAGGAGTCCGACCCCCTCGACGGCGTCAACGGCGTCGCGCGCTACGGCCTGTGCCTCTTCCGCGAGGGATTCCTCGACAGGGGCAGGCGCTACGACGGCATGGCAGCGGTGGTCGCGCTGCTCGGTGTATACGACCGGATATGCGACCGAGGTGCCATCAGGGCGACGAGCAATCTGCACGGCGAGCTCACGCACAAAGTCGATGCACTGCTCGACAAGCACGCCATCGTCGGCGGC
>NZ_JARWGJ010000206.1:0-21414 GCF_040409695.1 Longimonas sp.
GCACGCGGACTTACCGAGTCGAGCAGCGGCACGATTGCTTCCTTGTGAGGGATGGTGACGTTGGCACCCAGAATCTGAAGCGCTCGCATCCCATTGACCGCATCGGACAGCGCCCCGTGCGATACGGGAGTAGCCGCGTACATCGCGTTGATGTCCTGTAGCGCAAATGCTGTATTGTGGATACGTGGCGACAGCGAATGCTCTATCGGGTCGCCGATAAGGAGCACAATCCGTGTAGCCGCATCAATGCGCGAAGAAGAACCTGACATAGAAGCCAATGCAGTGCAATGGGATGAAGTAGACAACGAGGTACGCATGCGATGCCTGCCTGCGAGGCGATCGTACCGGCAGGCGTTGTGCGTCATATTTTTGCACACCGCACAATTTGCACACCGCACAATAGGATGAGTCGCATTGCTCTCCTGTTTCCCATCACAATGGCGATACGGGATCGTAACGCATACAAACCGTTCGGGCTTTTGGCATGGCACCGCGCGCCCTTCGTTTTTTCAGATTCCCCTCTCATGATCTTCTTGCATAGGCGGCTGCATCAGCAAAACGATGCGATCGGCGGCCCGCATCGTAGCTGGAAGCTGCGTGAGCGGGCCCGTTAGCACGCCGTTCTCATGGATTACGAAGAGGGGCGTGGCATCGGCTGTTTCGCATGCCTGCATGAGTGTCGAGCCCTCGTATGAAGCATGCTCGGCCTCTCCAGGCAGTATATCAGCCGGACGAAACGCATAGAACTGGGCTCCGCTCTCAAGTGCGGTGCGCATCCACTGGTACGAGACCGGTGCCGTGCGAGCAGCTGGCGCGGCCCGGAACGACGGCTCTTCCTCATGAACCGGCATAACCACCCGGTCGGCCCAGGGTAGACTGCCAGATGCATGCGCCACAGCATCGTGTAGCCGGTCGGTATCGGGCAGCATAATAACAGCACGCTCTACGCGATGCAGGGGCAGTGTATCGTAGGCTTCGGGTGCCTCCAGGTTGTGGCGTGCAGCAGGAAGATCCATCGCTCGGGCTGCCGCTACCGCATCCTCCCGGTCGTCGACCAGTTGTACGGGCAGGCCGCGCTGCTGCAGGAACGAGGCCAGGCGCCGTACCGGGTAGCCCGCGCCAATAAAGAGCAGCGTAGAGGGATGCGAAGCGCGGTCTACAAGCCACCGGGTAAGCGCAGGACCGAACAGGGCCGCATATGTACCCGCAGCTATCGCTACAAAAATCAGTGCAGGAAGCCACGTTCCTCCTGTAGACGGATACCAGTGCTGCACAAAGGGGAGCACCGCAGCCGCGGTGACCAGGGGAAACACGTCGCGTGCGTGCCAACTCCCGAGCATGAGCAGACTACGCCACGTGCGCCTACTCCCCCACCACAACAGTCCCAGTGCTACCGGACGTGCTACCAGCGCTGCTGCAGCGAACAACAGCATAGGCATGGAAAAGAGATCCCAGACGTTCGCACCCAGATTCGTTCCGATGATGACGCCTACAACGGCGGCGGTAACATGGTAGAGCGCTGGTGGCATCCGAAGTGCATGCGTTGGCTGCACCCAGGGCTGATATGCCAGGAATCCCCCTGTCAGCAGCGGCACGAGGAGTCCGGGACCATGCTGCAGGTAGTCGGCTCCGAACACGCTGGCCCAGACCAGGAGCGCCACGGCAACGCCCCGTACGGGGCTGGGGCGCTGCACCCAGCGAAGAACGCCAAGCAGAAGCGCCACAGCCACACCCGCTATGCCCAGCGAAGTAAACACGTCGAGTCCGATCCCGAGAGCCAGGTGCTCTGCCTGCGTGGTAGCTGGTGCGGCAATGGGACTGTGGGCTACCTGCGCTACTGTTATTCCGACCAGCAGAAGTCCGAGCAGAATTGCGCCTCCAGCCCCTGCTTCAACGCGCAGTGGCATCGTCATGGATTCTGGGAGCGGCGTATGCCGGAGCAAGGCGCCAAGTGCATAGCTGCTGGGGACTGCCAGCACCCCGCCGGCCAGCAGCGCAAGCGACACGGGCCACTGCATTGCAGCGTATCCGGCCGCTGCGATCAACAGGGCGTGCAGAAGGGGCACCCCGTACCGCATACGCCTCGTCAGTGCGTCATATTGCGGGCCGTGCCCTGTCGCTTGCTGCTCTATAGCTTGCTGCTCTACGCGCTCTCCTACCTCCGACTGCTCTGCCACCTCTGAGCGCGGAGCGACCGGCACCGGAAGCGACGTTTCGTTGCGCATTGCAGCACGAATCTGCCGCCCCGCGTCGAAGAGCCATATACTTGCAACAGCAACGACCAGCGTGCGCATCCCCTCGAAGGCCAGTGTTGCCGTAGGCACGAGCCCGAGTAGCGGTCCGACAACGCCCCCGATGGGAATCACGATGAGCAGCGTGGGCACACGCAGGCGCCAGGCTACCCACAGCCCTACCGCTGCACAGGCGCCAATCAGAAGAAGAGGAGCGAGTACGGGATCAGTCACTGGATCTATGGGGCTGCTAAAAAAGATCGATGGCCGCTTAGCACGCACTGTTGCTACGCGCTATGCGTTCTTTTCGCGAACATCGTGCAAACGAATGTACAATATTTTTGGAAGCGCTTACAATTTACGGGGGGTGGCTTGCCGTTGTAGTACGTAGCCGTTTACATGCAAAACAAGCGACAACCGGTGCTTTCGTATTTTTCTGTATCACTTTTCTGCTTCTGATCTATGCAACCCGCTTCCACCGATACAACCCCGGGGGCTGAACAGGGGTTTTCCGCTCAGGTAAACCGCATGTTCGATACCGCCGCTGTGCACACCGACCACCCGGAGGGCGTGCTGAACCAGATACGTGCCTGCGATAATATCGTGCGTTTCGAGTTCCCTATCAAGCGCGACGACGGGAGCATCGAAGTGATCCGTGCATACCGGGCTGAGCACAGCCACCACAAGAAACCGACCAAAGGCGGCATCCGGTACGCCATGAACGTAAACGTGGATGAGGTCATGGCGCTGGCTTCGCTCATGAGCTATAAGTGTGCTATCGTGGATGTGCCATTTGGCGGCGCCAAAGGCGGGGTGCGCATCGATGCCCGCGAATACTCGACGCACGAGCTGGAGCGGATTACGCGCCGCTACACGTTTGAGCTGATTCGGAAAAACTTTATCGGAGCCGGGGTAGATGTACCGGCTCCTGACTACGGCACCGGTCCACGCGAGATGGCCTGGATCATGGATACCTACAACCAGATGACCGACGACGACCTGAACGCGCTTGGGTGCGTAACGGGCAAGCCGGTTGGGCAAGGGGGCGTGCGCGGTCGCACCGAGGCAACCGGACGCGGCGTATACTACGGCATCCGCGAAGCCTGTGCCTTTAAGCGAGACATGGACGCGCTGGGCCTCGACGTAGGCACCGTCGGAAAGTCGGTCGTTGTACAGGGAATCGGTAACGTCGGCTACCATGCGGCCCGCATCCTGCAGGACGAAGGGGGCGCCAAGATTGTCGGTATTGCCGAGATCGAAGGAGCCATCTACGACCCGAGCGGACTCGACATCTACGACGTGGTAGCACACCGCGAAGAGACCGGGTCGATCCTCGACTTTCCAGGCGCTACAAACATCGATAACTCGTTTGACGCGCTGGAGCTGGAGTGCGACATTCTCGTACCTGCTGCCCTCGAAGGCGTTATCACCACCGAAAATGCAACGCGCATCCAGGCCAGCATCATCGCCGAGGCCGCCAACGGACCGGTTACCGCCGAGGCTGATGCTATCTTGCAGGAGCGCAACGTGCTGATCATCCCTGACGTGTACCTGAACGCCGGGGGTGTTACCGTGTCGTACTTCGAGTGGCTGCGCAACCTGTCGCACGTGCGCCACGGCCGCATGAGCCGCCGCTTTGAGGAGCGCAATGCCGAGCGCATCCTGCGGGCCGTCGACGAGCTCACCGACCAGAGCTTTGATGAGCAGCTCATGGAAGACCTGGTCAAGCGCGTCGGCTTTGGCGCCAGCGAGGAGGACCTCGTAAACTCGGGTCTCGAAGACACCATGACGTTCGCGTATGAGGAGATCCGCAATGAACGCGAGCAGCACGACGTGGACATGCGTACCGCAGCTTTCATCAGCGCGATAAACAAGATCGCGAAGTCTTACTCTGACATGGGCATCTTTCCCTGATCGGAGTTTCAAGCTTCGGCGCCGTACAGGCGCTTGTCATAGACCCAGTCAGAATCAGGGGGATGCGTACCGTTCGCATCTCCCTGATTTAGTTACACGGCTACGGTCATGTAGCTACGCCACCAGGCTGCGCGTGTATCCGCAATCGCCGGAAGAGCCGGGCAGGTATAGGTATCGAAGAAGCGCCCCTTACCCTGCCGAGCCATCGGGCACGCCGCCTGTCTGCAACAAGACCCCGCGGACGCGCTGCGTACGCCAGTCATCCGGTCCAAACGCCGCTTCGAACTGTCGATAGACCGGGACCAGATACGTACGCCCCTCAGCAATCTGTCCTTGCTGAATGAGCGCAACGCCTACGACGCCCCAGCCTGCCTGCACCTCCCAGTGCGAGTCGGGCACGAACTGCGTGAGGATCTCGATGCCCTCGCGCACCATGGCCTCTGCCTGCTGGCCGTTGCCGCGCTCCGCTTCAAGCCATCCGTACCGGATCAGTGAAGAAGCGATATGTGGATGCACGTCAGGGAGTACATTGCGCCGCATATCAAGCGCCTCTTGATGCACGGTAGCGGCCTGCTCTAAATTCCCGTTCAGGTGAAGCGAATATGCATACCGCGCAAGCGCCGAAGCCAGATAGGGGTGGTCAGCTGCGTGTTGTGCCCTACGCATATTTATGGCTGCCTCGTGCAGCGGAAACGCCTCTTCGAAGCGTCCTTGCTGCTGCAGTGCAATGGCGAGGTTGTGCAGGTAGACATCGTTGTTCTGCCTGTCGCCACCCTGAAGCCGAATCGCACGGCGCAGCAGGGTCTCCGATTGCGCGCCGTTTCCGATGGCGTTGTAGACGAGAGCCAGCGTGTTCAGGTAGGGTGCAGCCCCCGGGTGCGTTGCCCCATGCACGCGCTCAAAGCTGGCGAGCGCATCGGTGAGGTAGCGCTCGGCCTCTTCATAGTTGCCCATGCGAAAGAACATGTAGCCCAGCTCACGCTTCGTACCAGCCTGCGCGATGGCGTCGCCGCTTTCAGCCTGCGTGGCGAGTGCTTCACGAAGCAGCGGCGCGGCCTGGCTGTACAGCCCAAGGCTGTTGTAAACCCGAGCGAGCGTGCCCTGCAGATCGGCCCGCACCTGGGGCGCTTCACGCATATTTTCGTCGAGGCGCATCGCCCCACGGTCCAGCACCTCTCGAACCGTCAGGTCGGGATTTCCTGTTACGTTGCGCACCGGGTCGGATGCAGCGAAGAGATCCGTCAGAAAGGTAGTCACGGCTTCGGACTTGTCGCGCTCAGCCTTCATCTGCTGCGAGTACAGCGTGACGGTGAAGGCGTACCCGACGACGACGAGCAGAGCGGCCATCGCCCCTGTGATGGCCCAGCGGTTGCGCCGCATGTACGTGCGGGCCCGGTAGAGCGGCGTAGATGTGCGTGCCTGTACGGGGCGATCACTGAGGTAATGCTCCAAGTCGCGCCCGAGCTCAGAAGCAGCGCCATAGCGCTGCTCAGGGTTACGAGCCAGCGCCTGTTCGACAACCGCATGCAGGTCGCTCTGGAGTATATCTCTTAGCGCCGCCACGCTCGTGCTTCGCTCTGCCGCAATTGCGGCCTGCTCCTCTTTAGACAGTCCATGAAAGCGCTGATACATGGTACGTAAGTTGCCCTCACATACCGCCTGCATGAGCGCATACGGCGCTGTCGTATCCGCCTCAATCGGCGAGCAGCCCGACACAAGCTCATAGCATATGCGTCCGAGTGCATACACATCGGTACGGGTGCTGATGGGCCCGTCCTCGATCTGCTCGGGCGCCGCGTATCCAGGCGTCATCGGGTGCGTGCCGACCTGGGTTTCGTATGGATCAAGCGTAGCCGCAAGCCCCGATTCTTCGAGCACTTTAGCGATCCCAAAGTCGAGAAGACGAACCTGCCCTGTCTCCGTCACCAGTATGTTGGAGGGTTTCAGGTCGCGATGCACGATGAGGTGCTGGTGGGCATACTGCACGGCTTCAATCACATCACGAAGCAGCTCCAGCCGCTCTTCGACCGTAAGCTGATGGGTATTGCAGTATTCCGTAATCGGCGTTCCCTCTACACGCTCCATTACAAAGAACGGGTCTCCGTCCGACGTTGTACCACCATCGAACACCCGCGCTATGTAAGGATGGGTGAGCGCAGCAAGAATGCTCCGCTCGCGTAGAAACCGCTGTCCGAAGTTGGCCCGCTGCCCGCCGCGCAGCACTTTTATGGCGACAACCTGCTCAAAGAGTCCGTCGCTGCGATGGGCCTCGTACACGTAGCTGCTTCCCCCCATCCCGATCGGGGCGTCGATGGTGTACGCCCCCACCTGCGTTCCTTCAGCAAGCCCACTATCGGGGACAGCAGCGTCTTCGCTCCCTTCTTCAACCCATGTGCCTGCACACTGCCAGGCGTCGTAGTCGAGCAGGCTTGGCGCTTCGGTTGCAGCACGAAGCAGTGCCATTGCTTCTTCATAGAGCTCGGGATCATCCGGAAACGCCGCCCTGATGACGGCCTGTCGCTGTCCCCGCGGCGCGTCCAGTGCTCTGTCTAACACCTCGCTAAGAACCGGCCAATGCGTTTCAACAAGAGACATACGAAGTTGGGGGGGATTGAAACGGGCCGGTCTGTTTGCGTATTTCGTATCGGGCGGTCATGGTCTGGCTTGCCCGAAAAAGCGCTGTTGCAGTCAATATCCCCGTCCACCAGATTGGAGGCTGAAGGGCTGGTGTCACTCGTCCATTGCACGGGCCAGCCATCCTTTGGCTTTGCGCCAATCGCGGCGCACGGTACGGGGCGAAAGGTCGAGCAGTTCGGCAATCTCTTTTTCGGTCATGCCGCCGAAGAACCGATACTCAACAACTTTGGCGAGCCGCTCATCCATCTTGGCCAACTGAGCGAGGGCGTCGTCGAGCGCAATGAACAGCTGCGCCGTTTCCTCGCTGTCTGATAGCTGTATCTTGTCAAGCTGCACATGTGGCGCACCGCCCCCCCGCTTCTGCGCTGTACGGCGGCGCGCATAATCCACCAGAATGTTGCGCATGATGCGCGACGCCATCGCATAGAAATGCAGACGGCTCTCCCACTCAACCTGTGTCTGATCGATGAGCTTCAGGTAGCACTCGTGCACGAGCGCTGTAGTGCCGAGCGTGTGCCCTTTGCGTTCCCGCCGCATGCGATGATGGGCTAACTGACGCAGTTCATCATATACAGCTTCCCACAGACGATCTTTTGCGCTCCCGTCGCCGTGCTGGTAATTAACGAGAAGCTGTGTAACGTTTTCATCCATAACAGAAAGCACTTGGTATTCGAAGAACGACGGAACGCCGTTTGTCTGTCTCTGCCCGGTACAACGCTAACGATGCCATCCAACAACATGGCCGTACGTTGCCGTACACCTGTATACTCGTATCCCCTCCCCCTGTAAACCCTGTGTGCCCAGGCGGTTTGTATACGGGTTTATCTTTTGCCTCCATGCGTGAGCTTTCGGCACATCGCCTCCGTAAGCGTCAGGCGTAACGGGTACACTGCGAATAACGTATGTGTAGTATACACACAAGATATACGCCATCGTATCATAAACGCAATCACATCACAGTGAATAACACCCCCTTGATTGTCTTTTACTCTACCTATTGCCGGCAGTCTCTCCTTTTACATCTGCTGTATTACATTCATTTAGACGCACGTAACGTACAGATCGTAACGCAAATGAGCTCCACTACCCAGCAGTTACCTGCATATGTTGCGATGCATGTAGCGCCGCGGCATACGGCATGATATATTATCATCGCCACATCATCGCTTCATTTTGCCCAGCGCCCGTCGCCTGGAGACGGATCACCTTTTCCCGATGCTACGTGTAAGCGATGCTATACTTCAAACCACTCCCTTTTACAATGACACAGCGCGTAGGGCTTCTTTTTATTGTGGCCGCCCTCTGGTGTAGTCCTCTGGCGTCTGCCCAGTCGGTCTCGTTTGGCGGAACGCTTGGGGCTAATCTCTCAACGGCTACCACCTCCGACGACCTGTCGACGGGTATCCGCACCACAGTTATGTTTGGGGGGGTGATGCGCGTTGATCTGCCTGGCCCGGTCGCCGTGCAGCCCGAACTTCTTTTTTCAGAGCGTGGAATCACGGTCTCGGAAGGCACCGGACAGGTTAACTACAATGCTTCGTATCTCGAAGTACCGCTGCAGCTACGCCTCCAACTCCCGTCAGTCTGGCGCCTGAATCTCTTTGCTACCGCAGGCGGCTCGTTTGGCCTCAAGATGTTCGAAACACAGAGCATTGGCGGGACGCTCGAAACGCAGGTCAACACGAACACCTCGTTCTACGAGCGCACCGACATGAGCGGACTCGTAGGCTTTGGCGCCTCTTTTGAGGACGGGCCCAGTCCCATCGGCGTGGTGGTACGGTACATGCACGGGTTCAACGACATTGCCCGTACGATCGATGAACAGCCGTTCCAGGAATCTGGCAACGTCTTCCCCAGCAGCGCCTCACTTCGCACCCTCACGCTGGGCGTCTACATTGGCATATAACTGATGAGCATATAACTGCTCTTTCGATCCTTATCCACCGGGGCGAGCCACAGCGTTGGACGCGCCCTTTTGTATGACTGCTTCTGCCTTCGTATGTATCTCCGCACGCTTTCGCTTCATGGATTCAAGAGCTTCGCTGACCCCACAGAGGTCGACTTTGATCCCGGCATTACTGCTATTGTTGGGCCAAATGGATGCGGGAAGTCAAATATCGTAGATGCAGTGCGCTGGGCCATTGGCGAACAGCGCCCCACCGTGCTGCGGTCTGAAAAGATGCAGAACGTGATCTTCAACGGCACCGACTCGCGCAAGCCGCTGGGCATGGCTGAGGTGCAGCTCACGATCGAGAACAACCGGAACGTGCTTCCAACCGAGTACTCTGAGGTAACCATCGGGCGGCGTCTCTTTCGCGATGGTACGTCTGAGTATCTGATGAACGACACGACGTGCCGCCTGAAAGATATTACAGATCTCTTCATGGACACCGGAATGGGGGCTGATGCCTACTCGGTGATCGAGTTGAAGATGATCGATGAGATTGTGTCGGGCAGCACCGAAGATCGCCGCCGGATGTTTGAGGAGGCCGCGGGCATCACCCGCTACAAGATGCGTCGCCGCCAGGCGCTGCGTAAGCTCGACAATACCCAGGACGACCTGGAGCGCATTCGCGACCTCACCGGGGAGATCGGTGCACAGGTGAAACGTCTCAAGAAGCAGGCTGAAAAGGCCGCACGCCATAAAGAGCTCTCTGAGGAGCTGCACACGGTGGAGCTTCAGCTGGCACAGGCGGAGTACGACCGCCTCCAGGCGCAGCGCGCCGAGATCGTCGCGGAGCAAGAGGCCGCCCAGATGCGAGCCGATACGCTCGATGAGAAACACGATGCAGCCGAGGAGAAGCACGCTACGCTCCGCAGCACCTTAGATGAACGAGAAGCCGAGCGCTCCAGTCGGCGCCAGGCGCTCCAAGACCACCGCACCCAGATCAGCGAGCTGGAGTCGGACCAGCGATTGCAGCGCGAACGCCTCACCCGGGCCCGCGACGACCGGCGCGAGGCGGAGACCGCTCAAGAGCGCGACGCCGACCGGCTCTCTGACATTAACGAGCGCCTCCAGCAGGTAGATGCGCAGCTTAGCGAAGCCCGGCCGGCGCGCGCGTCTGCCGAGTCCGCCCTCGAAGACGCCGCCGAGCGGCGTGCCCAGGCAGAAGCCGAAGCCGAAACGCTGCGCGAAGACCTCGCGTCGGTGCGTGCCCGGCTCAATAAACACGAGACCGAGCAGTCGAAACGCCAGCGCACGCTCGACCAGCAGACCAACCGGCTCGACCTGCTTCGGGAGGCGCAAGAGCATGCCAAGGAACAGCAGGCAGAGCTCGCTGCCAACGCATCAGAGCGGGCCGAACACGCCCAGTCGGCCCGCTCCGAAATGAACAGCGCCGAGGCCGACCTGGCCGCTGCCGAGGAAGACCTTGAGCACGCCCGACAGGCTTTCGACGCGCGCAAAGAGGCCCTGGCATCCGTCGAGGCCGCCTACCAGGATGCGCAGCGCCGCCGCGATGCCGCTGCCACCGAGGTTGAGCTACTCGAAGGGCTCGTGTCGAGCTACGACGAGTTTTCGGATGCCATCCAGCATCTGGCCTCTGAAGGACCGTTCGACGACCTCATCACGGTCGCTGATGTTCTGGGATGCGACGACGAGCTCCGCGTTGCGCTCGACGCGGCCCTGGGCGACTGGGCATCGTGCGTGGTGGTCGCCTCATCCGAGGCCGCGGAGACAGCGATTGAAACGCTGCGAGCTGATGAAGCCGGACAGGCTACGTTCATCGTGCTCGATCGCCTTCCGGCTCCGCCCGAACCGCGCCCGACTCCCAACGGAACGGTTTCGCTGCGCACGCAGGTACGCACCACCGAACCACGCTACCGGCCGCTGGCCGACGTGCTGCTACACCAGCACTTTGTAGCCGACGATCTTGATGCCGCCCGTTCAGCAGCAGAAGACACCTCGCAAAACACAACGGTTTATGCTCCCACGGGCGAGTGGTGCGACGCGCAAGGGCGTCTTCGAGGCGGCAGCCGCCAGGAGAACGCCTCGCCCGTTGCTTCGCGGGTCGGACGCCGTGAGCAGCTGGCGGCTGCGCAAGCTGAATGGGAAGACGCTCATGCTGAGTGCGAAACCCTCAAGGCTGAGTACAACGGGGCGCAGTCGGATCTGCAGCGCGCTGAAACCGAGCTTGAAGATGCCCGCCAGTCCGTCACCGAAGCCCAGCGCACCTTCGACCGGGCCGAGGCCCGCTACGAGCAGGCTACCTATGAGCGGGAAGCCGCCGAGGAGCGACGCGACGAGTTAGCGCATCGCATTGCGGAGCGCGCCGATGAGCTCGACGCGCTGCGTAGCAACATCGAAACGCTACGCGCTGAGGTGCAAGATGCAAAAGAGACGTTAGAGACGCTCCGCGAGGAACGCCAGATCGCTGAAACCAAGCTGGGGAAAGCTGCTCAGGCCGAGCGCGATGCGGTGGAGGCACACAACAGCGCCCAACTACAGGCCGTGGAGGCGCGCAATCGTGTAGACACGCTCGAACGCGACCAAGAGCGCCTGCAGGAGCAGCGCGCAGAGGTCGATGCGCGTATGAGCGACCGGGAAGCACGCATCGAGCAGCTGGGCAGCACAATCGAAACCGCACTCGACCGGCAGACTGAACTCGATGAGAAGATCGAAGCCGCCCGTGAAGCACGGGCCGACTACCAGCAGGCTGTCGATGAGGCCGTTGAGGCCGTTGAGGCAACACGTACACAGGTCAACGAGATCGAACAAACGCTGCGCTCCTTGCGCCAGGAACGCGAATCTGCTGTCGAGAAGGAGAACAAGGCCGCCGTACGACGCGCTCAGATCGATACCCGCCTTGAGGAACTGCATGCAAACATCGAGGAAGATTTTGATCACGACCTCGACAAAGAAGCGGTCGACCTGCCCGAAGATTTTGATGTTGACGATGCCCGCTCAACCGTGCGATCGCTTCGCGGGTCACGTAACCGGCTTGGCGACGTGAATCCGCTTGCGGTCGACGAGTATGCCGAAACAAAAGAGCGCCTCGACTTTCTCGTGGATCAGCAGGAAGACCTGGAGGAGGCCGAAGAGACGCTGCTCGAAACGATCACAGAGATCAACACCAAAGCCTCAGAGCGTTTCGAAGACACCTACGAGTCTATACGCAGCAGCTTCCGAAAGCTGTTTTCAGATCTATTTGGCGAAGCCGCCCAGGCCGACCTGATGCTGGAGGATGCGGACGATCCGCTCGACGCGCCGATTGAGATTCGTGCCAAACCACCCGGAAAGGAGCCGAGCTCGCTTAAACAGCTCTCAAGCGGAGAGAAAACACTCACGGCCATCGCGCTGCTCTTTGCGATCTATCTCGTAAAGCCGAGTCCGTTCTGCATTTTGGATGAGGTCGACGCCCCCCTTGACGACACCAACGTAGAGCGTTTTATGAGCTTGATCCGCCGCTTTGAGCACGACACGCAGTTCATTCTTGTGACGCACAACCAGCGCACGATGGCCCTTGCCGATCGCATGTACGGCGTTACGATGCAGGAAAACGGCGTGTCGGAGCTGGTTGGCGTCGAGTTTGATGAGGCCGTCGAGATGGCCGGGTAGCTTCCGCATCCCCCCTGGCCTGATCTTGACCTGGCGTACTGCTCCCCAGAGTTCCCTCTCGGGTTGCCTCTCGGGGTTACCTGCTGCGCAGCCTCGCTTATCGTACCTTATCGTATCTTTTCACTACAGCCTCCCGCCCCTGCAGCATGGAACCTCATATCGTAAATCGAAGCCGCGATGCCGGATGGGTCGAAGTCGTGTGCGGATCAATGTTCAGCGGAAAGACCGAGGAGCTCATCCGCCGCCTGCGACGCGCACGCATTGCCCGACAGCAGGTCATGGCGTTCAAGCCGGCCCTCGACACGCGGTACAGCGACGACGAGGTGGTCTCGCACGACGACACCACCATGCCAACGACCGCCGTTAACGCCGCCGACCAGATCGTACTACTCGCTCGTGCGGCGGACGTCGTGGGCATTGACGAGGCGCAGTTCTTCGGGCCTGAGCTGATGCACGTATGCCAGACCCTGGCGTCCGACGGCGTGCGAGTGATCGTGGCCGGGCTCGATCAAGACTATAGGGGAAAACCCTTCGAGCCGATTCCGCAGCTCATGGCTATCGCCGAGCACGTTACGAAGCTACACGCGATCTGTGTACAATGCGGCGCGCCTGCAAATCACTCTCAGCGCATCGTGGCAGGCGACGACCGCGTGCTGCTCGGCGCCACGGAGGCGTACGAGCCCCGCTGCCGCGACTGCTTCCAGCCAACAGAGATCCCGAGCGGAGCCACCTCGAAGCCTGTCGCGTCATCACCGTCCGAAGACGCATCGTAGAACGCTGCATAACGCGCTCGTTTCTGTTACCCGCCTGACGCCCCGCCAAGGCGCCATGTGTGTGGCACATGCATGTGTGGCATATGTGTGGCACAGTGGAGCTTCTGCCGGTCATGTAGTTCCTGTTGACCCGAATCCGCCTTCGCCTCGTTCGGTGGCATCGAGCGTTTCAGCAGGCGTCCAGTCGATACGCTCGTAACGCGCCACCACAAGCTGGGCGATGCGCATCCCTCGCTCTACCGTAAACGGCTCCTGTCCTATGTTCACAAGCGCCACCTTCACCTCGCCCCGATAATCTGCATCGATGGTGCCCGGCGCGTTGATCACCGTAACGCCATGCCGCACCGCCAGCCCGCTTCGTGGGCGCACCTGGCCCTCGCAGTCCGGGGGCAACGCGATCTGGAGGCCAGTGGGTACGAGCGTTCGTTCTCCCGAAGCAAGCGTAATGGGACTGTCGTTGGGGATGGCAGCACGCAGGTCGGCTCCGGCGCTCTGTTCGGTGGCATGTTCGGGGAGCGGTAGGCCTTCTGCATGAGGCATCTGAACGAGGTGGACGGTGCGGGTCTGCATCGGCAGTTCTGTATCTGTCGTTTCGGGGGAAGCGAGCAAGTCGTCTGAGGAGTAGCTGCTACCGGGCCGTCTCCACGTACTGCGTTACGCATCACACGGTCTGTGCTGCACCAACAATAGCGGGCTCGGTTCAGGCCGTCGGGTCTCCTCAGGTCTCACGTAATAGATACGCATCATCTCGTAAAAGCGCGATCAACCTCCGCTTAAATCTTCTTTTCTTGCCGCTCAGCCACGTAGCCTGCGGCCCCGTTCCGCTGCCTGCCTGGCGAGGTAACAGGTTCGTTTCGTGCTCATAACGCGTTCGTTTCATTCGCCACTGGTTATTGGGGGGATGCCGCGGTGTCTATCGGGTGCGTATTCGGAAGCATCATATCGGATACGTGCACCATGCACGATTCACCTTTCCTCATAGTACCCGTTTATCATGCTTCATAGACTGATTCGCGGCTCGCGACTCCTGTCGCTGGCTCTCATTTTTACGCTCACCCTTGGGCTCACCGCATGCGACAGCGATGACCCGGTTACACCGGAGCCTCCCGAACCCGACCCTGAGCAGACGATCGGAGAGATCGTTGGCGATAGCGACGACTTTGCGACCCTCTTCGCTGCGCTGGATGCTGCCGGGCTGGCTGATACGTTCACCGATGCGGAGGCTACGTTCACGGTCTTCGCGCCCAACGAAGCCGCCTTCACGCCCATCAACACCGACGTGCTGCTCGGACAGGACGAGGCGCTCGCTTCGGTACTCGGCTACCACGTGATTGAAGGCCAGGCTATTTTCGCTGATGATCTTAACGAGGGCGAAAACACCGTAACCACGCTCTCTGGCGACGAGCTCACCGTTGAAGTCACCGACGACGGGGTCTTCATTGAAGGCTCCGAGGTCATTCAGACCGACATCGAAGCCGAAAACGGCGTCATCCATGTGCTCGACCGCGCGCTGCTCGGCAACCAGAATCTGGCGAATGTCGCCTGGTTTGTCAATGAAACAGGCAGCCTCTACAATGCCGTCGTTGATGCCGGACTCGGTGAAGCGTTCGCCGGAGCCGAAGAGTGGACCGTGTTTGGCCCAAACAACGAAGCGTTCGATAGCGCTGATCTCAGCGGATTCTCAGAAGATGAGACCCAAGAGATCCTGCAGTATCATGCACTCGCTGGCCAAACAACCGACGCTGCCTCCTTGCTTGGCCTGCTGGAAAGTGAAGGCGAACTGGAGCTCGAAACGCTGACGGGCGAAGCAATCAACGTTACGCTTGATGGCGAACAGGTCGTATTCAACGGCGGACAGGCCACCCTCGACGCTAACAACCTCGACTACTTTGCGTCGAATGGCATCCTGCACGTGATCGACGGACTGCTGCTTCCTGAAGATCTGCGTCCGGCTAACACGATCGCCAATGTTGTATCGCAGAACGATGACTTCTCCACGCTTCTTGCTGCGCTGGAAGAAGCCGATCTCGTTGATCCACTGGCCGATGAAGAAGCTACCTTCACCGTCTTCGCGCCCAACAACGACGGCTTTGCGCCGATCAACACCGACGTGCTGCTCGCACAGCCCGAACTCGGTGATGTGCTGGGCTACCACGTGATTCCCGATGCTGCAATCAGAGCAGCAGATCTCAACGAGGGCGAAAACACCGTAACCACGCTCTCTGGCGACGAGCTCACCGTTGAAGTCACCAACGACGGGGTCTTCATTGAAGGCTCCGAGGTCATCCAGACCGACATCGAAGCCGACAACGGCGTCATCCACGTGCTCGACCGCGCGCTGCTCGGCAACCAGAATCTGGCTAACACCGCCTGGTTTGTTGACGAAACGCTTGAGCTCTACAACACGGTTGTTGACTTCGGTCTTGCCGAAGCGTTTGTTGACGCTGAAAGCTGGACGGTCTTCGGCCCGAACAACGCTACCTTCGAAGCCGCCGACCTGAGCGGATTCTCAGAGGAAGAGATCCAGGAGGTCTTGCAGTACCATGTGTTTGCGGCCGATGCCGTTGACTCTGCCAGCCTACTTGCCCTGCTTGATGACGAGGGCGGCGAGGTTGAACTGGAAACGGCCCAGGGTGAACCCCTCACCATCGCACTCGATGGCGAACAGGTCGTGTTCAACGATGGCGAAAACGGCCCACAGGCCACCCTCGACGCTAACAACCTCGACTACTTTGCGTCGAATGGTATCCTGCACGTGATCGATGGACTGCTGCTGCCGCCAAGTTTCGCGGAAGACGACAGTGCCGTCACAATCACGCTGGATAACGATGGGGCCAGCGCCTACTTCGCCACAGCCGTAGACGGCGCTGACGCCGAAGCCGTTGTTGAACTGAACGAGAACAACGCGCCGATTACGCTTAGCGTAGGCACGCGCTATACCTTCGACATTGTGAACGGCGGACCGCATCCATTTGCCATTGAGGACGGCAATGGAACCGATCTGCTCACGCATGCTGGCGAAGGTACGTTTGCCGACGACAGCGACGTTGATCTCGTGACCGACGGCGAAGGCGGCTTCTCGTTTACGCTCACGCAGGAGCTTGCCAATGAGCTTGGCGAGTATTACTGCGCCGTTCACACGGGAAGCATGCGCGGGACGCTGAACGTTGAGTAACCCGCACTTCGAGTGCATTTCGAATCAAGCATGCTATCAAAGCGATAGGCATGTAGATTCGCTGCCAGACATGCGCGCCGGGCGTACTCCGCTGGAGGCGCTCGGCGCGCTGTGTTTGGGATTGCAAGCCTGTATTGTTGCGAAGGGTATTGTTGCGAAGGATTGTGCTGTCGCACCGCCTATGCCTGACTGCAAGAGCATCACCGTTAGATAAGCTGCTCTTGCAGCCGGGCACCGATCGACATCACTGCCGTACCAGTGCCGTCCCTCCAAGACGTTGTAGCGTTTCTTGCCTATGCCTGCCTCAGCGATGTCGGACTCTCCCCCCGTCAATGCTTCCGACGGCCCAAACGGGCCCCGCAGCGATGCCGCTGGTACAGATGCCGACACCGCAGCGATCGATGCGTTATGCGAACGGCTTCGCGCCTCCGATCGCGATGCGTTCAAAACGGTCTTCTGCCAGCTGTCCCCTCGCATCTTCCGATTCGTACGAGGCATGGTTGCGTCGGATGAAAAAGCCCGCGACATTACGCAGGAGACCTTCACCAAGCTGTGGTCCATCCGTACCGAACTGGATGACGTTGACTCGCTCACTGCGTACGTTTTCCAGATGGCGCGCAACCGCGTCTACAACCTGCAGCGTGATGAACAGACGCGCCGGACCCACGAGACCGCTGTGCCTTCCGATGCCCTTGGAGGCGCCCCGCCGGCGCCCGATGCGGAACTTGATGCCGACCTTCTGCGCACGCTCCTTGACCGGTGGATCGATGAGCTGCCGGCCCGTCAGCGCGAGGCCCTTACGCTTCGCCGTATCGACGGCATGACGCATGAAGCCATCGCTGACATCATGGAGATCTCGCCCAACACCGTAAACAACCACATTGTGCGCGCACTCGACCACCTGCGTGCCCGCCTTCGCGAACACCGCCCCGACTTGCTTCCTTGATGCTGATTCTCTGATGCAGCACGCAACGACACGCCCCGCTTTTTTTCACCTGCCAGGTTCTTTTGGCTATGGATACGGATGATTCGTCCCTCAACAATGCGGACGCCCGGCTACCCGACGAAGTCAGCCAGGACAGCGATACGCCCCGGGACCGGGCGGAATACGCTGCGGTCTGGCGCCTGCTGGGCCGTGCCGATGCCGTTACGGACGAGGCGTTTTCGGCTGGAGAGGCCTGGCGCCACATGGCTCAACAGGTCGACGCAGAGCCAAGCAGCGGCCTCTCTGATGACGCGCCCGGCAACACCCGGCGCGATACTGCTGCATCGCCCAACCGCTCAGACCGTCGTGCCTCCGGTCGCGCTCCAGTGCGTCGCTCCAACCGTTCGAAACAGTCTGAACGGTCGATTCGCCGGAACTGGGTTGCCGGTGCGCTGCTGGCTGCCTGTCTTCTGGTAGGAGCTGTCTTCTGGTGGAGCCGGCCGGTGACTATCGAGACAATGGCTGGCGAGCAGACGACCGTGTCGCTCCCCGATGGATCCACCGTCGACCTCAACGGCGCCACGCGCCTCACCTACGCCCGTGGGTTTTCCGTGCTTCCGTTTGTTGATGCCGAAACGCGAACCGTGACGCTACGTGGCGAGGCCTTTTTCACCGTAGCCTCAGCCGACCGTCCTTTCGAAATTGAAACGGCGAACGCTCGTATCGGCGTTCTCGGCACTACGTTCAACGCACAAGCCTACACAACCCAGAACCATCCGACCACCGAGGTCACGCTTACCTCAGGGCGTGTACAGCTGCGCAGCGAAGCTCCGGGCTACGACCCTGTCATATTAGATCGTGCCGGACAGTACAGCCGCGTTGTAGGTACCGGCGCGGCTCCCTCTGCCCCCACAGACACGCCCACTGAAACAGCAGCAGCCTGGCGCGATGGCGGATTTGCAGTACGAAATGCCTCGCTGCCTGTTATCTTGCGAGCCATCGAAGCTCAGTTTGGCCTCCCGATTCACCTTCGCGTTCCTGAGTCCGATACCGATGCCATGACGCTGCATTACGGGCAGGTGAGCGATCCGGAGTCCATCCTGCGCGATATCGTAGCCGTTCAAGGCCTGCAATACCGTGCGCTCAGCCAGGGATACGAACTCGTTGCACCCGATTCTACACACCCTGAATCTGAGTAACGCAGTCCCGGTATGACGTGCCAACTGTTTCGTGTACATACGCTGTTGCTGCTGCTCGTTCTGCGATCAGACTGATTCGGACCTTCTTCTACCTTCATGCGCTGCTCCCCTGTGTTCTCATTGCGCCTACTGATCGGAGTCGTGCTGCTTGCCGGTCTAAGCAGCAGCGGGCCCGCCCTTGCCCAGCAGGTAGCGCCCGATGACGACGAGCCGCGCTATACCATGGCGCTGCGCGGCGTGCCCCTCGACGAAGCCTTGCAGCACTTCGTTGATACCACCAACGAAGACATCGCGTACTCCAACGAGCTGGTGCGCGACCGCCGCACGTACTGCCGCATTCGCAACGCCTCCCCCAGCGAACTGCTGCACTGCATTCTTCGGGATACCGGAGCCGACTACGTCGTCACCTCAGACGGCACCTACCTGATCGTAAATGCCTTTCAAGCTCCCGAGGCGACCGGACGCCTCATCGGCACGGTTGTAGACAGCGAAACCGGCACGCCGCTGCCTCGCGCCAACGTGCTCCTGGCCGATGCCGCCACCGGCATGGCCACGACCCCCTCAGGGCGCTTCAGCTTTCCAGATGTCATCGCCGGCTCGCATCAGCTCGTTGTTACGCATGTCGGATACGAAGCCGTCGTCGACAGCGTGTGGGTGCCCCCAGCCGGACGCAAGAGCGTGCGCATCTCGATGGCCCCGCAGCCTGTTCGCTCCCAGCCCGTTGTGGTCGATGGCCTGCAGCAGCGCCTGCCCTCGTTTGCCCTCGGCACCAACGCCATGGCCCGCGAAGACCTCAGTCCGCTTGCGGCTCCCGGCACGCCCGACATTGTGCACAGCGCCAGCCAGCAGATCGGGGTTACGCTCAGCCAGCCGCGGGCCGACCTTCACGTGCAAGGCGGCGCCCAGAACGAACACGTCATGCTGCTTGATGATGTGCCGATCCGCGAGCCCACCACGGTGGGCGGCGTGCTCTCCGCCTTCAGTCCGCAAGCCCTGCGCCGTATCGATGTGCACAAGGCCGGCTTTCCAGCACGGTACGGCAGCTACACCGCAGGCGTTATTGCAGCGGAGCACGACCTGTCGCGCACGAAGACTCGCCACGCCACGGCCACGGTCGATCCTGTGAGCGCAAACCTGCGGACCGAGGCGCAGTGGAATCAGACGGGCAGCGGCACCGGACGTGCCATGGCTACGGCCCGTGTCGGCGTGTGGAATGCCTATCGCTCGCCGGCGCTGCGCCACCGCCTGTCGACCTGGACGCGCCCCGACCCGATGCTCGCAACCTGGTGGGTCGACAACGGCGATGCGATGGGCCAGCTCGTAGATCATCTCTCGGCTCCCGACCTCCAGTTCTCAGACGTGCATGGTGCCGTGCAGCAGGAGCTATCGTCTTTTCATCAGTTGTACGTGTCGGCGTACCACGGCAGCAACCGGATGCGCACCGATGCCAGCAGCCTATTGGCAGACGAGGGAGGCCACGCGCGCCGCTTCGACACGCAAGGACGCACCGGCTGGACCAACACGATGGTGCAGGCCCGCCACGACTGGCTCGCCACCGATCGCCTTTCGGGACAGGTGCAGGTGTATGGCAGCCGCCACCGCTCTGACTCGTTCTTCGGGATGCGCAGCACCCTCTCCGACAGCACGCCCGATGACCAGCTCGACCAGGTCGCACCCGCCCCATCGGGTACATCCGACCATGCGCTCGAAGAGAACGAGATCGCTGAATGGCGCGCACGAGCTCTCGCCGAAGTCAGCCTCTCACCACGCTATCGCCTGAGTGCCTCTGTGGCCCCCACGTACTGGCGCGGCCATGTGCACATGCGCAACCGCTTCGTGGGAGACATTAATCACGAGGTGCGCACCTGGCAGTTGACGGGCCATCTCGAAGGCGAGGCCTCGCTCGGACTGGGCACGACCCTTACGGCTGGCACCCGGCTCACGTACCTCTCCGCTCAGCAGATGGTATACGCCGAGCCGCGCCTGGCGCTGCGCTACGACCGTAGCACCAGTCCCATTGGCGGCATAGCAGCACGCCTCGCAGGCGGAATCTACCGGCAGTACGTTACGCAAGCACAGGTCAGCAATGACGGGCCCATGGCCGCCGTCCCCAGCATGCGCTTCTGGCTCCCACTCGACGGCTCGCTCGCCCCGCCTCGCGCCTATCATGCCGCCGCTGACCTGCGCATCCAACCGGCTTCGAACTGGTCGGTGCAGTGGGAAACCTACTATAAGTGGCAGCCCAATACGCTGCACCTGGACTTCGCTACGCTCGTCGACCCGGTTCCCTTGCAAGACGTGCGGGCTGCCCAGACCGCCACAGCGCGCCAGCAGTCCGATTTCATGGCGTCGGGCGCCGGGCGTGCGTACGGCACGGCACTGCGCGTGCAGCGCTCGGGCAGCCGCGTGGATGCAACCGTACGCGCCGAGCTGGAACGCAGCCAGCGCCGCTACGCCGGGCGCTTCGAAGACCGCTTCGTGCCCGCCCCCTGGGAGCAGCCGGTTCGCATCGGAGGCGACCTGAGCGTGCAGATCGTTGATGGGCTGCATGCGGTTGGCAGCTGGCAAGGCATCTGGGGACGCTCGTGGGCGCTGCGCCGCGCCTACTACGACTACACGCCCCATACCTATGCCGCACAGTCGCGTATCGGGGCCGACCTGACCCGGCCCGGACGCCAGCAGCTCGCGCCGTTCTCGCGCGTTGACCTCGGCCTGCAGGCCGAGCGCCGCATCGCGGGCGTCACCGTAGAAGCGCAGCTCAACGTCGTAAACGTGCTCGACCGAGCCAATGCTTTCGACTGGAGCCTCGGCTCCGACGGCTCAGTTGACAACCCAATCGTACGTACCCTGCCCGGACGCAACGTCTTCTTCCTGGTCGGACTCCGGTATTAGGTAGACCCACAAAAGAACCTTTGAGAGCCTGTTTTGATTTCTTAAGTAGGTCAGCAAAAAATACATGTACACCTTGTCATCGCGAGGAGGGAGCGTGCGACCGACGCGGCG
>NZ_JARWGJ010000207.1:0-4338 GCF_040409695.1 Longimonas sp.
GCCCGTCCGTCGCGCAGGCGATCGCGCAGCTTCGAGTAGGCCGTCAGATAGCGCTCGTCGACCTGCTCTTTTGCTTCGGCACGCACTTCTTCAAGCGCACTCTCTTCAGCCTCCGTGTCGGCTACCACCTCATCGAGCTTCTCACGCTTCTCTTCAAGAATGCTGTCGAGGTCTTCGAGACTCTCTTTTGTGTCTTCGATGGCCGACTCGTTTGCGGCAATCGTTTTCTCGGCCCGCTCAATGGTTTCGCGTGCTTCTGCAATGCGCTCTTTCTGCGTTTCGATCTCGCTCGTGAGCGCGTCGTACTCACGGTTGTTGCGCACCTGCATCTGCTGTTCCTCGTACTTGTCAACCAGCCCCTCAGCCTCTTTGATATCCGTTTCAGACTGACGCTTGTTGACTTTGGCCTCTTTGAGCTCTTGCTCGTAGTTGTCGAGCCGCGTCTGCAGGCCAGCCCGCTCGTCTTCAAGATCCTCAATCTCTTCGGGGAGGTCGCCGCGTAGTTTCTGAATACGGTCGATGCGATTGTCAATGTGCTGCAGGCGAATAAGCGCGCGCAGCTGATCCGTGATTGTGGTTTTCTTCTCAGCCGTGGCCATAATGGAAAGTGTCAGGTCAAAGTACGCGTATTGTCAACATGTGGGCGGTAGCCAACGATAAATAACCCAATGCACGGGTGGAAAGTTCGGCGCGCTCATGTATCGCATCCGTATCGCACAGGAGTTTTGCATGAGCACGGTGCGCCGATGCAGACCCGGCGCTCCCACATCTAACTCCTCATATTTAACATAGCCACAACCTGAAACGTAAATCCGTGCGTGGCATTCGTCATACATAACGTATCCTGCACCGCTATACAATATGATACATGATCTATCATGTGCTTCTGGCGCTGTGCAGGCGCTCTCCCTGTATGTAGCTTTCTGAAAGCCTTCTCTCCATGGCCTACACCGACCACTCCGACCCCCATGCCTCGCCCTCCGAAGCCTCTTCGACACCCTCTTCTTCGGAGAACTCTTCCTCCGAGCAGTCTACGCTCGGTCGCCGGGACTTCCTGAAACGCACTGCGTTGTCGTCGGCTGCGCTTGGCATGGGGCTGTGGGGCAGCAACGGCACCACCGCCAAGGGCGCTGTACGTCCACGTGCCGACGTCACCGGCGATGCGAAGAACGTGATCTTTCTGGTGGTCGATGGCATGAGCCAGGGTACGCTCACCATGGCCGATCACTTCCTGCAGCGCCACCACGACCGCACGTCGCACTGGATGGATCTCTACCGCAATCAGGCCTACGACCGGCAGGCGTATATGGATGTCGCCTCGCTAAACTCGCTCGTAACCGGGTCCGCCGCGTCGGCATCGGCCTGGGGATCGGGCCATCGCATCAACAACACGCAGGTTAACACCTCGCCGAGCGATGAGTCCTACCGTACCATCTGTGAGATTTTTCGGGATGCGGGCAAGGCCACCGGGCTCGTAACCACTACCCGCATCACGCATGCAACACCCGCTGGATTCGGGGCCAGCGTGCCGCGCCGGTGGATGGAGGACGAAATTGCCACGCAGTACCTGGAGCGCAGGTACGACCTGCTCATGGGCGGAGGCGGGCGCCACTTTGCGGCTGACCGACGTGACGACGGACGCGATCTCTACGCAGGGTACGCCGACGCGGGCTACCGCGTTATTCGCGATCGTAATGACCTCGGGGGCGTAGCCAATGCCGAAAAAATGCTCGGCATCTTCTACGATAGCCACCTGCCGTACGAAATCGACCGCCAGAACATCAGCTCGCTGCAGAGTGCCATCCCCTCGCTCGCTGAAATGACCGACGCTGCCTTGCAGCGCCTGGCGCGCCATGAGGAGGGGTTCATCTTGCAGGTTGAAGGCGGACGCGTCGACCACGCTGCGCATTCCAATGATACGGCCGGCCTCGTCTACGACCAGATCGCTTTTGACGACGCCATCGGTACGGTACTCGACTTCGTAGACGGTCGCGATGACACGCTTGTCATCATCACGACCGACCACGGCAACGCCAATCCGGGACTCAATGGCATCGGCGACGGCTACAACGACTCGAATCCGATGTTCGACCGCATCGCCGATTTTGAGCGCTCTAACGAGTGGGCCTTTCGCGAGCTTGACGACAACAGTTCGGTGAGCGCGATCCAGGAGCGGATCGCTGCGGCAAGCAGCATCGATCTCTCAACCGAGGAGGCTGAGATCTTGCAGCAAGCGCTACGTGGCGAGTACGAAGCCGCCTACCGTCCGCGCAGCCGCCCCTCAGCCGTGCTGTCGGCGCTGCAGGCGAACTACACTGCGGTAAACTGGATCGGGAGCATGCACACCTCTGACTATGTGCCTCTGCTGGCGATCGGGCCGGGCAGCGATACGCTTGGCAGCTTCGTGCGCAACACCGAGCTGTTCGACCTCATGGTAGATACCGCTGGCGTGCGCTCATACGCTGCAAGCTAAACCGCCTCGTTCGTGCCCATCGAGCTGCGCAACGTCGATGCGCTGGTAGCAGCATGGCTTTCTCGCATGCTGCTACCTTGCTTGCATACCGTCACTTTGAGCACGGCATCTACTCCAAGCAGATGTAAGGTCCACACAAGAGCAAAGCGGCCGGTGAACGCAGCGCGTAGAGATTGCCTCCACCTCCGGTACGAGCCCTCTGGTACGAGCCGGCAGGCTGCCACCTTAAGCATATGCCGCCCCCTGTCGGAAGAAGTCGAAAGGTCTCCTTCACATCTGGCAGGGCGTCCCACAAGGCCCTTCTCTGCGCATCCGGCGCCGCTTTAACATAGAGGCCTTGCATTCAGAGTGCCTTACATACAGAGCGCCTTGCATTTAAGCACGTAGCCAACCGGGCAGGCGATGATGGTTCGGCGCACTCCGGGTTTGTTTGCTCCGAGCACGCGAAAGTCTGTCCCCCGGCAGCAGCTCATGCAACCGGGAGGCCTTTTCTGTGAGGGCGCAGCGATGCAGAAGCATGGCAGAAACGCTCCGTTTGCCCCACCAATTCCGCGCATCCCGCTTTATTTTCATCGAAAGAACGAAGCCGCCCCCTTGCGTGAGGCGCCTGCTTCACCGATACTGCACCACCCGAATCCGTTTTTATGACTGTATTTTCTTAACCTAACCTGTTTTTGACCTATGCTACTGGATGCCGACAACCGTCCGTGGGGACGCTGGGAGGAGTACTTGAACGAGCCAGGCTATCGCGTAAAGCGCATTGTGGTGCACCCGGGGCAGCGCCTGTCGCTGCAGAAGCACGAGCATCGCAAAGAGCACTGGGTGGCTGTGCAGGGCGCTGCTGAGGTGACGCTCAACGACGAGATCGTAGAGATGGAGGTGGGCGACGCCGTCGTCATCGACATTGGCGACGTGCACCGCGTCACCAATCCGAACGATGAGCCGTTTGTCTTTATCGAGACGCAGCTCGGGCTCTGCCTCGAAGACGACATCATCCGTCTTGAGGACGATTACGGACGTTCGTAGGGGCTCTACCGTTGGCCGCGAATCTACTGCCTGTGCTGTAGGTATCAGTCTACAGATATCACCATCTCCACGCTACGGCTGCGGTGGTATCGTCTCTGCGTTTTTTATGAGCACCAGCTTCTACCCTCCTGATGATTCTGCCCATTTACGTATTTGGCCACGACGCCCTGCGGCGCGACACCGAACCGGTTACCGAAAATACCGAGGCGGTGCAGACGCTTATCGATAACATGATCGACACGATGCGCGCGGCCAACGGGTTGGGGCTGGCTGCGCCCCAGGTGGGACGCACCGAGCGCATCTTTGTGGTCGACCTGCTGCCTATCGCCGACGACCTACGCGCCGAGGGTATTGAGGTGCCCGACCAGCCGATGGTGTTCATCAACCCTGAAATCACATGGGAGAGCAGCGCCACGTCGAAGTTTGAAGAGGGCTGCCTCTCAATTCCAGATGTGCGCGAAAGCGTTCGGCGTCCCGACCGCGTGCAGGTTGAGTATCTGGACCGCAACTTTGAGGAGCAGTCGTATGAGATGAGCGACATGCTGGCCCGCGTGGTGCAGCACGAGTACGACCACCTTGAAGGCGTGCTTTTCACCGACCATCTGAGCGCCTTCCGCCGCCGCCTGCTGCGTCGCACCCTGCGTCGCATAGCCGATGGCGACATCGAAGCGCCCTATCCGCTACGCACCGCCGACGGAGAAACCGTTCCGGCTACTGCATAGCTTTCTTACGTAGCTTTACTGCGTAGCTTTCCTGCGTAGCTTTCCTGCGTAGCTTTCCTGCGTAGCTTTCCTGCGTAGCTTTCCTGCGTAGCTTTCCTGCGTAGCTTTCCTGCGTAG
>NZ_JARWGJ010000208.1:0-21255 GCF_040409695.1 Longimonas sp.
GTGTGTTGTTGGTGTGCTACTAATAAGTAGTATGGCCGTGCAGATTGACGTTCTTCTGCCTGTGCATAACGCCTGAATTGTGAAATTACGACCAACTAATAATATGTAAGCGCTTCCTTGGCTTAGCAGATGTATGAAGCGGTTGCATATTTTGAGCAAACTGTGCAGGTTTACGCTGTGTTAACAACGCAAACACAACTACTCGTATGACTTACACAGACGTTGCTCTATGAAATTACATTGGTATATCGGCCTATTTATTCTCTTGCTGGGGCTTGCCCCAGCTGCTTCTCACGCCCAGGACGAGACCGGGACCATCGTTGGTCAGGTCGTTTCGAATGATGGCGACCCCATGCCCGGGGTGAATGTAGTAATCGCATCCCTGAACCGGGGGGCGGCTACAGATGCAGAAGGCCGATACCGATTGGAGAACGTCGCCGTAGGTACGTACGAGATCCGGGCGCAGTT
The DNA here is from genome assembly GCF_040409695.1 of Longimonas sp. Lineage (GTDB taxonomy): Bacteria > Bacteroidota > Rhodothermia > Rhodothermales > Salinibacteraceae > Longimonas. The sequence continues at coordinate 469 of NZ_JARWGJ010000208.1, forward strand.
TGTGGGCTTTCGCGCACAAACCGCTACGGTGACAGTTGAAGCGGGCGAAGAGGTCGTCCAAGACTTCACCCTGCGCGAAGACCTGATGCAGATGGACGAGCTCGTCGTAACGGGGCTTGGACAGAGCGTCGAACGGCGCAAGCTGTCGGCCGACGTAGGGGTGATTTCGGCCTCCGAGATCGAAGAAGCCCCCGTAGCTTCTGTCGACCAGTTGCTGCAGGGACGCGTACCTGGCTCTTCGGTGCGCATGCAGTCTGCTCAGCCGGGCCAGGGCGCGCTGATCAACTTCCGGGGCATCACCAGTGCCTTTGCAAGCCAGACACCGGTCATTTATGTGGATGGCGTGCGTGTAGACAACAACTCGGGTACGAGTTTCAGCTTTGGGGGCGAGTCAACCTCCGCGCTCTCTGAACTACTCACCAACGACATTGAGCGCATCGAGATCACAAAAGGCGGAGCAGCAAGCACGCTCTATGGATCCGACGCAGCCAACGGCGTCATCCAGATCTTTACGCGCCGCGGTCAGGAAGGGAGTCCAACAGTGCGGTTTCGGGTTGAGCAAGGGCTCGACGTGCCCACAACGAAGTTCTTCCGTGATACCGGATTTTCCTTTGCAGGCAACGTAGAGGATCCCGATGATCCGGACTTCGGGCGCTCAAATTTCATCCGTGATGAGATTCTCAGCACGGCGCACATGCAGAACTACTACGTGGGAGTGTCAGGCGGAAGCGCCGATATGACCTACAACGTGAGCGGACGGGTACAGCAGAGTGGCGGCGTGCAGCCCAACAACGCCAGCACGCTCTACGCGCTGCGCGGCAACGTGCAGACCGAGCTCGCAGAAGATCTGAACGTAGGTTTCACGGGAGCATACACACGGTCAAACTTTTCGCGCCTCAATAACGGAACGGCGATTGCCGACCCGCTCACTGCCTTTGAAGTGGGCGATGCTAAGTTCTTTTCGGGGCAGGGGACGTTCGACGAGGCTCTGAATCTGTTCTTGCTTCCCCGCATCAAAGAAGGGGTTGACCGCTTTACGTTCTCTGTGAATGCGCAGTATGCCCCCTCCGAGCTGTTCAACTCGCGCTTCACGGCCGGTATTGACAGTCGCACGAACGAACAGCGGCTCCGCAATCCCTCAGAAGCGGATCCGCTGACCGGATTCGACAGTGGGTCGCTGACCCGGTTCAACCGTGACTTTAAGTCGGTAACGCTCGAATATGTTGGAACGCTCAGCTATCCACGGGAAGGACGCATCACGTCGGACTTCACCTTCGGAGTGCAAGGGTTCCGCGATGAAACAAGCATCATCTTTGCTGATGCTGAGACCTTTGCACTGCCAGGGACGGAAGACTTCGGCGAAGCCGGTTCTATCAATGCCGATGAGCAACGAAGTGAGGTCTTCAATGGTGGGTTTTTCTTCCGAGAGCAGATCGGCATTGATGACCGCGTCTTTATCAACGCGGGGCTCCGCTTTGATGGAAACAGCGCGTTTGGTGAAGCTGTCGGTTTAGAGGCCTATCCGAGCTTGGGCGTAGCTTATACCATCTCTGATGAGCCGTTCTGGCAGCGGCTTGGGTACGGCAATGTCGCGAACGAGCTTAAGCTACGGTTTGCATATGGCGAAACGGGCAAGTTTCCGACGCCTTTTGCACGCGACGTGACGTTTCAGGCTACTTCGTTCCGTGGGGAAGCGGCACCACGCTTCGACAACCCCGGCAACGTTGACCTGGGCCCTGAGCGGACTTCAACCCTTGAAGGGGGCATCGAGGCATCGTTCTTTGACGATCTGTTCTCCTTTAACGTTACCGCTTATAACGCTGTAACGTCCGATGCGATCTTCTCCATCCCGGAACAGCCTGTTACCGGACGAGGCTTGCAGCTGCGTAACATCGGAGAAATCCAGAATCGAGGCGTTGAGCTCGATATGGATGTCCGCGTCTTGAATACACGCAACGCAACATGGTCGCTGGGCGCCTCCTATGGATACGTGAAGAACGAGGTTACTGACATGGGTGGTGCTGCTGACTTTAGCCTTACCGAAACGGTTAGCGCCCAGCAGCGCGTCAGCGAGGGGCAGTCGGTTGGTGCGTGGCGAGCCGCTACGCCGTTCGACAGCAATGGCGACGGCTTACTCGACGCGTCTGAGTTTCGGTTTACGGGCTCTACACCGTATCCCAATCATACCGGCGCCTTCACCACACGGCTTACGCTCTTCCAAGACCTGAGCATCTTTGCGCTGGCGGACTGGGCCACGGGAGCCGAGGTGTTCGACTGGGGAAGCCACTGGTCCGCCTTCAACGGGCTGGTACGTGCCGACCGCCCGACGCGCTTCGATCAGGATGGCAACGAGGTCGGTCTCTTTAGCACAGCAGAAGCAGGTACGTCGCTGCTGCAGAGCGGTAACTACCTGAAGATTCGCGAGGTGTCGATGAGCTACCGCCTGCCCGACCAGTTGACGGGTGCGCTGAACATTGAACGGGCTTCACTCTCGCTCTCGGGTCGGAACCTGTTTACGTTCTCCGAACAAGACCTGGTTGATCCCGAACTGGCTGGCATAACCAGTGGAGGTGGATTGCAGCTGGGAGGCACGCAGAGCATTACGCTCTCGCCGCCGCGCCAAGTGCGCCTGAGCTTGGAGGTTACGCTGTAGCGCTCCAAGCGACACCCACGTACCCTAATCTGCTGCTGTCTACCCTCAACCCGTCCATTCTATGTTTAGCACACACACGTTCCTTAAATCAACACTCGCGATCCTTGCGGTCCTCACGTTGCTCATAGCCGGATGCGACTTCCTGGACCCGACCGACGTTGAGAATCCGCGTACGACCGACGACGACCTGGCCGCTGCCGAGCAGCCGGTTTCGGCACTGCTTCCGGGGATACGCGCACAGTTTACCCGTGCTCTTGGAAGCACCGTCGTGACGTCAGCCGTTGCGACTGATGACTACTCCATCAATGGCACCGGGCTCGGTGGAAATGACATGGACTTCCCCGGTCTCATCAACCCGAACACTGCTGTCATTAACTCGACCGGTGCGTCGTTCGGGAGCTATTGGAATCTGCAGGAGCTGAGTGCTCTTGCGAGTTTCGTAATCGACGACATTGCCCCAGGAGATGAGAGTGCGACCAACACGCTTCTTGCTGAGGCGCACTACTACCGCGGTATGGGTCGCCTCATGCAGGCAGAAAACTTCTCCGCGATTCCCACCGAGGTAGGTGGCGAACCGGTGCCTGCTTCCGCGCTATACACGCTGGCCCTCGATGATCTGCAGGCGAGTCTCGACTTGGATTCTTCAGGAGCCTTTGCGCTTCCCGCCGAAGCTGCTCTGGCACGTCTCTACCGGGGGCAGGGAGATGCGGGCGCTGCAGCCTCCTTTGCGCAATCGGTTCTCGATCAGGATCCCAATTTCCTGTTCTCACAGGATTACGATGCCGACAATCTCGTGAATCCAGCGCATCTGTTTATCATAACTCGGGCGCTGAAAGAACTGCAGCCCCTGCCGCGTCTTGACTTCCTGGATCCGAAGTACACGTCGCGCTCCGCATCTATCGCCGTTGCGAAAGCGGAGGAGATGCATCTTATTCTTGCTGAGGTTGCTCTTGACGCCGGTAATACCGGTTCAGCGCAGGATCACCTGAAGGATGCTCGAACGATCGCCCTCGAACGAGCAACAGCGGAAATAGATGATAATGACCAGCGCCTCGACAATGATCTTAATCCGCGTCCACGTTCCGCCGAGATCACAATTGCGTTTGAGCCCGGTGGCGACTTCGTAGAGGGGCTCGTCCTCAACCGTCCAGGTGTTGTGGAAACGCCTACCGTGTCGAGTACATCAGTCACCGAAGATCAGATTGACGATGCGGCCACCGAAATCGAGCTTGCGCGTCTGCTCTACCTGATGCGTCAGGAGGTGCTATTTCTGGAAGGGCGTCGCCTGCACGACCTGGGCATGCGCCTCCCGATCATGCTGCGCGAAATCGAGCAAAATCCCAGTATCAGTCCCGGCGACCTGGGCACAGAGACGGTCATCCCGGCTTACATCCCACCAAGCAATGAGTTGGATCTCTACACACCGGTCGACATCTACGCCAGTAACGATGTGGATGCAGCGCTTGAAGAAACGGAAATTACGATTCTCCACGATATGAACCGCATTCTCGCCGAGGATCGTGGACTGGTGGTTAGCAATCCACAACTGCCGTAGTCGCAGTAGGTCGTTCTGTTGACCATGTCGTGAACGCCTGCTCCAACAAAAGGCAGCATTCCGAACGAAGAGCGCCTCTCTCCAATAGGAGGGGGGCGCTTTTTTATGCAGTGCTCTTTTTATACAGCGATTCGTTGCGAGGCAGCATGGCGTGCGCATCCACAGAGCCCGAGCGCGGTACCCTCTCCATGTAGTGATTGCACAAACAGATAACCAAGACGCAAGGCGTAGCATGATTGACTTCAAGGCGTATGACTTTCATCCGGCTATTTTATTCCCGGGCGACGACACGCCTCCGGTGGTCGACCTAACGGCGGATTACGACCGTGACCGGCTCCGCACGCTTACGTGGGCGATCGGACGATACGACGAAGTGCGCACGCAAGCCATGTACAGCGCGCCACAGTACGACAGCGAGCGCCGCGTGCACATGGGCATCGACATCTGGGCTCCTGCTGGTACGCCGGTTTATGCTTGCTATGATGGTATTGTGGCTGCGTGTACGCATCACAATGAGCCCGGCAACTACGGGGGAACGATTATTACGCGCCACAAGCCAGGCGACACACCGTTCTGGGTGCTATACGGACACCTGAGCGCTGAAAGCGCGGCGCGCTACGAAGAAGGAGCCTCGATCTGCGCCGGAAGTGTACTTGGAGCGCTCGGCGATATGCACGAAAACGGCGGCTGGGTGCCGCACCTGCACTTTCAGGTGGCCCTGCATCCACCAACCGAGGGAGACTATCCGGGCGTAGTGCGCCCGCAAGACCGGGACGCTGCACGCCAGCGCTACCCCGACCCGCGTCATATTCTGGGCCCACTGTATCGTGAAACAGAGCAATGAAAGAGCACCGGTGGGCAGGTAGCTTGCAACATGCATCACGACACGATGTGATTGATGCCAGTACATCGTAAATTTGTAACAACAGCTCTGCATAACAGATCAGCGTAAAACCTTCGTTCGATCTGCACGTTTGCAAAAGTGTGTAGCAACGGTTACCCGCTCTTTAGCACCTTCGCACGACGCACAACCAAAAATAGATAGCGCATGGTCCGGCTCGATGACGACGGAACTACCGTAACGCTCGACCTGCACGGGTTAACCGTAGATGAGGCACTATCAGTGACGAAGCAGACCCTGAACCTGGCTGAAGACCGAGGCCGAGCTACCCTCAGAATCATTCACGGGCATTCAACCTCAGGCGGCATCGCGCCGCGCACAATCAAGACAGCCTTACATGATGCACTTGATACCGGCTTCTTGCACCCCTACCGAGAAGCGTGCCACCGGCAGCAGGGGGTCTTGCTGATATCGCTCGGAATTACAGCCGGTGCCCAAGACCAGCCAATTCGAGCGACAGACGTGTGGCCGCCCTGACTGCGGACCGTTTTTTGTTTGGATTGTACAGTGCGTCAGCGTTTAGGTTAGTGCGTCCCACCTGTGTCTCACCTGTACGGTATCTGCCCAGGTCGCCTGATGCTGCTCCTGCCTCTGAATACCGCTTAATGGAAGTACCTACTATGTTTTCACGTTTTTGGACATTCGGAGTCGCGGCGCTCAGACGCCGGTCGCAGAGGCCTACACCTGTGCAGATGACCGGGGGCTTCGTAGTTGTCTTGCTGGTAGCAGCCGTGCTGGCAGGCCCACTCAAAGGCCTTGCGCAGCAGATGATCGCCCAGATGCCCATTGTGAGCAGTCCTGTCGCGGCTGACACAACGCAAGCTATGCATCCGGCGGCGTTCACAGTGGGTAACCACCCCAGTCATCCCGATACGCAGTATCCGGCGTACCTCATGCCAAGCGTATTTTCAGGAGAGGAGCAGAGTGCTCTGAATCAGTTCCACCATATTCTCGACATCTACTCCAAGCGCCAGGGCGTTGACGATAACTTCACTATCCGCGTCTTTGACAGCCGCACGTACGAAGTCTTGGGGGTGTACAGTGTAGACCACTTGCAGAGCCAGTGGCAGTCTGGAGCTACCATGGATTGGCTGCAGGTCGACCGTGAGCGTCGTCAGCTCTCGCGACGCATGGTTGACAAGCATGTGCGCGAAGGGTATCCGCGTGAGCACATCGCAGTACGTTGGGGGCGGGCAAACCAGATCCAGGAAGCATACGAGCGCGACCTTCCGTTTGCGGAATACGAGATCCGGTTAGCGCAATACCTGGGTATGAGCCTGCTCCCGACCATGCTTGGCGTGGTTGAAACCTTTAACCAGGACGACCTGGTCTCTTCGGCAGGTGCACGCAGCCGGTACCAGATGATGCCCTCGGTGCTGCGCCAGTTTGACGTAAGTACATACACCCTGCCAACCAATAGCGGACAGCGGGTGCGAGTACGCGAAGAGCTCCACCCGCTCATTGCAATGGAGCCTGCGTTCACGCTGATGCGGGGTTATATCAATGCGGTAGGACACGAGTTGCCAGGGCTTTCGGCGTATCATACCGGGCCAAGCAATATCTTTCATGTATATCGTTCCTACCTGATGGAGCAAGGCGGTAGCCTCGACAGCTCCCCCAGCGTCGTGGATGCTTTTGTGTGGGGACTTACTGACGGCTTCGATACGGTCAGCGAAAGCTCCACGTTCAAGACACGCTCGCGAGGTTACATTCCAGCCGTCATGGGCGCGATGCGCGCGTACAACCCCAACATCATCGACCCCTCGTACACGCAGCGAGCGGTACGCGTACAACTGGCCCCCCGCGAACGCACGACCCTGCGCGACCTGCTGGCTGACCTGGCCGACGAGCGGCTCGACTGGGGGCCAGATACGTACGCCTCCTCGATGTATGAGCGGTTTCGACACCTGAATCCGCATATTCAGCTCCCCGAATCTGCGGATGGAAGTGTACCCGATCGGGGAAATATCGTGCTCACCGACCGGACGGGCAGTACACCGGTTCGATTCTTCCTGCCATTGGGTGCGCCCGACCTGCTCGCTGCCAGCGGACGCGTGGCGCTCAACGATGAAGCCACGTTTGTATTCGATGAGTCAACGTACACGCATCCTGTTAACGGCACGCGCACCGAAGCCGACCGCGCATACGACCGGCTGGTAGAGCGCATCGGCGCGTTCGGGTTTACCTCTGAAAACAGGAGACAGCTCAACCGGCTGTATGAGCGTTTCAAGGAGCTGGAACGCGAAAATCCTACACACTACCGTCAGATACAGCTGTCCATCATTGAGACGCACCGGCGCGTCTGGCTCTCACGTCCGTGGCGTGAAATGGCCCGCGCTGCCGAAGCAGCCACGCGCCTCTCGCGTGTGAATCCGCAAGCGCCACACGAGTTTGACGTTGAGCCTGCAATTCCCTCGGCGCTGCGAGGTGCGCAGTAGAATTGCGATGTAGATGGTCAAAAGCGACAGGGCCTTCCCCTGCAGCTGTTTCGTACGGATGTTTCGTACGGACTGCATTTGGTGATGCCCGACGCATCCTGTATATTGCAGGAGACCATCATCTTCCCTGATCAGTCTGATGCTGTATGTCGCTCATTGAATCGACCATAGACCATGGAACGCGCACCCTCACGCTTAACCGGCCCGACAAGCGAAACGCCCTGAATAGCGCGATGGTTGAAGCCCTTCATGATGCACTCAGGGCCGATGCGAAAGATAGCACAAGCCGTGTTGTTATCCTGACCGGTGCAGGCTCTGCATTTTCCTCAGGGGCTGACCTGGAAGCGCTTCGCGAGATGCGAACGGCGGGGCCCATGCAGAACCGGGCCGACTCGGAGCGGCTCGCTGCGCTCTTCGACACGATCTACACGCATCCCAAACCGGTGATTGCCAGAGTAAATGGCCATGCAATCGCTGGAGGCTCTGGCCTGGCGGCCGTATGCGACTTTGCGATCGCCGTCGAATCCGCCAAGATGGGGTTTACCGAGGTGCGCATCGGCTTCGTGCCAGCGATCGTGATGGTCTACGTGCGTCGAAAGCTCGGAGAGACGGCACTGCGCGACCTGATGCTTCGCGGACGGCTCATCGATGCCGCCGAAGCAGCCGAGCTTGGACTCATCCACCAGGCGGTTCCCGAATCAGACTTGGATGCTGAAGTGCAGGCGCTTGCACGCGACCTGAGCCGCGACACCAGTGCCTCAGCCGTTGCGCTCACCAAGCAGATGCTGTCGGACGTGCCGGGCATGGGCTACCGAGAAGCGCTCGACCATGCCGTGCAGATGAATGCCTTTGCCCGTGCTACGGACGACTGCCAGGCAGGTATCCGGGCGTTTCTCAACAAAAGTGAAATGCCATGGACGAAGGCTTTCGACGCGCAGACGTCAGGTGAGCCCGATGAGGAGTAGAGACGGGCCGGACAAACAGCCCCAACGAGACCCGATCAGCACTGTCCGGCTCCCTTTCGCGCTTCCATTTTACAGCAGCATTATATTGTGGTAGTATCGGCTTGTTGTAATACTTGTGCAACAGCATCGATTCTTTCCACCTTTCCGAGAGCTTCGCTGTTGCATTATACAAATCACCGTTACCGATTTCGATCATAAACACGACAACACGTCATGGGCAAAAACGTAGCGGAAAAACTCATCGCGAGTCACCTGGAAGGGGGCACGATGAAACCCGGCGAGGAAATCGAACTCAAAATGGATCAGACGCTGACCCAGGATGCCACAGGCACCATGGTTATGCTGGAGTTTGAGGCGATGGGCATCCCTCGGGTGCAGACCGAAGTGTCGGCACAGTACGTAGATCACAATCTTATTCAATCTGACTATAAAAACCCCGACGACCATCTGTTTCTGCGGAGCGCGTGCAAGAAATTTGGGGTGTGGTACAGCCGTCCCGGAAACGGAGTGAGCCATCCGGTACACCAGGAGCGCTTTGGCAAGCCCGGAAAAACACTCATCGGGTCGGACAGTCACACGCCGGCAGCAGGTGCCGTTGGCATGCTCGCCATTGGGGCGGGCGGACTCGATGTGGCCATGGCGATGGCCGGAAAGCCGTACACCATCAACATGCCTGAAGTATGGGGCGTAAAGCTCACCGGTGAGCTTCCTGACTGGGTGAGCGCCAAAGATGTGATTCTGGAGATGCTGCGCCGCCATGACGTAGACGGTGGCGTGAATCGCATCATTGAGTACTACGGTCCGGGGCTCGACAGCCTGAGCTGTATGGATCGTCACGTCATCGCCAATATGGGTACGGAGCTGGGTGCAACCAGCACGGTCTTTCCGTCGGATGACGAGGTAAAGCGCTTCCTGCGTTCACAGGGCCGCGAAGACGACTGGAGTGAACTGAAGGCCGACGAAGACGCCACATACGACGTGCACGAGCACATCGAGCTGTCGGAGCTTGTGCCGATGATCGCCAAGCCGAGCAGCCCGGGTAACGTCGTACCGGTCCGCGACGTCGAAGGCAAAGAGATCTACCAGACGTACGTCGGCTCTTCAGCCAATCCTGGCTTTCGCGACTTCGCATCGGCGGCTGAGATCGTAGACGGCAAGCAGGTGCATGACCGCGTGTCGTTTGACGTGAATCCGACGTCGCGCCAGATCCTGGAGAACCTGATGAACAGCGGCCACCTGCAGATGCTGACGCGCGCAGGCGCTCGCATCCACCAGGCCGGATGCAACGGCTGCATTGGGATGGGGCAAGCACCTGCCACCGGACAGATCTCGCTACGTACGGTGCCACGCAACTTCCCGGGACGCTCCGGCACGAAAGAAGATGCCGTCTACCTGGTAAGCCCTGAAACGGCTGCCGCTTCGGCGCTCACCGGTAAGATTACCGATCCACGTGATCTTGAAGAGCTCTACGGGATGAGCTACCCGAACGCCAAGGAGCCTGAAGATATCATCGTGAATACCGACCAGCTTGTGGAGCCGCCTTCGGAAGAAGAGGCCAAACACCTGGAGCTGGAGAAAGGGCCTAATGTCGTGTCGCTGCCGGAATTCGATCCGCTGCCCGACGCTATGGAGGTGCCCGTGCTGCTGAAGCTGGGCGACGACATCTCGACCGACGAGATTATGCCTGCCGGCTCCCGAATCCTACCGTATCGCTCGAATATCCCGAAGATCTCGGAGTTCGTCTTCGAACAGGTCGACGAGTCCTTCTTCGAGCGCAGCCAGGAAGTTAAAGAGACGGGTCACGCTATCGTGGCGGGCACGAACTACGGACAGGGGTCCAGTCGTGAGCATGCGGCCTTGGCACCTCGCTGGCTTGGCACGCGCGTTAAGATTGTGAAGAGCTTCGCGCGCATCCACCGCCAGAACCTGGCCAACTTCGGTATTCTACCGCTGCTGTTCAAAGACGAGTCGGATTATGACCGTATCGACCAGGGCGACACGCTGAAGCTGACCGGGCTGCGCGACGCCATTCAGAAGGGCAGCGACGTAGAGGTAGAGAATGTGACGAAAGGCGAAACATATATCGCCGAGCATGATCTTACGCCACGCGAGATCGAGATGGTGCTGGAAGGCAGTCAGATCGGCGTGGTGAAGGAGGAGTTTGCCACGGCGTAAACGCAGGGTAAAGCGGCCTATGCTACGCCTGGCATGCATCAGCTACCTCGCGTAGCCAATGCAAACTATAAACAGCGCCCTGCTTCCATTCGGGAGCGGGGCGCTTTTGTTGTAGTAAATAGCATGCTTGCACAAGAGGCAGCATACAAGAGAACGTTAGCTATCATCACCTTTTACCCGTATGGCAGGCCTATCTCCCTTTTTTATCGTAGGATGTCCGCGTTCAGGAACCACGCTGGTACAACGGCTGCTTTCAACGCATCCAGACGTGGCTGTCCTTCCCGAAACGTTTTTTGTACGTCGCCTGATGCCCTCCGGGGTGGCGCTGACCGACCCGCTCACGCCGGGTCAATACACCGGTCTGCTGCGAGCCATATCGGAAAGCGATGCGTGGCAGATGCAATCGCTTTCGATGAGTGGGCTCCGTGCGCGCGTTGCTGCGCGCTCTCGTACCGGTGCAGGGGTGCTACGGGCGTGGATGCAGGAAACAGCGCATGATCACGACGCTCGTGCAGTAGGCGAAAAGACCCCCGACCATGCGCTTCACATAGAGGCATTACATGCAGCGCTCCCCGAAGCGCGCTTTGTTCACATAGTGCGCGACCCGCGTGCCGTTGCCAACTCGTGGCGCCAGGTGCCCTGGTCGTCAGGGTACATCTGGCGCGACACCGACCTGTGGCGCGAGCGGGTGCAGGCTGTGCGGCGTGCCGCAGCGCATATTCCAGTGCATACGATTCATTTTGAGGCGCTCGTCAATGATCCGCATGCCGTCATGCAGCGAGTGGCAACGTTCCTGGGTGTTGAGCCGAACCACGAATGGACACAGCCGCCCAATCCGAACCAGGTGGCAGTCGACACGGTCGCTGAACCCTGGAGGCAGAAAGCCCTTGCGCCGGTCAATGCATCCGTAGCAACGCAATGGCGCGATACGCTCTCGCTTTCGGATCGGGCGATGGTCGAGGCGGTGGCACACCACGAGATGCTGCGCTGGGGGTACATGCCAGAGGCAACACGTACGCTGCGTCGGTCGGCTGCCCGTCGATACTGGCCGGCGCGCATCCGCTGGAAAGCTGAACTTGTGGCTGAGGCATGCGGGCTGCGGAACGGATGCGAGCGCATCTAATACCGCACCCGACACCATCGCATTCTGATTATCTGTCTGCATCCCTCTGTATATGACCATTGGTTACCTGCATGTCGGTCCGCCTGAACACGGTGTGCACCGATATGGGCGTTTGCTGGCACGTGCGGCACGGCAGCATCTCAAGGCCACGGTCGTAGAGGCCACAGCCGCGCTTGATGGCACAGCGCGCGACGCAGACCGGCTACGGCGCGCCTGTGCCACGCTATCGGAGGCTGACGTATGTCACATCCAGTATGAGCCCACCATATGGGGAGCACGCCGTGCGGCTATGAACGTGAAGGCCTTTCAGGTGGGATGCGAGGTGCCGTATGTAACAACGGTGCACGACGCCCGCCGTGGATACTCCGCGTGGGACCGCCTGCGTCAGCTGTGGGAGGCCCGGCAGCAGGCAGTGCGTAGCCGCACGTCGTCTACAGGGGAAGCGAACAGAGGGCAGGAAGGGGGCGGCTCTGTCTGGAACGACTTCGAGCAAGGCCCGAACCTGTCAGATGCGGCGCGCGGAGCCCCAGGTAGCGCAGCAGAGGCGTGGTCGGCGCTTGTACGTGCCTGGCAGTTCTGGCAGCAGGAACGCATCAACGCCGAGGCCACGCGTGGCGTTGTTGAAGGTGCTTCTGCAGTGCTGGTATGTACCGAGGCCGAGGCCAGCCGCCTTGCATCGCTTGCAGGAACCACATCGCTGGTCTGTGTGCCTCACTTCATCGAGCCGCGCACCCTTCCCGACCGCGAGGAGGCGCGTGCAGCGTTCGGGCTCTCGCCAGAGACGCTCGTGGTGAGCGTACTCGGGTTTATCCATCGGCAGAAGGGACACAACCGCGTGGTGCGTGCTCTGCCGCACCTGCCTGAAGATACGCATGTCATGTTTGTAGGCACGCCGTCGGACCCAGACGAGCGATACGCGGCAGAGCTGCAGCGCCAAGCTGCAGCGCTTGGCATGGCCGATCGCGTGCATATTACCGGATACGTAGACGAAAACACCCTGAACCAGTACCTGGCTGCGACCGACGTAGCGGTGTGCCCTTTTCGTGAGGCAGCTGCATCGGGATCACTCTCCACCTGGATTGCTGCTGAGCGTCCGCTTGTGGTGTCAGATTTGAAGCTCTTCGATGCGTATCAGCGCCATGCGCCCCAGGCAATGCGCGTTGTGCCTGACGATCGCGAAACGGCATGGGCACAGGCCATACGCGACCAGTCGCATGCAGAAGGCGCGCGCAAGCAGCTCCGGAACCTACAGGCGCGCCTTTCGCTTTCCACCATCATCCAGCAACATGCCACCTACTACGAACAGGTGGTCCCGCTGGCGTGCTCCTAACCTCATCTGTGCAAGATCCTGCCTGTGGATTCCTCTGATTCAACGTCGAGCTACCCGATCTTTCTGGATCGCCTGAAGTCGCTGTTTACGCTGCACCGCAGCGGCACCACGTCGAACGGGACCGCCATCACGGTGTGTGTTCTGATTGCGGCGGTGTCGTGGGCAGCGCTTACGCTGCAAGAGGTGCGCACAGTCTCGTTCGATGTACCCACGCAGCTGGTAAACGTACCCGAGGGTAAGGCCCTGGTGGCCGAACCGCCCAGTCATGTGCGCGTGCAGGTAACCGGCGAAGTCCTGCAGCTGCTCTACCTGTACTTCAACCCACCTCAGGCGCCAATCGATGCCAGCAGCAGCCAGGTGCGTGTCGACGAAGTGCTGGGGCTTACCGGGAGCAACGTGAGCATCGACAGCATTACCCCCCGAGAAATTGCCGTACCCACCGAAGAACGGGTAGAGCAGGCGGTCCCAGTGGAGTCCCGCGTTAACATTATGATGGATGACGGATACGAGCTGATCGAAGAACCCACGCTGCAGCCTGATTCAATACAGGTGTCAGGGGCCAGGTCGATCATAGAAGGGCTCTCGTCGTGGCCCACGGTGTCGCGAACCGTTGAAACCCTCCGGGATTCGGTCCAAATTCAAGTGTCCTTGGCAGATACATTGAATCCATTAGTCGATCGGTCCGTGGACGAAGTCTCGTTTCGTGCACGTGCAGGCCGCTTTGCTGAGGAATCGCGTGAGGTTATGGTAGAGGTGACCGGTGTGCCGCCGGGGCAGAACCTTGTTGTTTTGGAGCCGCCGGTTATACGTGTGCACTACCGGGTGCTCTTCGACGAGATGTTTGAAGCGCGCCGCTCCAACGACTTCTCTGCGGTGGTGACGTACGACCAGGTCCGGCGCGACACGACCGGCCAGGTCGAGCCGCGCATCCACGTGCCTGCTGAACTTACGATACGCGACCCCGAGCCCTCGCCGGCTCAGCTGCGTTACTTTACGCTGATGTCCTCCGAATCTGAGTAATCCCTCTGTTGACTGTCTCTGTCGATGATCTATCTGGCGCTCGCCATCTTATGCAGTGTTACCATTGGAGTCATTTTCAAGTACACCGGTCAGCGTGGCGTTGACCGGGTCTCGCTACTCACCGTGAATTACGTAGCAGCCGTAGGCGTAGGACTCGTGCTGTTGGCAACAGGGGGGAGCGTCGTTGAAGAGGGTCTCGACGTATCATCTGGGATGCTGGGACTCAGCGTGCTGGTTGGGGTGTTGCTGATTGGCGGGTTTTTCCTGCTCTCGCTTGCGACCGACCTGGCGGGCATGTCGCTCTCGCTCGGCGTGTGGCGTGTGTCGGTCGTGCTCCCCTTTCTGGCTTCGTGGATTATCTGGGCCGAAACCCCGTCGCTGTGGCAGGGGGGCGGTATGCTGCTCGCAGCCGTTGCCTTCTTCATGATCGCCCGCCAGCCCGAGCCCGGCGTGCCCGAATATGCCATGGCCGACTCTGAGGCTGGTTCTGAAGCCGATGGGTCTCTTTCCACAGAGAGCGTCACCGAGCAAGTGCCCCTCTCAGAGGTCAAAGAAGTGGCGAGTGAGGCGCCTGCCGTGGCCTCGTTTGGAGTGCTTCTGCTCCTGTTCCTGTCGAGCGGAGCAATCGACATCTCGCTGAAAGCGTTCGAAGAGACCTACAATGCCGGACAAGGACAAACAGCGCTTTTCTTGTTGCTCTCGTTTGGTATGGCTGGGCTGGTGGGGCTCGTCCCGGTTTTAAATAAAGGAGTGCGCGAAGGCGTCTGGCCGATGCAAAACGCATACGTTTGGGGTACCGTGCTTGGCATCGTAAACTATGGTTCGCTGGAGTTCCTGCTTCGCGCGCTTGAGCACTTTCCGGGCACCGTCGTCTTTCCTGTTAACCATCTGGCTATTGTGCTGGTGGGGGCTCTGATCGGGGTCTTTACGTTTGGCGAGCGCCTCTCGCGCATCAATCTGCTGGGCATCACGTTAGCCACGCTGGCACTTGCCCTGCTCATGATGTAGCTCTCGCATGAAAGAACGAATTGTTGGCGGCACGTTAGCGCTCCTGCTCTTAGCTGTAGGTGCCGGACTGGCGCTGTGGATACGAGGCCCCTCTGAAGCCGATATCCAGCGGGCTGTTGTGTCTACCGTGCAGCAAGAGGCCCCTTCGGCGTTTCTGGTGACAGGCATTCTGTCGGTGCAGGTCGAGGAGAATGTAGCCTACACCGAAAGCGTAGCGCCCGAGTTCTACCAGACCCTGCGCCGCTACGGCATGGCGCCAGGGCTCGATCTGGTTACGGCAGAAGCCAACGTACGGGTCTCCGGGCGCGTTACCTACGGGTTCTCGGTGTACGACCTTGAGGCCTCTATGATAGAGCGTACCAGCGACGGACGCGTGCGTGTAACTGTACCCCGCCTGCAGGTACAGACGGTAGCCCCAGACCTGGAAACACTTGAGGTGCAGACAGAGCGCCGGGGATGGCTGCGGCTGTTTTCGGGAGAGATGGAAGACGTTGCCCGTGAGCAAGCAATGGCAGGTGTGCAGCGCGCGCTTCGTGAGCAGGCCGAAGAGCGCATCCGAGAAGGTGCGCAGGCGCGCGAAAACACAGCCGATGCGCTCGAAGCTATGCTCACTCCGCCGCTCCGCGCTGCTGGACTCACGCAGCCACGCTTCACGTTTGACTTTGATACGCACCGGGGCGAGCCTATCTTCCGTATGCCCGAAGGGTGAATGTATATCGGCTCAGCATGTACAGAAAGAGAGACTGCTCGAAGCATCTCGCCCCGCATCCCCGCCGTTTTCAAATAATTCTGAAACTGCACAGCGGAAGCGTGTGTAACCTCCATAATTCGCATTTACGTGTCTAACCAACCGTCCATGGGTCTATTTTCGTCGGATGACCTGACCATCTTCGACACGCCCTACGGCATGTTCACGTCGAACGGGCTCTGGTTTCACGTGCGTGAAGACGAGGTGCGCCGCTATGCCAGCGACGTGCTCAACCACGTGTCGCTCGAAACCCTTGTAACCTATGCCGGACGCTGGGTGCAGTCGCCGCAGACGCTTGCTATCTGGTTGCTCCCAGTGCTGCTGGTGCTGCTGGGGCCTATTCCTGCAGCCGCCTGCACACTCGGAGCCTATCTGGGATGGAAGGCCTTCTGCCCGGCTGTTGTGAGCTGGAAAGCCATGGGGGTGATGCGCGCGCTCAATATTCCTGTTTTGCAGGGGCTCTTTTACGTGTTTGCGCTCAGCTATCTGGCCGTAAACGATGCTCTTGGTGCTGTAACGGTTGGACTGGCCGGCTTCGTGCTTCTGCGATGGGGGCTGGTGCGCCGAGCCACCGACCCACTCGTACAGTGGATGTGGCGTGGTCTCTACCGACTCCCCGTCGCCGATCAAGTGCTGCGGGCCGTCATCGTACGTGCCGCCCGCAACTACGGCGCCTCGTTGGAACAGATCGACGAGATGCTCACCGACATCATCCGACACTGGACCGAGCGATCTGAGGATATGGATGATGTGCGTCCACCTCCTGACACGTCGCGTTCTTCTTCATAAGCGCTGCTTCCCTTTTATGCCTGCCGAATCGACCACGCTGTACATTACGCGTCACGGCGAAACCGATTATAACCGCGACCACATCATGCAAGGGAGCGGTGTGAACACCTCACTTAACGAAACAGGGCGCACGCAGGCCAAGGCCCTGGCCGAACGGCTATCCGACGCACGCATCGACGCGGTGTACGCCAGCACGCTCATCCGGGCACGAGAAACCGCCAAAATCGTGGCTGCACCACACGAGCCCGTCCCGTATGCCTATCTTGATGATCTCAAAGAGATTAGCTGGGGCGTATATGAGGGCACACAGCCCACCGAAGAGCGAAAGGCTGCCATGCAGTCCATCAAAGAAAAATGGCGATCCGGCCAGGTCGACCTGCCAGTCGAAGGCGGCGAGTCGCCCCGTCAGGTTGAACGCCGTGCCCGCCGCGCTGTCGATGTCATCATGGAGGCACATGCCGGGCAGCACGTGCTCGTAGTTACACACGGGCGGTACATGCGTATTATGCTTGCCTCGCTGCTCTACGACCACGACCTCACGCAGATGCCCAACGTGCCGCACGCCAACACCGGACTCTACGTGGTGCGCCATCACAACGGTACTTTTGTCGCTGATGTTACCAACAGCGTAAGTCACCTTGCCGCTTAATCCGTTTGTATCCCACACACATAGCATCTGCACGTCCAGGCCTTTTGCTGCTTGACCCCGTTTAGTTTTAGTTATGATTCCTCTTTCTCTGGCTCCCGTACATTCTGGCGACCGGGTCGATGCCGATGCGATACGTACCGCCCTTCGGCGTGCCGTAAAGCGGGCAATGCAGTCCATGAACGGCATCACGCAGGTGCGCTCCGTATCGGTCGACGTACCCAACGCAATCAACCCACTGGCCTGGGGAGCCGTTCAGCCCCATGCGCCGTTTGTGTACTGGCGTAATCGCAGCGCTGACGTCACCTATGCAGCCGTCGGCGCCGCACGCACGTGGGGCGGGGCACGTTCGAAGCGCAATAATACGCTACCCAGCGCTACGGTACGCAACCTGGAGCGCTGGCTCGAACTTCTTCCCCCCGAGGTGCGCATCTGGGGCGGTGCCCGGTTCGACCCAACCGCACAGCGCGAAGATGCATGGGAGGAGTTCGGATCATGGAATCTGATGCTGCCGCGCTTTACCCTGCATCGTGAAGGCGGTACCAGCCGTCTCTTTACCACGCTCGTCGCGCCTCGCGACACGCAACATCAGGAAGCAGTGCTGCAGCAGGTGGATGCGCTTCGCTTTCCGCATGAAGCACGTACCAGCGCCACCGCGCACCGCGTTGCCCGGGCCGACCGCCCGACCCGCGACGAATGGATGCGCCAGGTACAGGCTGCTGTCGATGCGATCGCCGACGACCGGCTGCGGAAGGTCGTGCTCGCCCGAGCAGTCGACCTCACGTTCGACGTGCCGCTTGCGCCATGGGCGCTGTTGCATCGCCTGCAGGAAGAAACCCCACGCTGCACCGCCTTTGGGTGGCAGCCCGCACGCTCCGGACCCGCGTTTATCGGGGCCACGCCGGAGCGCCTCTTCCAGATGCACGGCGCCACGTTACGCACCGAAGCGATCGCGGGCACCCGCCCGCGTGGACGTACCCCTGAGGAGGATGCGATGCTGCGCGATGAGCTTCTCAATAGCTCAAAAGACCGGCGTGAGCATGCGTTCGTGCAAGAGGCGCTTACCGAAGCGCTTGCACCGCTGGCCGAGACCGTAACCGCCCCCGACGCGCCCGAAGAGCTCCAGCTGGAACGAAAACGCCACCTGCGCTCTGAAATTACGGCCACGCTACGCGACAGCACAACCGCCGTTGACGTGCTGAATGCGCTGCATCCCACCCCTGCAGTAGGGGGCACGCCCACCAGATCCGCCCGCGCCTTTATCCGAGAGCACGAGGCCTTCGACCGGGGCTGGTACGCCGGGCCGGTGGGGTGGATGAGCCGCGATGCCGCCGAGGTGCTGGTCGCGATCCGGTCGGCGCTCGTCAACGACGATACGCTTACACTGTACTCCGGCGCAGGCATTGTGGAGGGATCAGACCCCGCGGCGGAGTGGGACGAAATCGAAAACAAGCTGGCTGATTTCAAGGCGGCCCTCGAACGCTAACCCGCCGGGCGTGCGCGTTGCGTGCTGTGTAGCGCGTCTTCGACCCCCGTGGCTGTCCCTCCTGTCCCTCCGTGCTCACCACAGCACACATTCTCTTCTGACTATCCCCTTCGTGCATGAACGACGTTGCTACAGAGACAGATCATCCCTTCGTACAGAAAGCGCCCAATCGAACCCACGGTTGGGCGCGTGCTATGATCGACGAGTGCGTACGCGCTGGCGTCGACACCTTTTTCATCGCTCCAGGGTCGCGCTCAACGCCGCTCACCACGGCTGTCGCTCAGCATCCCGATGCACACCCGGTACTACACCTTGATGAGCGGGGGGGCGCTTTCGCAGCGCTCGGATATGCCCGTGCTGCCGGACGGCCCGCCGGGTGGATCACGACCTCCGGCACTGCGGTCGCCAATGGCATGCCCGCGGTCGCCGAAGCCGCACAGGAGGGCATCCCCATGCTACTGCTCACCGCCGACCGTCCGCCTGAACTGCGCAGCACAGGCGCGAACCAGACGATCGATCAGGTGAAGCTCTTTGGCGATCACGTACGCTGGAGCGCCGACGTACCACCTCCCAGCGGCGACGTCCCGCTGGCATCGGTGCTCACGACCGTCGATCAGGCGCTGCATCATGCACGGCGCACGCCTCCGGGCCCGGTGCACCTCAACGTGATGTACCGCAAGCCGCTGCATCCGGTCGATGGCCCGTTTGCTCTCGACGATCCGGCTGTACAGGCCTGGGCCAAGCGCACCACACCGTTTACCACGTACCCGGTGCCCACACCTCATGCGCCCGTTCCGCCGGCTCTCGCCAGCGCGGTGCAGCAGGCCGAGCGGGGCCTCATTGTAGCCGGACGTCTTACCGACGCTGAGGCGCACGAGGTGCTCGAATGGGCGCAGGCGCAGCACTGGCCGGTGCTCCCCGACGTTACGTCGCAGCTACGGCTCGGGGCGCAAACGCCAGTCGTTCCCTACGCGCACCAGATCGTGCAACACGCGCCCGACCTCGATGCCCTGCGCCCCGACCTTATCCTGCACGTGGGCGGGCGCTTTGTGTCAAAGCAGGTGCGTCACTTTCTACGCGATGCTCCTGCCGCCGTGCGCGCTACGGTCCGCCCGGCTCCGATGCGCGTTGACCCCGATCATCGCTGCACCTACCATATTGAAACCACAATCGAGAAAGCGATTGATGCGCTTCCAACCCGCACAGCCACCCCGGCATCATGGAACGGCACGTGGCAGCGCTATAACGAAGCCGTTGCCGATGCGCTGCAGGCCCCTCCGAGCGACCTGCCGCCGCTGTACGAGCCCGGCATCGCCGAACGCATCAGCACGCACATTCCAGATACCCACGCCCTCATGCTGGCGAGCAGCATGCCCGTCCGCGATATGCAGCGATATGCGACAGCCAATGGGACGGCCGTGCCGGTCTACGCCAACCGGGGTGCAAGCGGCATCGACGGTACCATCGCGACGGCCGCTGGCATTAGCGTAGCACGCAAGGCCCCAACCACGCTGCTGATCGGCGACCTTGCTACCTGGCACGATGTGAACGCTTTTGCGCTGCTCAAAGAGCATCCGGTTATCGCTGTCGTGGTAAACAACGACGGCGGCGGGATCTTCCACTTCCTGCCAATCGCCGGCCACGACGACGTGTTCGAGCCCTACTTTACCACCCCGCAGGGCCGCTCGTTCGAGTCGGTGGCCCGCGCGTTTGAGCTGCCCTATGCCTGCCCCACCACGCGTAATGAGCTTACAGACGCATACCAGGAGGCGTGCGAGCGGGGGAGCAGTGCGCTCATTGAGGTGTGCACCGACCGCCACACCAATGCAGCGGTACACCGCCAGCTGGATGCCCACGTGGCAGCCGCCCTCGCCGATGCATAGCATCCTTGCAGCGTCTTCGATGAGAGGCGACGCGAGCTGCAAAATATGCTGTAAACGAGTTATTAGG
>NZ_JARWGJ010000209.1:0-21169 GCF_040409695.1 Longimonas sp.
CTGATTTCTGCACACATGTCGTCCTCGTCTCAGGCTTCTCCGACTGAATCTTCTTCGTCCGATACCACTGCGCTGCCTGCCAAGCTATGGGCCACGTTGAGACGCATCCTGAGCATCGCAGCGCCGTACCGCTGGCGGCTGGTCGCGGCGATCGTGGCAACCTCGCTCGGTGCGCTGGTCGCGCTGGTTGTACCTCTCGGACTACGTGAGCTGCTAAACGCGGTCTTTGAAACTGCCGACCGTGCCCTGCTCGACCGGCTCACGCTGGGCCTGGTAGTGCTCTTTGTGCTGCAGGCGCTCTTTAGCTTTCTGGGATCATACGGGCTGGAGTGGACGGGCGAGCGCGTTGTTACGGATCTTCGCAAGCGGCTCTACGCACACCTGCATCGGCAAGACCTTCAGTTTTTTGCGAACCGCCGCACCGGCGACCTCACCTCGCGCCTCACCAACGACGTAAGTTCAGTGCGCGATGCCGTAACGCAGGCGCTCTCGGAGTCGTTCACGCAGGTGCTTTCGCTGGTAGGCTCGGTGGCGCTCATGGTTATTCTTAACTGGCGCCTTAGCCTTATTATCTTCGTGGTCGTCCCTGTCGTAACCGCTGCAGCCATTGCCTTTGGGCGCTGGATTCGCCGTCTGGCTCGCACAATTCAAGACGAACTGGCCGACACCACCGCCATCGCCGAGGAGTCTATTGCCGGAATGCGCACCGTGAAGAGCTTTGCGCGCAGCAGCTACGAAACCGAGCGCTACCATACAGCGGTCGAGCAGCTCTTCAACACAGCCCACCACAAGGTGTGGGCCTCTGCGCTTTTCTCTGCAAGCGTCAGCTTTCTCTTCTTTGGCGCGCTGGTTGCCATCTTCTGGTACGGCGGTACCGAAGTACTGGCCGGGCGCCTCACTACCGGCGACCTGGTGGCATTTATCTTCTACGCGTTCAACATCGCCCGCAGCGTGGGCGGGCTCTCTCGCCTCTACAGCACACTTAACAGCGCAGCAGGCGCCTCCGAGCGCATCTTCCAGCTGCTTGATGAGCCCGCAACCGACGCCGATGACCCCTCGCTGCCCGCCCTGCCCCCGATTGAGGGGCGGGTCTCGTTCGAGTCCGTAACGTTTGCCTACAATCCAGGCACGCCGGTGCTGCACGACCTCTCGTTCACCGTGCCTGCCGGACAGACCGTAGCGCTCGTGGGGCCCAGCGGGGCCGGTAAAACTACGCTCATGAGTCTCCTTCCGCGCTTCTATGAGCCCCAATCAGGCTGCATTCGGGTGGATGCATCCGACATTCGCTCCGTGACACGCAGCAGCCTGCGCGAGCAGCTTGCGCTGGTATCGCAAGACGTCCATCTCTTTAACGCGACCATTCGCGAAAACATCCGTTACGGCGCGCTCAGCGCGTCCGATACCGCCATCGAGGATGCCGCCCGCGCCGCCAACGCCCACGGATTCATTACCGATCTTGAGGGCGGCTACGACGCCGAAGTCGGCGAACGCGGCGTAAAGCTTAGTGGCGGACAGCGGCAGCGCGTTGCCATTGCGCGTGCGCTTCTGCGCGACGCCCGTATCCTTCTGCTCGACGAAGCCACCTCTGCGCTTGATGCGGAATCGGAGGCGGAGGTGCAAGATGCCCTGGAGCGGCTTATGGAGGGCCGCACCACGTTCATTATTGCCCACCGCCTGGCTACGGTGCAGAATGCCGACCGCATCCTCGTGCTCGACGAGGGCCACCTGGTGCAAGACGGCACCCACGACGAGCTGCGAAACACACCGGGCCTCTACCAGCGCCTGGCTGACTTGCAGTTTCGGGAGGATGCCAACGCTTCGCTGCGCTCGTAAACGATCTTCTGCAGCAGTACCTTTTCTTCAAAGCATGCCTACTCCAAAAAACATCAGGGCTTCCTATTCTGCGAGCACATCGCGAAGCGTGTAGGCATTGTATCGCATGAGCGCTGCATAGGTCAGGCGCTCATCGTTCCCTCCGACCGGGTCAAGCCCGGCTGTTTTAAGACGTGCGCCTTCAATCACCGAACGCGATGACGTAGCAGGAAGCTGCAGCTGCGTAATCATAGCATGCGCCTCTGCATCGCGGGCATGCTCAATGAGCGCATGAATGCGACGCGCTGATGGCTCGTGTGCCGGGCTACGCTCTACCACTGCCGCAAGCTCCAGGTTGTAGCGCGTAGCAAAGTAATGCAGGAACGGTTGAGATGTGAGAAACGCCCGGCTGCGTACGGGCGCAAGCAGCGTGTCGATCTCTTGATGGAGAGCCTGTAGCGAATCGGCAAACGTAGACGCATTAGCACGATATGTGTCGCATCCCTCTGCATCTACGGAACAGAGCGTATCGGTGAGCGCGGGCAGCAGCGCCTCTACCGCGAGCGGATCGAGCCAGAAGTGCGGATCGACATCACCCGGACGATGGTCGTGCTCATCTTCGGCCACCGTGCGTTCATCCATATGAATCGGGTCAACAGGGAAGGTGTGCCGGTAGCTTTCAGGGAGCAGATCGATGAGAGCAACATGGCGCGGCGCGTCCAACTGCGCGGCCCATTCGTCGAGATCGGCGGCTCCGTACAGGAGTGCGCTGCTCTGCCCGGCTGCCCGTACCGTAGACGGACGCGGGTCGAAAGTGTGCGGTGAATCGCCAGGCGAAAGGATTGCTGTCGTGGTTGCACGTCCCTCAACCACCGGCTGCACGATAGACTCGAAGGCAGGCAGCGTAACCATATACTGAGGCGCGTTGGTCTGCGACGAGGTGGGCTCAGCATCGCCACAGGCCGATAGCAGCCACGCTGTACTGGCCAGCAAGAGTATGGGTATCCATCGTGTCATACCGCTCTGTGTTTTGCCATTGTATATTGGTTCTCAATCATGGCCCAACTATACACACGCTGTGTGTACCTCGTTGACTTAAATACATGAACCCTTCCGTAAGAACCTTGATTGCTCAGCATATTGGCTGCAGGCCCACCCGATAAGATCCCATAGCAGGTTAAAACGGTAGGCAGCTGGGCAGTGTAGCGTGCGTGTCTACTCCTGTACACGCGCTTCCGTGATGCGGTAGTAGAGCCCCATATCGTCGTTCTCCAACACATGCATCGTTCCCTGCACGGCTACTGCGTCGTACGTAAAGTCTGTATCGTGCTCAGCATGTACCTCGATCATCGACTCGGGGCCTTCGTTGTCGCAGAAAAAGCAGCCCTGTGAGGGGTTGCGTGTCAGCAGAAACGTTCGCTGCCCCCCACCCACTTCGATAGGCATGATGAATCCTTCGATGCGTACGGCATCTCCATCGAGTGCTTTGACATCATCGGAGAAGTTTAGAACCCACTGGCGCTCAACCTGTTCGTAGTCGACTTCCGCCAGCGTATCCCACGAGATAGCCTGCTGGGCCGCTGCCTGTTGGGGAATAGCGAACGCGCCCACAATCAGGACGAGGGAAAGGAATGTACTGCATAGCTTTGCATGTGTCATGGCACGTAATGTGGTTTATGGCAAAGAATGATGGCAACGATAAGTAACGCATGTTACTGCTCAAGCACGAGCCAGCGTGTCAGCAATATCAGTCTGATAAGCCTGGTATGCTGGTATGAGCGCGGTGACGAGCCCAACTCCCAGTGCGAGGGCTACGAGCCCCCATTCTTCCGACACCCAGAGCCAGCCTGTTATGCCTACCTGGTTGGCCTGCTGGATGGTAGACGCCAGCACTTCCGTTGCTCCATGTCCGAGCCCCAGCCCCATTAAAAGTCCGGCCGCGGCAAAGAGGAAGCCTTCGAGTAACACGAACTGAACCAGTGTACCACGCGAGGCGCCCAGTGTGCGCAGCACAGCCAGGTCGTAGCGTCGCTCTTTCATCGCGTTGTAGAGCGCAATGAAGATGCTGAGGGCAGCTACAACGATGAGCAAGATCCCGAACGCCCGTAGCATATCGAGTCCGATGCCAAGCAGGTTCGTAAGACGTGCCGTTTCAAAGGCAGGCGCGGCAGCCTGAAGGTCGGTTTGGTTGTTTACAAACCGTGGGAATGTAGCAGCCGCTATAGGGGAACGATACTGCACGAGCAGAGCGGTATACTCACGATCGAGGTCAAATACATCGGACTGCACACCCGGCGGAGGTGCTGCCTGCAGCGGTCTTTCGGCCGCGCCCGATGGGGATGCATCCTGATCAGCACGATGCCCGGCACTGCGCTCGTGATCATGGCCGTTCTGGCTATGGCTGTGGTCATCGGAGGCCTCGTGGTCATGGCCTGCTCCGTGCCTGCTGTGCTCATCTCCATCGCCTCCATGACCATGATCGTCATGCACGGCCCACACAGTCTCGACGCTGGTAAGCACGAGCCGGTCGATAACCGTTCCAGTGGGCGCCATGATCCCCGATACCGTGAGCGGAGCATCGTCATGGGCATGTGCGGTCGCATCCCCCATGCCATGCGTGCTGAATATAGTATCGCCCACCGCAAGCCTTTCGTTCTGCGCAACGCGGTGTCCTACCGTCACGGTGTAGGTATCGCCCCACCATTCGCCGGAAGAGAGCGTAGCGTCGTACAGCTCCGCATAGGCACGCTCTGTGCCCACAATACGATAGCCCCGATAGCTGTCGCCCAGTGCCAGCGGGATGGCTGACGCTACGGCAGGGTGCGACTGTATTGGACGGGCCGATTCCACCGAGATATTGCCGGTGGGTGCATCGAGATGATAGACCGACGACAGCACCATCTGCAGCGGACTCCCTGTGGCACCGACGACGGCATCGATGCCTTGTGCATCGCGCTCCAGGTTATCCTGTACCTGGTCGCCAAAGAGCACGAGCACAACGATGGATGCAATGCCCAGCGCCAGCAGCAGTACGTTGAGTGCTGTAGAGAGCGGGCGGCGCGTCCAGTACGACAGACTGAGCGAGAAGGCATTCATACAGACTATTCGGTTACGAGGTCGCCAGAGAAGCGCTCAATGTGTATGTGCTGGAAAAACGCTCTTTCACGCGCGCATCGTGCGTAGCGATGAGTAGCGTTGCGTTGTGAGCCTTTGCCTGAGATTGGAGCAGGTCGAGCACCTGCCCGGCCCGCTCGTCATCCAAACTGGCGGTCGGCTCGTCGGCCAAGAGCACGTCCGGGTTGTTCATGACGGCCCGCGCAATGGCCGCCCGCTGCTTCTGTCCGGCACTCAGGGTGTGCGGATATGCGTCTGCTTTTTCTATCAGATCGACTTGCTCTAACAGGGCAAGCGCACGACGCCGATCTTGTGGAAGTCCGGCCATGTAAGGCGCCATAAGCAGATTTTGAACGACCGTGAGCGTATCCAACAGATGAAGCTGCTGGAACACAATGCCGATGTGTTGCCCTCTGAACCGGTCGAGCGCGGCTCCCTGCAGGGTGTGCATATCGCGACCGGAAACCACAACCGTTCCTGACGTCGGTGTAAGCACACCTGCTACAATGTGCAGCAGCGTCGATTTTCCGCTTCCAGAAAGCCCGAGCACAAGCTGATGCTCGCCCTGAGCAACCTGCAGGTCTGGCAGCGCGACGACGGTTTTCTCATCGTACCGGTGAGCTACATCGTTCAGACGAATCATAGGGTACACCCAAATATACACACTGAGTGTTTATTCGTATGTATATAAAAAGCAAGCAGTGTGTTCCTGCTTTTGGACGTTTTGCGTTCTGCGGTCTGTTACTTATCTGCTTATCTGCGCCGCTTTGCTTACTGCGTAAGGGCCGGTGCATTGGCCTGCTGGCTGCTCACGATTTACGACAGGTTCGCACTTCTCTTCCTCGTAGTTTACTACCCTTTCACCTGAAAGGGGAATATGCCCAGCCTCCGCTCGTAATGAACCGACGTATTCAGTCCCACGCTTACTGAGCTGAGCTCAGTGTTCGTCTGAAGTCGCGGGATCGGTGCATCGTTACGCTTGTGTGCCGTATCTACTTCATACCGCCGCCACCTTGTCAAACGACTGTATCTATGGCATCCCCTTCCAGCAACGAAAAGCTCGCAAAGACACTGGGCCTCAAAGATGTGTTTGCGATTAGCGCCGGAGCTATGATTAGCTCTGGGTTTTTCCTGCTTCCAGGCATCGCTGCTGCAGAGGCAGGACCCTCGGTGGTGCTTGCCTACTTTTTAGCTTCGGTGCTTGTACTTCCTGCGCTCCTAAGTCAGGCCGAACTATCAACTGCGATGCCAAAGGCTGGGGGTACGTATTATATTCTCGATCGCAGCATGGGGCCTATTGTTGGTACGATTGGAGGACTCGGCACGTGGCTGGCTCTCACGCTGAAAAGCTCTTTTGCCCTGATCGGAATGGGCGCGTACCTTACGCTCTTCATCGACCTGCCAATGGTACCAACGGCGGTAGGACTGGTCATTCTGTTTACGCTGCTTAACATATTCGGCGCCAAAGAAACCAGCTCGCTTCAGGTGTTTCTCGTGGCTGTGCTGCTCGTCGTGCTCGTCGGTTTTACAGCGTTTGGGCTTCTTGAAGTGCAGCGCCTGGGCATCGCCGAAACGACAGGCGAAAAGTTCACGCCCTTCATGCCATTTGGGTTCGAGTCGCTCCTGGGCACAATTGGGCTGGTCTATGTATCCTATGCCGGTCTCACTAAGATCGCAAGCGTCTCTGAGGAGGTCAAACAGCCCGAACGCAACATTCCGCTGGGTATGCTCCTGGCGCTCGGCGTAACCACGCTGGTATACGTACTGGGTGTGTACGTGCTCGTAGCCGTTCTCGAAGCCGACACGCTCTATGCCGATCTTACGCCTATCGCTTCAGCAGGCGCCGTTTTTCTCGACTGGATGCCCGGTGCGCTCGGTACCGGCCTCATTGTGGTGGCTGCAGTGGCTGCATTTGCTTCTACGGGGAATGCGGGACTGCTCTCTGCGTCACGCGACTTTCTCGCGATGGCACGCGACCGCCTTATGCCCGACCGGTTCACGCAGATTGGCAAATACGGAACGCCTGTGCCTGCCATCTTACTCACATCTGCATTGATGATCTTTTTCATTGTTGGGTTCGATACCGAGGCTGTTGCAAAACTCGCAAGCGCATTTCAACTCATCGTGCTCGGGTTTATCAACCTGGCCGTTATCGTGATGCGCGAGAGCCGGCTTGAATCGTACGACCCCGACTTTCGCTCTCCTTTCTACCCCTGGATTCAGCTGGTCGGCATCGGCGGTGTGCTGATTATTATCCCCGAGATGGGTTTGCTATCTGTGCTCTTTTCGGGTGGACTCGCTATTCTCGGTATCGTTTGGTACATCTATTACGCCAGCGATCGCGTGTCGCGTTCGGGTGCGTTTCGTACTATCCTGAAACGCCTGGGTGGACCTGCCAAGCAGCTCGATCAGGATCTACGCCAGATCATGAAAGAAAAGGGGCTCCGCTCCGACGACCCTTACAACGAGATCGTATGGGATGCGCACATCTTACAGCTCGATCCATCAGACACCTGGGATGACTTTCTCGACGAGGCCTTTACGCATATGGACGAACTGCAAGAGCCTGTTGGCGAGGATGTCTTGCGTAAGGCCTTCGAAGAACGTACCGATATAAGCTGGACGCCCGATGATCAGGGCATTTCGCTTCCTCATATGCGCCTCAGTTCGGTTGACGACTTCAAACTTGTGATGGGCCATGCACCTCATGGACTGAACACGCCCAATGCCGAGAATCCGGTGTATGCCGTCTTCTTTATGGTCGGCCCCGACGACCGTCCACGTCAACACTTGCGCATTATGGCAGCCATGGCCGATAAGTCAGAGGAAGAAGGATTTGTCGAGGCGTGGCGCGAAGCCGGTGATGAAGAAACGCTCCGCCAGTTGCTCTTCCGCAACGAGCTTGTCGTGGAGATCGAAGCACCCCACAACACAACCGTGAAAGAGCTGAAGCTTCCTGAAGGGTGTCTTGTCTCGTACGTCTACCACGAAGGCGAAATGACAACTCCCGGTGGGGACACTCCCGTACATGAAGGAGATACCCTTGTTATTATCGGATCTCAGGAGGGGCTGCAGCGAGTGCGCGAACAGTATTCTACTGTATAAGGCAAGGCTGCTTCCGCGCTGCCTCTCCATAAGCCATACGCTGCGCGCCCTCCTATTGCCTTCCTATTATCGTGCGTGTGTAAATAAAAAACGCCCTCAGAAGTGTATATCTGAGGGCGTTTCTCATTATGTGATTGCCGGGTGCCAAGAAACCTGCTGCTGGATGCCGGCAGTATCTTGACCGGTACGGCTTAACTTCCATTGTTATTAGCCCGGCGCTGCTCAGCCGCTCGCTGCTCCATCTGTCGCGCCGATTGCAGCGCGGCACGCATGTCAGCACGCTGGCTGTAGGAGAGTGCAAACTCGGCAGAGCCGATGGTTAACTCAACCGATTCGGCCTGCGCGATGCGTTCAAAGATGGATGGGCTGAACGTTGCCGTCTGCATTTCAAGGACCGTATCATCCATGCGGCGCATCCGGCTCTCGGCGTCTTGCGACTGCACGCGCTGGCTATCAATCCAGACAAGCACACGGTCGGCGGCTGACATGTCAGTCGGACGCGGCGCGAACCCGTAGAACACGAGCTGCCAGGTGGCAGAGTCTGTGTTCGGGTTGTAAGCATACTCAACCTTGTATGCCATGTCATCGCCTTCATAGTTCTGCACAGATACGTCACGCAGGTCGTCACTCACGACACGCTGCATCCCGGTGATGTCGCTCACACGCTCTTGGATCTGTGCTGTAGCTACTGGTGCGGTGAGCAACATAGCAAGTACGAGCACTGCGGCAAAGGATATCAGTCGGTTCATAATGGAAAATTGAGTCTCAGGAGAAGGGCGCGAAGAACCGTTGCAGGACAACTAACTCGGCATAGACGGAAGCGTGCTCGCACGCTCTTGCCAAACTCTACTCTGCATATGGGACGTACAGGCGAGCAGTCCAGTGGCGCATTCGCAATTCAGCTTAATGCTTACATAAGATTACGCCGCTTTGATAAACCCTTCAATATGTACTAAGATTCTTGAAAGCGCTTACGAAATCGTCCATTATCGCTTAACATCTGCATGGTACCTCGACCAAAACGTTTCTAAACTAAAAATTAACAATCACGGTCGAGAGGATGGTTCTTGCACCGAACGTGCAAAGGGTGCATATGGCCTGCTATTGGTCTCCTTTACAAGACGCTCCACAAATTCTTTAAGTTAGATCTTGACTTTTTCGGAAGCGCTTCCTACTCTCAATCTAAACGTTTGGAATATTCCAAACGATAAAAAAGATGT
The DNA here is from genome assembly GCF_040409695.1 of Longimonas sp. Taxonomy (GTDB): domain Bacteria; phylum Bacteroidota; class Rhodothermia; order Rhodothermales; family Salinibacteraceae; genus Longimonas. Next base: position 9,252 of record NZ_JARWGJ010000209.1, read on the forward strand.
AGATGTAGACGATCTTCCGTTACGTGAATGTTCAGAGATATGGTGACTGCTATGAAACAGTTATGGACCGTGTTAGGGATTGCTCTCCTCTTCGGAGGGCTCACAGGGCTAACGACAACGCATGCCCAGGGCGTTCTGGCAGGCGAGGTGATTGATGCAGAAACTGAAGATGCGTTGCCCGGCGCAAACGTGGTGCTTGAGGGTACCTCGTATGGAGCCAGCACAGGAGCCACCGGCACATACCGCATCGAAGGCATCCCTGAAGGGGCCTATACCGTGCGCGTATCGTTCGTAGGCTACGACGCAGCCACCTTCGATGTAGAGATCGAGTCAGGCGCAACCACTACGCGCAACTTCGCCCTGCAGCCACGCACCTTTCTGGGCGATGAGGTCGTCGTAACAGGTTCGCGCCGTGCTGAAAAGGTACTCGACTCTCCCGTTAATATTCAGGCTATCTCGGCCGATCAGCTTCAGCAAGCGGGTGGCGGCACGTTCCTTTCAGCGCTCTCGAACCTTAAAGGGATTGACTTTGTCGATGTCGGTATCAACGGGCAGGGCATCTCTGCGCGCGGATTCAACAACCATTTCAATACCCGTATGCTGTCGATGACCGACGGCCGCGTGGCCCAACTGCCCGGGACGGGGCTTCCGCAGGGTAACTTCCTACCCACCTCCCAGCTCGATGTACAGAGCATCGAAGTCATCGTAGGCCCGGCCTCTGCACTCTACGGCCCTAATGCGCACACCGGCGTGGTCAATGTGATCACGAAGAACCCGTGGGATGAATCGGGAATTGCGCTCGATATGCGAGGCGGCAATAACGACCTGTTCGACGTGAATCTGCGCGCGGCAGGTATCTTCAACGATAGCTTTGGATGGAAGGTAACCGGACAGTACCTGACGGCCAGCGACTTCCGCCCGGAGCGGCGCCCGGCTCCTGATGTAGCCGCTGGCGAGGTGCAACCCCACTACTACAGCGGCCTTTTTGAGGCTGACCTGCTCGATAATTATGATGTCGAATCAATCAGCACAGAAGCAAGCCTCTACTACCAGTTCGCAGGCGACTGGATGCTCGAAGGGAGTTTCGGGTTCTCCGAGAACGACAATCTGGGACTTACCAACAATGGACGCAACCGCATTGACGGCTGGCAGGTCAACTACCAGAACCTGCAGCTTAGCAGCAGCAATTGGTACGCGCAGTTTACACGCACAGCCAACGACGCAGGCAACACATACCAGATCAATGGGGTGGCAGCTGCTGCTGCAGGTCTCCTTGCTGATCCCGACAACGGCATTAACAGTATCTCTGACGTCGACCTGCCTGCGCTGCGCGAGGATAACCGCTTCACCGATAAAGGAGAGCTTCTCGACAGCGAACTGCAGTATACCAACAGTGTCGGCAGCCTGGAATTTGCAACGGGCCTGCAGCTACGCCAGTACAACCCAGACTCAGAAGGTACCTTCCTGGCCGACGGTGAGGGCCAAGACATCAGTGCCACCGAAGTCGGTGGATATGCACAGTTCGACTACTACATGATGGATGAGCGCCTGCGCCTGAACGCTGCAGCCCGCCTCGACGACCATAGCAACTACGGAACACAGTTCAGTCCGAAAGCCGCACTCGTGTACACCGTAGCGCCCGACAACAACGTACGTATCGGCTACAACCGGGCCTTCAAAAGCCCAACCGTTCTCGAAAGCAATCTGCTGATCTCTGTCCTTGGCGCGCCCATCTTTCAGGGCAACATCAATGGATATACGATTCGTGACCAGGCAACCGGAGACGTTGTAGGTACGGTCGACCCGCTCTCGCCTGAGGAGGTGAACTCGATCGAGATCGGATACAAAGGTGTGTTGGGCAATCGACTCTTTGTGGATGCCGTTGCCTACAACTCCTGGTACAATGACTTCATCAGCCCCCTTTCAAATGTCGCAGATCCGCTCGGCATCCTAACAGGCGCCCCCTCAGGGACCATTGCGACAGATGCGGATGGAAATGTCATAGCGGAAGGCACAGGTCTCGATGGCACGCTCTCCACATACTTTAACTTCGGGGAAGCCACCGTACGCGGTGTCGAACTGGGCATCGACTACATGGCCAGCGAGCAGTTTAGCCTGTCGGGGAACGTAACGTGGATCGACCTCGCCGACTTCGACTCGGGCGACACCGGGTCTACCCTCGACCTCAACGTGCCCGACCTTAAGTTAAAAGGATCCGCTACCATGCGTAACGTCGGGCTCGACAACTACTCCATCACGCTGAGTGGGCGCTGGCAGTCTTCATACGTCTTCCGGGCTGGCTACTGGAATAGCGAACTCATGTTTGACGACGGCGAAGTCCCCTCTCGCTTTGTTGCTGACCTGAGCGTTAACTACACCATTCCGCAAGCTGGCGTTAACCTGCAGCTCAGCGTGTCAAACCTGTTCAACGATGAAGGCATCGACGTGCTGGGCAGTCCGGTGCGCGACCGCCTCATCTGGGTTGGTGCCACCTACCGGTTCGACGGGCTGCGGTTTTAGGCCTAACTCCCTCTGTGGGGACACGGCGCACCGTGTCCCCACTACGATATGATACCGTGTTTTCTCAAAACGAATAACGAATCGTATGTCTGAACCAACTCGTCTATCGGGCCGCACCGCTATCGTAACAGGCGGCAGTCAGGGTATTGGGCGCGCCACCGCGCTTCGCTTTGCCCGTGAGGGCGCCCAGGTTATTGTGGCTGATGTGAATGCCGACGCGGGCGCTGACACGGTCGATGGCATCACCGAAGCAGGTGGCACGGCGCTGTTTGTGGAATGCAACGTGGCCGACCGGGCCTCTGTCGATGCGCTGATGGAATCGACCATTGAGGCGTTCGGCACGCTCGACATCCTCGTAAACAACGCCGGCATCACTCGCGATGCCACACTCAAAAAGATGGATCCGGATGACTTTCGGTCGGTGATTGAGGTCAACCTGGAGGGCGTCTTTCACTGCACACAGGCCGCCTATCCGCACCTGTCGGCCAGCGAGCACGGACGGGTGCTGAACGCGGCATCGGTTGTGGGACTGTACGGCAATTTCGGGCAGACAAACTACGTGGCCAGCAAGTCGGGGGTGATTGGCATGACCCGCACCTGGGCCCGTGAGTTTGGCCGCGACGGCATTACCGTCAACGCGGTGGCACCGGGCTTCATCGAAACGCCCATGGTAGATACGGTGCCCGACAAGGTGCTCAACAGCCTCAAGGAGAAGACCCCACTGGGTCGCCTGGGCACCGCCGAAGATATCGCGAACGCGTACACCTTCCTTGCCTCCGACGACGCAGCCTTTATCACCGGCGCGGTGCTCAGCGTGGATGGCGGACTGGTCATGTAGGCGACGTACGCTTCGCATCCCCCTGTACCTTTTTCTTTACTGGTCGTATCATTCCGAACTCGCACGCCCCCTCATGCCACACGCCGCACACATCATCGGAACGGGCCTTTACGCGCCCGACCATGTCGTTTCGAATCAGTATTTTAACGACCTCTACGGAGAAGACGTCGATAGCTTCCTGCGCACCCATCGTAACATCAAGGAACGCCGGTACGCCACGGAAAACCAGTCGACGTCCGACCTCGCCGTGCAGGCGGCAAAACAAGCGCTCGAACAGGCCGAATGCGACGCCGCGGACATCGACCTGATTGTGCTCTCGACCGATACGCCGGACTTCCTCTCGCCTGCTACGTCGGCTGTGGTGCAAGATAAACTTGGCGCGCGCAATGCCGCCACGTTCGACGTAAATACGGCCTGTGCAGGCTTCGTGACGGCGCTCGACACGGCCCGCAAGTTCATGGAGTCTGACACGCAGTACCAGTACGTGCTCGTGATTGGCGCCTACCTGATGAGCCGGTTTATTGACTACGACCAGAAAAATACGGCCTCCCTCTTTGCCGACGGTGCCGGGGCTGCTGTGCTGAAACGCCGCGAAGGATCCGGGGGGATTCGCACGGCCCGCCTCGACACAAAGGGCGAGTACCACGGCTATATGGGCATTTACACCGGCGGAAGCGACCGGCCCGTCACCGAACCGAATGGGCGCGTGCAGAAACTGGAGTTCCGCAAGAAATTCCCCGATGGCTTCAATCCCGACCAGTGGACAGCCCTCGTTCGCACGCTCGCCAACGACCTGGATGTGACGCCTGCTGATGTCGATCGCTACTTCTTCACACAGATCAACATCACCAGCATCCAGGAAACGCTCGACCGGCTGGGCCTGCCCGCCGAGAAAGCGCATAACGTGATGGATCGCTTCGGCTACACCGGCAACGCCTGCATCGCCATGGCCCTCGCCGATGCCGACGCGAAGGACCTGCTCTCAGAAGGCGATCTCGTCTTTCTAATTGCCTCGGGCGGCGGGGCGTCTATTGCGGGGATGGCGCTGGAGTGGGGGTGAGGTATCTGACTGTACAGGAGTGCTGCGCCTACCGGCGGGGTGTCCCTTTTGTCTTGATACAAAAGGGACTGAAAAAATCAAGGCGGTGAAGAAAACGCCTGATGTCGGCTCTGTTCGCGCTGAAATTTATCGAACTCGTTCGCTGACGCTCACTCAAACAAGATAAATTTCGGACGCGCGCTCTGCACCTCCATCCAGGCGGTGTTTTCTTCAAGGCCGGGCGTTCTCTGCGATGCTGACCTGCTACCCCTTTTTGAGCTATGCTCTCTGTAACCATCTCCTTGGCATTCAGCAGATGCGACGGGAGACAGAGGAACTTGCCTACTTCGTAGGAGACCTTCTGACGACGCATCTGCCGAGTGTAGATGCCACGCTCAAGGAGACATTAATCGTGAAGGGGGCAACACTCCACAACTTGAGTTACCTAACCTACGCAATACATCACCATGGACCTCTCCGCACTTGGCGAAACCGGCTTTGCGTGGATCTTCTTTATCGTTTACCTGGTGCTCGTAAGCATCGCTGCGTTCGTAGGCATCAAGAAGATGAGCGGGTTTGCCTCGTTTTCTGTGGGAAGCCGCACCGTAAGTCCCGTTTTTGTCGGAATGTCGCTCGCTGCGAATCTGACCAGCGCCGCCACGTTTATCATCAACCCGGGGCTCATCTACCTGTATGGCGTATCTGGCGTGCTGGGCTACGCGGTGGCGATGCCGCTCGGGGTGTTTCTGGGGCTTATCGTCTTCTCGAAGGCATTTCGTACGGTGGGCGATGAGGTTACGGCGCTCACCGTACCCCAGTGGATTGGCGACCGATTCAAAGATCAGCGCCTCACGCTCTTCTTTGCTGTTGCCAGCCTCCTCCAAATCGCGTTTCTGGTGCTCATCACCGTAGGCCTCTCGCGCGTGCTTGCCAGCGTTCTCGGCGTAGACGTGTTTCTGGCCATGGCATTCGTTATCATCTTCCCGCTCATCTACATCATGTCGGGCGGGGCCAGTGCGCACACGCTCACAAACTCGGCGCAGGCTATCATCATGATCGTGGTTGCCGTCCTGCTGATCGGGTCTGGGGCCCCTTATTTCGTCGACGGCATCAGCGGCTTCTTTGAACGCCTTGCCGATGTAGATCCCTTGCTCGCTCAGCCCACCAACCCGGAAAGCCTGCTCTTCCGCGATTACTTCGAGGTCGTGTTCTGCAACTTCTTGATTGGCATCGCTATCGTGAATCAGCCCCATGTGATGTCGAAAGCGCTCTACCTGAAGAATGCGCGCGATGTGAACAAGTACCTGGCAACAGGCATCATCGTGCTCATCCTGTTCTTCGCCGTGATCCTGATCGGGCTCTATGCGCGTATCCTCATGCCCGAGGCCGGCGCCATGATGCCCGACGACGTGGTGCCCACCTACATTGTGGAGGTCTTTGGACCGTTCGTGCGCTCGATCATCCTCATCGGACTCGTCGCCGCGGGCTTCTCGACAATGGAGGGACTGCTTGTCGCGCTCTCTACCATCTTTTCGAACGATGTGTACCGTGTGCTGGCTACGCGCTCGGGCAAACTCTCGGAGCAGGAGATCGAGGAGCGGGGCGTGCGGTACAGCCGTTACTTCTTGCTCGCGTTGGCTCCGGTTGTCGCGTTGATCTCATACGGACAGATTACCGACCCAAACCTGTCGGTCGCCATTCTCGGACAGAACGGCGTGTATGCGCTCTTCTCGGCTACGTTTGTCCCGATTCTGTTTGGCATCTTTGCGCGCGGCATCCCTAAAACCGTCGTGCTGGTGGCTGCCGTAACCGCACTGGTGGTGCACTTCGGGATGTACTATGGTGAAATCACCATATATGCCAATAACCCCGCCGTACCCGCTACCGCGGCCTTGCTCACCAGCACAGCCATCGCCCTAATCGGCTTCTGGATCTGGGGCCAGCCTGCCCTGCCCGACACGGCAGAGGCGCCTGCTACCGAAGCCGACGCCGATGCATAACCGGTGTATAGCCGATTCATAGCCGCACGGGCGCATAGCCGATGTGCCCAGGCCGATGTGTACCAACAAACGTCTCCAGCGAACAGCCAACCCTGCCTCCTCATGATTCGCACCGACTGGACGGAACGCCACGCGCGCTACACACCCAACGCACCCGCCCTCGTGTGGGCCCCCACCGGACGCATCTACACGTATGCCGACCTCCACGAGCAGGGCGAGCGCCTCGCGCATCAACTGCAAAAGAGGTTCAACCTGAGTCCAGGCGACCGCATCGGCATCCTGGCCGAAAACAGCATCGAACACGTGCAGCTGTTCGTTGCTGCTCAGAAAGCGGGATTCGTCCTGGTCCCGCTCAACTATCGGCTTACGGCCTCAGAGCTACAGTACCTCGTTGACGACAGCACTCCCTCGGTGCTGTTTGTAGCCGACGATCACGCAGAGACAGCGCAGTCGCTCGACACCTTGGCACATCTGCTTCCATTGGAGGCTGTGGAGACGTCCATCCAGAGTGCACCCGAAAACGCCAGCGCTCCAGATGGAGCCCCCACGCTCGATGATCCGCTGATGATTCTCTACACCTCGGGCACCACCGGGCGTCCGAAGGGAGCCATCATCTCGCACGGGATGCTCTTCTGGAACGCCGTCAATACCGAAATGCGCCTGGACCTCACCAGCGCCGACCGCTCCTTCAACGCCGCGCCGTTCTACCACACCGGCGGATGGAACGTGCTGCTTACGCCATTCCTCTTGCACGGCGCCACCACGCATCTCTATCCCGACTTCGACGCCGACACGCTGCTGCGCGACTGCGACGCCGAGGCGTTCACGATTCTGTGGGGCGTACCCACCATGCTCAAACTGATGTCCGACAGCACTGTCTTCGACGAGGTCACGCTCGACACCATACGCTACGCCATCGTGGGCGGCGAGGCGATGCCCGAACCACTCATCCGTACGTGGCAAGACAAGGGCGTACCCATCCGACAGGGCTTCGGCATGACTGAGGTCGGCGTAAACTGCTTCTCGCTGCCCGCCCGCGACGCCCTCCACAAGATCGGCTCCATCGGCTTCCCCAACTTCTACATCGACACGAAAGTGGTAGATGACGACGGCACCGAAGTGCCCCCGAACACACCCGGCGAGCTGCTCATGCGCGGTCCGGTCGTTACGCCCGGCTACTGGCGCAATGAGGAAGCAACCGCCGAAGCCATCGATGCAGACGGCTGGTTTCACACCGGCGACCTGGTGGAGGTGGACGACGAGGGCTACTTTTTCGTGGTCGGACGCAAGAAAGAGATGTACATCAGCGGCGGCGAAAATGTGTATCCGGCAGAAATCGAAGCCGTGCTGTATGAACACGACGGCGTGGATGAAGCGGCTGTTATAGGCGTGCCTGATGCCCAGTGGGGCGAGGTCGGCGCCGCATTCGTATCCGGCACACAGTTGGATGCCGAGGTCCTGCGCACGCACTGCACAACGCACCTGGCGCGCTACAAAGTGCCCAAATACATCGAGATCCGCGACGTCCTCCCCAAAGGCCACAGCGGCAAGATCCAGAAGAGCGCGCTGCGTGAACAGTTTTCAGCGCATGCTTCATGACTCAAAAGTCCGACAGTTCTCTTACACAATCGCCACACCAGCCATGATACGATCTGTCCTCTTTGCTTTTGCCCTGAGCGCCCTGCTTTGCATGCCTGTAACTGCCCAATCAACTGAGACAGACCCGCTCCCGCACTATCCCGATGCGCCGCTCGAAACCGTCGTGGTTGAAGACGACACCCTGGCATACATCGACACCGGCGGCGACGGGCCACCGCTCGTGCTGGTTCACGGATTGGGCTCCAACCTCTCGCTCTGGCGCGACCACATCGAACCGCTCTCGGCAGAGCACCGCGTTCTGGCTCTCGACCTGCCCGGATTCGGGGTGTCAAGCAAGCACGATGTATCGGGGCGCATGACGGACTTTGCGGCTTCGGTGCGCGGGTTTGTGGATACGCTGGAGCTGGCACCGGTTACCTACGTAGGCGTATCGATGGGCGGGCAGATCGGGCTGACGCTCGCGATGGAAGCCCCTGAAACGGTCGAACGCCTCGTGCTTGTGTCACCAGCAGGCATCGAAACGTTCACCGACGAACAGGCAGCCGGACTGCGCCAGATGATGACGCCCCAGGCCATTGCCAGCGCCGATTCGTCAGCTATCCAGCAGAACACCGCTGCCAACTTCGCAAGCTGGTCCGACGACTACGCCTGGCTCATCAAGCAGCGCCATGCCTTGGCTGAGCGCGATGATTTTGAGGCGTATGCACGTGCTAATTCAGCTTCGGTCGCGGGCATGGTCGACGAGCCCGTGTACGACCACCTCGGCACTGTGCAGATGCCCACACTCGTGCTCTACGGCACGGGCGACAAGCTCATTCCCAACCCGTACCTGAACCCGCAGTGGGATACGCAAGCCATCGCCCAGCGCGCCGCGGAGGCACTGCCCAATGCTACCGTCCACCTCGTGGAGGATGCCGGACACCTGCTTATGATTGAACAGCCTGATGCCTTTCAGAAGCACCTTCAGGAATTTCTGGCCCGAAGCGAGTAGCCATTGCGCGGCTACCCTGTACACAGATTCTGTGCGTAGTTATTCTGCCTTCAGCCACCGCATGACAGCCTGTGAATGTTATGAAAGCCTGCTTCTTTTATGGTTGACAGCTGCTTCCTTGAACCCTATACTTGCAGTGCCCCTGTATGTAACCATGTAGCTACACGCCTCTGGCTGGCTTCCACTGGAATGCTACTGCAACGCGATCACAGCAGGGTCCTCAGGAAGGTCGAAGACGGGCCTACGCTTTCGCAGATATCCAGATGTTCATGTGTACGGAGCAATGGACACGGGTTATGTCGTTGCTGGATCAGGCGCTGCAGCGACCTGTGCAGGAACGCACTGCTTTTCTGGAGACCGTCTGCGACGACCCGGCTCTTCGCGAAGAGGTCGAAAGCATACTGAAGGCAAGCGAGGCCTCTCTGGACTTTCTGAACTTCCTGGATCAGGGGGCCGCTGCCGCTTCGATAACGCTGGTCGAAGATGAAGTCGACCTGGATGCGTATGACGGGTCTCAGGTGGGCCCCTACCGGCTCATTGAACGCGTGGGCACCGGGGGGATGAGCGTGGTCTATCGCGCGGAGCGGGCAGATGGACACTACGAGCAGCACGTCGCCGTCAAGCTGCTCCCCCGTCATTTCGAAACCGAGCACCGGGTTGCGCGCTTTCAGGCAGAACGGCAAATTCTGGCGCGCCTGAATCACCCCAACATCGCGCAGCTGCTCGATGGCGGCGTCACCGCAACCGGGCAGCCGTATCTCGTGATGGAGTATGTGGATGGCGTTCCCCTTACTACATACTGCGCCACGCACGCCTGCTCGCTCAACGAACGCCTGCAATTGCTACACACGGTGTGTGGCGCACTGCAGCACGCGCACCAGAATCTGGTGGTGCATCGCGACCTGAAGCCGGAAAATATTCTGGTGACCGAAACAGGCGCGGTAAAGCTGCTTGACTTCGGAATCGCCAAGCTGTTGCAGCCCGAGCAACACGATGAATCTAACGCGCTAACGCGCACCGGCGAGCGTCCGATGACGCCGGGCTATGCATCGCCCGAGCAGATTACGGGCGATGCCGTGACCACCGCTACCGACATCTATCAGCTGGGCGTGCTCGCCTATCACGTCCTCACGGGCACTCACCCATTTCGTGGAACGGCGTCTGAGCTGCAGCAGGCCATCCTCGAAACATCGCCCCCGCCTCCTTCAACAGCTGCACGCAAGCACACTGAACCCGATTCTGAGTCCGCCATCTTGTGCCCGAGCCAGCGGCTCACAGGCGACCTCGACACGGTCATACTCAAAACGCTCCGCAAAGAGCCTGAGCGCCGGTATCGCTCGGCCCAGGCCCTCGCCGCCGACCTGGAGCGCTACCTCAACGACCGTCCCGTACAGGCCAAACCCTCAACGATAGGCTACCGAACGCGCAAGTTCGTAGAGCGCAACAAAGCCTCCGTGCTGGCAGCGATCGTCGGGGTTATTCTCTTTGCTGTTTCAGGTCTATTCCACGTGTATCGCCTGTCAAACGAGCGCGATACAGCCCAGCGCCATGCTGAGACTGCAGAGGCCGTTACAGCGTTTATGGTCGACCTGATCGAAATGGGCGACCCTGCTGAAGCACGTGGCGGCGCCATCACCCCTCAAGACCTGCTCGACCATGGCCTGGCACGTATCGAACATATGCAGGGCCAGCCCGAGGTTGAAGCGCAGATGCGCCTTGCTCTTGGACGCGTCTACCGGCGCGTAGGGGCATACGACACGGCGCGCCCACTTATCGAACGAGCGCTTGCCCTCCAACAAGAGCATCTGCCCCCAGATCACCCGAGTCGGGGCGAGGGCCTGAAGCAGATGGGTGCCTTGCTCGCTGCGACCGATGCATTTGAAGAAGCGGAGACTGCCCTGCGCACGTCCATTTCGATCTGGAGCCAGCACGGGGAAACCCATGTCCTCGACCGGACCCGGGCGCAGCACCGGCTTGCATACGTACTGCGGCGGCAAGGCCAGTACGAACAGGCCGAAGCGCTGCATCGCGACAATGTAGACGTACGGAGCGCTGCGCTCGGTCCCAATCACCCCCAGACGCTGCAGAGCCAGAAACGGCTTGGCATTACGCTGCACAACCAGGGCGCCTATGCCGAAGCCGAAGCCATGTACAAGCAGGCCCTTCGCGGACAGCGCAATGTGCTGGACGAGCCTCATCCACAGATAGCTGTAAGCCTGAACAGCCTGGGGGCCCTTTACATGAATCAGGGGCGCTTTCAAGAAGCCGAACCATTGCTGCGCGAAGCCCTGCAGATGCGCCGCGCGCTCTTCGGGGATGACCACGAGACCGTCGCGCTCACCCTGAACAACCTGGCTATGACTGTGCGTGACCAGGGAGCCCTTGCGGATGCCGATTCGCTCTTTGAAGAAGCGCTGGCGCTGCGCCTCCGCATTCACGATACGCCCCAGACCGGCACCGCCATGACGCTCCGTGAGCGGGGCATGCTCTACCTGTACAGCGAGCGCTTCACAGAAGCGCGTGATGCATTCAAAGAGGCCCTGCACATCTTCGAAGATATCCTGCATCCCGAGCACTCCTTCGTTGTACGCACCCAGCTCGACCTTGCGTATGCGCAGCGTATGCGGCAGCCTACGTCCAGCGCCGCTCCAAACGCAGAAGCAGCGTTTCGGTCGGTGCAGCGCATTCACCCCGACAGCTCGCTGGAGCGTGGGCTCGCCAACGTACACTACGGCATGATAGCAGCCCATCAAAACCAGCACGCCCGCGCCGACTCGCTCATCAACGCAGGCGTTTCCATCCTCGATACGATGGATGGTCCGCAGCCGGGCCCAAGTATCCGACAGACCTATGCGCAGACGCATCTGCAGCGGCTACAGCAGATGGAACGCCATCCGACAGAACGCCCCCCGACCCAGCCCTGATGTAAGC
>NZ_JARWGJ010000210.1:0-4218 GCF_040409695.1 Longimonas sp.
ACGCTCCCGTCGACATCTACCGCTTCGCCGACGGCGACGTAGGCAATCTCGCGCTCGTTACCGGTGCGGGCGTGCTGCAGACCAGCAGCCGACCCGATGACGCCGAAGATTTCCTGCGCTTCCTGCTCGACACCGGGGCACAGACCTTCGCCGCTGAAACCCTGAACGAGTACCCGGTCATCGAAGGTATCGAGGTGCCCGCCTACATGCTTCCCGTTCGCGAAGCGCTGCAGGCAAGTCCCGACTTTGACTTCGAAGAGCTGCGCGACATCGACCGTGCGCTCGACCTGCTTCGTGACGAAGGACTCCTGTAGTCTCGCGATCCTCTGGCCCTACTGCCTCTTTCTCGATAGGCTCTCTGCCCTGCTGTGATTCCTGAGTACTGGCGTACGTTGTGGCGCGACCAGCTGCGCGACCGGTGGTATCTGCTCCTACCGGTCGCGTTTGTGGTGATTGGCGTGCTCATTCCTCTGGGCTACCTGCTCATTCGCGCGTTTCAGGCGGATGCGAGCGAGCTCTACGCGCTCGTTGTGCGGATGCGTAACCTGGAGCTGCTCTGGAATACGCTCGCGCTCACGGGTGGAGTGCTCGCCGGCACCGTGCTGCTCGCGTTCCCGCTGGCCTGGCTCACCACGCGCACCGACCTCCCCGGCAAGCGGGCCCTCACCTGGCTCGGCGTGCTGCCGCTGGCCATTCCCGGATACGTGATGGCCTACGCCCTGCTGGGCGCTACCGGCAGCCAGGGCGTGATCGCGGAAACAATCGGACTCCCCCTGGACCGCCTCAGCGGGTACACGGGTGCCTGGGTGGCGCTCAGCCTGGGCACGTTCCCGTATCTCTTTCTGAACCTGCGCACCGCGCTGCTCGGACTCGACCCGGCCATCGAGGAGTCGGCGCAGGCGCTTGGCTATCCGCGCTGGCAGGTCTTTCTGCGCGTGGTGCTGCCGCAGCTACGTCCGGCATTCCTTGCAGGTGGCCTCCTCGTGGGACTGCACGTCATTGGCGACTTTGGGGTCGTTTCGCTGATGCGCTTCGAAACGTTCAGCTACGCGCTCTATCTGCAGTACGCCGCCTCCTACGACCGCATCTACGCCGCCTGGCTTGCGCTCATGCTGCTGGCACTGACCATCGCCGTGCTCTTTCTGGAGGCGCGCCTGCTTAAGGGACTCCTCTACCACCGTACCGGCACAGGTACCGGGCGCCAGGCCACGCCGCTTCGCCTCGGCGCATGGACAGCCCCGGCCTATGGGTTTGTCGGAGCAGTTGGTCTCGCGTCGGTGGTGGTACCGGTGGCTACCATCATCTACTGGATGAGCGCGTCGGTCGACGTTGGGGTGCCCTGGGGCGGACTCGCCTCGGCGCTCTGGGATTCGTTCTCGGCCTCGGCGCCGGCTGCGCTCCTTGCAGCGACGCTCGCCATCCCCGTGGCCTACCTCAGCGTGCGCATGCCCTCGCAGCTTACCTCCGGACTCGAACGCGTGGCGTATCTTGGCTATGCCACGCCGCCGCTGGCGTTTGCGCTGGCGCTCATCGTGTTTACGCTGCAGGTGCTACCGTTTGCGTACCAGACGCTCGGACTCCTCATCGTGGCGTACGCACTGCACTTCATGGCCGAGGCCATCGGACCCATTCGCAGCTCGATGTACCAGGCGCCGCCCAATGTCGAAGAAGCGGCCCGCTCGCTCGGGCGCACGCCCATGCAGGCGTTCGTCAGCGTCACGCTTCCGCTGCTGCGTCCAGGTATTACCGTGAGCATCGCGTTTGTCTTCCTCTCGGCGATGAAAGAGCTGCCGATCACGTTTCTGCTCTCGCCTATGGGATTCGAAACCGTGGCGCTCAACGTGTGGAGCTATGCCAACGAGGCGATGTTTGCCTCGGCTGCGCCCTATGCCCTCGCTATTATGGCGTTCTCTGCAGCCTTTGTTGGACTCTTGCTGGTTCGCGAAAAATCAACGAGTCGCAAAACGCATGCTGCATCTGCTCCGTAAGTCCCCTGTAAACAAAATGCAATCTGCCTGTTCACAGGATGATGTTTACATGCCGGATGTCTACCGGCTGTGCCTGCTATGACCGACCCGATCCTCACCGTTGACCGTATCACCAAGCACTACGAGACCGAGGCCCCGCCCGCGGTCGACCGGGTCTCGTTTACGGTGCACGACGGCGAGATCCTGGCGATCCTCGGACCCAGCGGGTGCGGCAAGACGACCATGCTACGGTGCATTGCGGGATTCGAACGCTGCTCCTCGGGCCGCGTGCAGATGCGCAACCGCACGCTCGCCAGCAACGACACACACGTCTCCGCCGAGCAGCGCGGCATCGGACTCGTCTTTCAGGACTATGCGCTCTTCCCGCATCTGAGCGTACTCGACAATGTGCTGTTCGGGCTGCGCTATCACGATCTTGAAGACAAGGAAGGCCGCGCGCGCAAGGCGCTTCAGATGGTGGGCCTGCAGTCCTACGCCGACCGGAATCCGCACCACCTGTCGGGCGGGCAGCAGCAGCGCGTGGCGCTGGCCCGTACGCTGGCGCCGAAGCCGGAGCTCATTCTGCTCGACGAGCCGTTTTCCAATCTGGATGCGCTGCTGCGCCAGGGTACGCGTCAGGAAGTGCGTACGCTGCTAAAGGACAATGGGCTCAGTGCCGTGCTTGTGACGCACGACCAGGAGGAGGCGCTCTCGTTTGCCGACCGCGTTGCGGTGATGCGGCAGGGTCGCATTGAGCAGGTGGGCACCCCCGAGGAGGTCTACTACCAGCCGCGCACCCTCTTCGTGGCGCAGTTCTTAGGACGCACCAATCTGCTGATGTCCGATGCCGACGGTGCGCATGCCGACACCCCGATCGGACGGCTGCCGCTGAACCGGGAGGCGTCGGGGCGCGTGCTGGTGTCGCTACGCCCGGAGCACCTCACCCTGGCCGCGCCCAACGACGTGGCCGACCCCGACCCGCGCACGTCGGGTAAGGTGGTTGAGCGTGCGTTTAAAGGACACGACATCACGTACCGGGTGGCCTGCAACGAAAGCGAGTACCTGGTGCACACCTCCAACCGCTTCTCTTTTCAACCCGGCGACCGCGTCTGCATCCGTCCGCTGGAGCCCGGCGTGGTGCTTGAAAGCAGTCCGGCGGCCTCCTCTGTCGACTAAGCTGCTCCCTCACTGCTGCGACCTAACCGCTGCTCCCAATCGCTACGATCATGGCGACCATCCATCTACAGGCATCAGGCGATACGTGGTGGCGGCAGAGCCAGCAGGATCTGCGGGCTGCCGAGCATCTGCTGCAGGGGGGATTCGCACGTCATGCTGCCGTGATGGCGCATCTCGCCGTCGAGAAGGCACTCAAGGCGGCCTACCGCGCGCAGCACAGCGAAGCGCCCCCCGTGAGCCACGACGTAGCGTACCTGGCCGACCAGCTCACCTGGCCCGAGGCGATGCCGTACGACCACGCCCGTTCGCTCGACGCGCTGGCCCGGCATGGGGTGGTGGCGCTCTACAGCGACCAGGCCTTCGGAGCGGGCGTCCCCAGTGACCGGGATGAAGCCCGAGCTCGCGTAGCAGATGCACACCATCTTATTGAGACGCTGGGCCGGATGACATAGCCCAGGCCGCGTGCCATCGCCGCCCGTGCGCATCCCCCTGTGCCTGTGCTATCTGTACCTGTGCTATTACCCTTGCACCTGTGCCCTGAACCGTGGAACATTGCGCGAATAGTGGAAGCGGTTCCGAACGTGTAGGGAGGGCTGCCGTTTTGGACTATCGTGTGTGCGGGTATTCGACCTTGCGGAAGGAGCTTGCGTATATCAGTTAAAGCAGTACAACGAACTACGGGTTCACGGTGTGTTATGGGGACAATCCTTGTTACGGGTGCGAACGGACAGATTGGGAGTGAGCTGGTGGCACGGCTGCGCGCAGACCGGGGGGCGGACGCGGTGGTCGGACTCGACCTGCGCGCGCCGGGCGGTGGTGTGAAGGGTCCGCACGTGGCGGCCGATGTGCGCGACCGCGATGCGCTTGCTACGGTGATTGAAGCACATGGTGTTACGACGGTCTACCATCTGGCCAGTCTGCTCTCGGCTACGGGCGAGGAGCACCCTGATCGGGCGTGGGACGTGAACATGAACGGGCTGAAGCACATGCTCGATCTGTCGCGTGAGCACGCCCTGAAGCTATTCTGGCCGAGTTCAATCGCGGTGTTTGGGCCGTCGACGCCGCGCCACGAAAC
>NZ_JARWGJ010000211.1:0-21034 GCF_040409695.1 Longimonas sp.
CGTTCTGTTATCCGTTTCTTTGCAAAGTGGACGAGTCTGTTTTCTTTTTCCAGTGCGCAAGGAAGTCCACACAGAGGAGGATGCGCAGTGACTGTACATAAATAGAACAAGCCCTCTGCTTTTCAGGGCAGAGGGCTTGCTCCGTGCAGTTATGCACTCACGAACGAGGGTTCATGCGGTAGCTGTCTATGTGCTACGCGCATCAGGGAAGCTCATTCGGGAGGTTCGGGTTGTTGAGGCGCTCAGCCAGCGTGATCGGCAGGTACCACCAGACGTTATCGTCGAGGTGCCAGCCGTGCAGGTCAAGATCCAGTCCTTCTGCGTCGAGGTTAAACTCTGTAGCACGGCGCTGATCAACCAGGCGGATGCCCGTCGTGAAGGTGACCTTGTCACGTTCCACGAAGATGGTATTGAGCCCATCGTAGTCAGCGGAATCGATTGTATCAACTCCGTATGAGCCACGGACTTCGTTCACCAGTCCAAGAGCGCCCGCGCTATCTCCGCTGCGTTCAGCAGCTTCGGCCAGCATCAGGTGGTTTTCCTGCCAGGTGATGAAATTGATGTCCGCACCTGCATCGGGGTAGCGCCCTTGTAGGGGGAGCAGCGGCGTATCACCGACGGCCAGCCCCAGGTCGAAGCGAATCGGGTGTACTGCTTCGCGATTTAGAAGCCCAGCTTCGGTTACCTCACCGAAGTCGGCTGGAATTCCAACAGCGTCGGGGTCGATCAACGGGATACGTGCAGATTCAGCCGCATCGAAATCTCCACCGAGGTACTCATCGTTATAGAAGAAGCGTGGTGCGGGAACGGTTTGTGCACGTCCAATACCTCCCTGTGTGTCCCATGTGTTGGACTGGTTTCCGGAACGGTCAACGTACTGATTCTGGAACGGCGCGTCACCGGGTTCCAGACCATTCTCAGCAAAAGATTCTGCAGCGCTCACATCGTCTTGGAAGAGAGCAATACGGGCTTTCACCGAGTTAATGACCTTTGCTTCGTATTCTGAAGCAAAAGGAAGCGCATTATCGAGCTTCTCTACAGCCAGATCGTACATCTGTGCTGAAGGAATGAACTCTGAGCGTTCTTCATCGGCTGGACTATCAATCTCAGAGATCACACCGCCGCCGCTACGCTGGGTCTCACCGAAGTAGGCTGCCCAGTAGTAGCGGGCAATGCCTCCGTGGAAGTTACCAGCGAACTGCGCAGCCTGCCAGCGTGGGTCATCTGTTCCTCCGAAGGCCTCGGCGCCAAGGTTCTCTGCCCGAGATAACAGGTTATCTGCGAGGAAGCGGTACTGTCCGAGGTGGTTCTGCGTACCATCCACCGAGTTATTATTCAGCGGGTTGGTGTCTGCGGGCAGCCCGCGCATCAGGTCGCGGAACGTTGGAAAGGTTGCCCCTCCACCGTTTGCTCCGCCAAAAATGAACTGGTCGGAAATCAGGCTGGTCTGTACGCTCAGATTGTCTTGCACGTTGTTGCTACGTGCCCGAATACCATTGATAAGGAAGTCTACCTCATCTGGATCATTCAGGGCTTCGTCGCCAGCGCTGGAAATCGGATCGATGGTATCATCCACGATCGAGTCGCAAGCGGTTAAGCTTACGAACGCAAACAGCGCTATGAAAAGGGTAAGTAGTCGTATGCGTTTCATATCCAAATAGGTTGGGTACGTAAGAGTGCTTGGGTGTGGGATGGGTGCCGGTGCCGCACATCGGGTGCGGCACCGGACAACGCCCATCTCAACAGGGCTTCACGAGTGAAGCGTTTAGAATCCAAGCGTAACATTAACCTGGAATTGACGCGAGTTCGGAAGCGTCAGGAAATCCTGTCCGCGAATCAGACCACGGCCCCCAGTGAAGTTCACTTCAGGGTCGGGACCGGAGTATTCGGTGATTGTGAACAGATTCCGTGCCGCCAGTCCAACGGTCAGGTTCTGAATCGGCGCAGATCCACTACGCTGAATCAGATCGCTGAAGTTGTACCGGACCGATACTTCGCGCAGCTTGAGCCAATCTGCATCTTCGACGAAGTTGGAGTCGAAGTTGGAGTTTGTCTGGGCCAACCGGTTCGCAACGTCGATGTATTCGGCGGTGCCCGGCGTTAGTTCGCCAAGCTGGGCCTGCAGCTCGTTGCGGATAGGGTATCCTCCGGTACCGGCACCAAACCCAGCGGTGTTGTTGAGTACCTGGTGACCCAGGGCGTACTCAGCAAAGGCGCTCACGCTCAGGTTGCTGAAGAGCGTTGCGTTGACGCGGAATCCGCCTGTGTGCTCAGGAATCGGCTGCCCAACGACTTCACGGGCTCCCGTCTCGGGACCGGCATATACGCCATTGGCGTCAAACAGTGCACCGGTAACCGGTACGAGGAAGAAAGCCTGACGGGGCGATCCGGGGCGGAGCACGTTGCGGTTGAACCCACCAAAGATCTCATCCCGATCTGGACCCAGATCCTGCACTTCTGTCCACTGGTATCCGTAGGTAAAGGTCAGGTCGACGCGAGCCGTTTCCGACAGGAGCGGCGTGGCACCAAGCGTAACCTCTACTCCCTGGCTCTCGATGCTTCCGACATTAGCGGGAAGTGACTGAAAGCCAAATCCGGTTGAGGATGCAAGCGGGGCATCGATAATGGAGTCGCCGGCCCAGTTGTACCAGTAGGTACCTTCGAAGGAGTAGCGATCCGAAATATCGGCGTCGATGCCGAGCTCAAGCTCCTGAATCCGCTCAGGAACGATCTCAGGGTTACCAACCGATGAGATTGATGCACCTGCACCAAAGTCAGCAACAGTGGCTGAGAAACGAAGCGACTGCGCGTCAAGCACACCCGGCAGCTGACCGGTTTCTCCGTAGGCTGCACGTGCCGAGAGGAACGTGAAGAAGTCCGGCGTCCAGTCGAAGTTCGACAGCGTAACCGAACCGGTAACACTCGGGTAGAAGACATCAGACACATCTTCGCCAAGGGCCGTAGCTACGTCTCGGCGCAGCATACCGGTAATAGTATACGTGTCGTCGTATACCAGCTCTTGCTGCACGAAGAGTCCACTGGTGCGGGTATTGACGAGTCCTTCCCCAATGCTGAAGAGTTCATCGCCGGCTCCAATGTCCGTAATCAACTGGTTGCCGAACCCACGGGTAGTGCTGAATGAAGTACGACGCGTGACGTCCGTATACTGGCCACCAAGGAGTGTCGTAGCCTGCAGTCCGTCTGTGATACCATAGGCGTAGCTCGCCTGGGCGTCAAAGTTAAAGTTATCATTCTGACGGGTGAATATGTTGCGTTCACCATCTGTGCCAATGCCTGCGTAAGCAAATCCGGGCGGACGCGTACGGTCTTGGCGGCGCGTCGAGGTATCGAATCCACCTGTCGCCTGCAGATTCAGATTCTCAATCGGCTCCCAGCTTGCACGGAGCGAGCCGTTGAAGCGATTGATTTTCTGAACGTCTTCAAGGTTGGCAATCGCGAGGCTGTCCGTGAAGAGATAGGGTGTTGGAAGCAACAGCGTGTTACCGAGCCATCCCTGCACGTTGTTGTCGTTGTCAGGGCGCTGCAGTTCGTTGATCGTGTACCCGGCGCTTGCGCGGAGCGAGAAGTCATCGGTTGGGAAGGCTTCAAAGTTGGCGCGCAGGTTGGTACGCTCACCTTCGTTATTCGCGATCGTGCCTTCTTCCATGCGGTGGTTGACCGACGCATAGAAGCGGGCGAAGTCAGCCCCCCCCGACACGGAAACCTGGTGCTCCTGGAGCGACCCGGTTCCGAAGAGCGCGTTGGCATCGTCGGCCGTGACATGGTTGCGGGAGGAGTACTCGTTTTCCTGCTCACTCCAGCCTGCGGTTCCGCGATACTCAACGTTGAGTGTCGGATCGGCGGAGAACGAGCCCCCTTTCGTTGTGATCAGCACAACACCATTCGATCCGTCTGTGCCGTAGATGGCTGCACCGGCTGGCCCACGGATGATATCGATGTTCTCGATGTCGGCCGGGTTCAGGTCGGCAAGCGGCGAGATGCCCTGCCCACCAGCGCCAAAGCCTTCGATCTCATTGTTGTCGACGCGCGTGCCATCAATGTAGATGGCCGGCTGGCCGTCGCCGCCGAGGCCACCGCCGCCGCGTACGTTGAAGCGAATGCCGCCACCGATGTTACCGGAAGAAGCCTGCGCGCTTACGCCGGCAACGTTTCCGGAGATGAGCTGCGACACATTGTCGAAGCTGGCACGCTCGGCAATGTCAGACGCGTCAACGCGCCCGATGGACACGCGAGAGCGTGCCCGGTCTTGACCGAGGCCAAGCCCCTGTACGACAACTTCGCCGAGCTGCTCAGGAGCAACTTCGAGCGTGATGTCTACAGTGACGGTTTCGCCAGCCACAACTTCGACGTCCCGCTCTACGGGGCTGTACCCGACGAACGTAGCCGACAACGTGTATGTACCTTCTGCAACGCTGAGCGTGTATTCGCCGTTAGCGTCGGTTGCGGCACCATCACCTGTTTCGGGAATCTGTACAGTAGCGCCAGGGAGCGGCTCCCCGGTCTCGCCATCTGTCACCGTACCGGTGATCGTTCCGTCTTGTGCAAAAACAAGCCCGGGTGCTAAAAGCAGCACCGCAAGCCCGCACAAGAGCCTTGTAGCTAATTTACTCATGATGTAATGTCCTCTGTCTGACCGAAAAAACGATGGGTAAAGCACAGGATGCAATGAGCACCTGTTGCCTGACACGCGAGACGCAAGACTCTACGGACGCTTGGATATGCACCTAAGATATGCACTGCCTCAGATCTGGTATCGACCTCACACTGCATAGTCTCGAAGCTTTTGAACACCTTTCTGCGTCCCCTCACATAGCCAAGTCAATCTGGCATAAGAGCGCCTGTAGAGTTTTATGGTTATACGTGTTCAAGCAACGTACTAATGCATACGCAGCATTGGGGGACGGGTGGTACGTCGTACGTGCAGCATCTCGCAAATCGCAACGCACATGACGCTCCGGCAGATGAAACAGTTTGCAAACGCAATTTACTACGTGTTTCACTTATCCGGACTCTTAAAGAACACATCAGCGCACACAGATGCAAAGGCAATGCTTAGATAACACAGCGTTCATAGAGTCTTCTTTGCCTGCCTGCCCCAAATAACCCTGAGTTTCACCCTTCACATGTCACCCCTCACATGAGAGTCTGTTGTGGTTGACACAAACACAGAAGGCCTCCTGATAGTCAGGAGGCCTTCGTTCATACAGCACAGTAGAGGCTGCTCACCAACGCCTAAAAGTTAGGATTGTCGTTACGTTCTGCAAGCGTGATGGGGAGGTACCACCAGGCATCCGCGTCGCGGTGCCAGCCGTGCAGATCTTCGTCCACATCGATCCCCTGCTCAGTGATGCGACGCTGGTCAACCAGGCGGTAGCCAAGCGTGAAGAGCTCTTTGTCGCGCTCCGTGAACAGCACATCGAGTGTGGCCTCTGCGAGATCATCAAGTCCATGACTGGCGCGCACTGCGTTGATACGTGCCAACGGGTCGCCGCTGCCCTCACGCAGCTCAATCTCTGCTAAGATCAGCTCATTTTCCTGCCACGTGGCAAAATCGATCGCAGCGCCTCGTTCGTTGTAGAGCCCCTGGCGATGTCCCAGCAGGTTTCCATCTCCATCGAAGTTTGGCACGACAGGGATGCGGTTTGCCTCTGCTGCCTCAAGATCCTCGTTGAGGTAGTCGTCTCCGTTAAAGAATCGCGGGGCAGCAAGCGTCTGTACGCGTCCGGGTCCCCCAGCATCAAACCAGAAGTTAGCGCCGCCCCCTGTGCGATCGAGATACTGCGCCTGGAAGGGGGCATCGCCTTCAGACAGTCCACTCTCCGCATATGAACGTGCTGCATCGAGGTCTCCCTGGAAGAGCGCAATGCGCGCTAAGATGGTATGTATGACCCGGCTATCATAGCCTTGACCTTCTCCAAGAAAGTTGGCTGCGCGCGGCAGGGCCTCTTCTTCGAGGCGGTCGGTAGCTCGCTGGTATAGCTCGTCTGAGGGCACGAACTCACCTCGCTGTGTATCTTCCGGCGAGTCAAGCTCGCTGATTACGCCGCCTCCTTCTTGTGCATCGCGTCCATAGAACGCGGCCCAGAAGTACCGAGCAAGGGCGCCGTGAAAGTGAGCCTTGAAGAACATGCGTGCACGCGCCGGATCGGCCTCGCCTTCGGGCCATCCCCCTTCAGCAGGAGACAGGCCATCGATGGCTTCGGCCCGGCGGAGCAGTTCGTCAGCGAGGAACCGATATTCCCCGAGCTGCACGAGGCTTCCATCAACCGAGTTGTTATCCAGGTTAATGTCTGCCTCGTCGAGCTGGCGATAGGTGGGAAACGTAGCTCCGGATCCGCCAAATATGAACTGGTCTGACAGGATACTGGTGAAGAGTCCGGTACGATCGTGGGTAGACGCAAAGCGTCCTTCTACGCCGCTGATCAAGAAGTCAACCTGATCAGCACTGTTCAGGGCCTCATCCGATGCCGTGTTAATGGGGTCGTCAACGTCTTCTACCAGCGTATCGCATGCTGCAAATGTTAGCAGCAAGGCTACAGCGGTAGTATATAAAAGTGTTCTCATGGATCTGTTGTAAGGCTATGGATAGCACATGGCTAATGGAGGAAGCTGCCGGGCCGCCTTTTCAGGCGGCCTGTAGCAGCAGTCGCAGACCTCGTCTAAAACCCGACGGTCACGTTTATCGTGAACTGCCGTGGTGTGGGAAGCGTGAGGAAGTCCTGTCCACGGCTCAGCGAGCGCGACCCGGCGAAGTTTACTTCGGGATCGGCCCCGCTGTATCCGGTAACGGTAAACAGATTGCGAGCCGACACGCCCAGACGTAGTGTGCTGACCCCCGCGACATTCGCCTCCTGAATGAGGCTACTGAAGTCATAGTTGACGCTCAGCTCGCGCATTTTGAGATAGTCAGCGTCTTCAATGAAGTTGCCCTGGAAGTTCGGGTTCGTACGGGCAAGCGCTTCGGCTGTAGCCCGATATTCATCGGTACCCGGAGTCAGTTCTCCAAGGTCTCCGACCAGGCGGTTACGCTCTGCATTTGTACCGTCGAAAGCAGCAAAACGCAGCGTGTTGTTGTACACCTGATGTCCGAGTGCAACCTCGGCGAGTCCGGAGACCGAGAGGTCCTGAAAGAGCGTAAGGTTGAACCGCAGTCCTCCTGTGTGTTCAGGAATAGGCTGCCCGAGCACCTGACGCTCCGCCGTTGCTTCCGGGCCAATGTACACGCCCTGGTCATCAAACTGCGCCCCGATCACTTCCTGAATGAAGAACGCGCTGCGGGGCAGGCCTTCGCGGATGACATTTACGTCGAACCCGTCGAAGATATTTTCGACCTCGCCGGTGTCGGTAACTTCACTTGTCTGGTAGGCATAGGTCAGGTTCAGATCCAGGCGCGCGTTTTCCCGAAGGAGTGGGGTAAGCCCAACGCCCAGCTCTACGCCTTGCGTTTCGATGCCTCCTACGTTACTCGGAAGCGTCCCTGCTCCGAATCCGGTAGACGGCGCCAGCGGCTGGTCGATAATCGAGTTGTTAGCGAAGCTGTAGTAGTACGTCGCCTCGATGGAGTACTGGTCTAAGAGGTCAGCGTCGACGCCCGCCTCAACTTCTTGGACGCGCTCGGGAACGAGCTGTGGATTCCCAACAGAACCGATCGTTGCTCCGGCTCCAAACCCGGAGGCTCTTGCGTTGTAGCGCAATGCCTCGCCGTCTACGATGCCCGGCAGGTTCCCGGTAGCTCCGTATGCCACACGTGGACGCAGAAGCGTAAAGACTTCTGGTATCGCGTCAAACCGATCCAGACGCACTGCAGCGCTTGCGCTTGGGTACCACACGTCTGTTACGCCTTCACCAAGGGCGGTGGCGACGTCGCGACGAAGCTGCCCCGTAAGGAAGTACGTATCTCCAAAGACGAGCTCTTGCTGCGCGAAGATACCCCCTGTTCGCTCATTGAGGAAGTCCTCATTCAACGTTGTAAAGTCATCTCCGGCGCCGATATTTGTGATCACATCGGTTGCAAACTCCTGAGCGGTTCCAAACGAGGTACGCAGGGTCTGCTGGGTGAACTGCCCTCCGATGAGGCTGGTAGCGGCAACCCCTGAAACCGGCTCATAGCTGTACTGTGCTTGCAGATCAGCGTTTAGCTGCTCATTGTTGCGATTGAAGAAGTTGCGTTCGCCGGTGGTACCAATGCCCGGATAGCTGAACCCGACAGGACGCGTACGGTCCTGGCGCCGTGTAGAGGCATCGTATCCGGCCGACCCTGTGAATGTGAGGTTTTCGATGGGTGTGTACTCGGCTCGCACCGATCCAACAAAGCGGTTCACACGCTGCACATCTTCAATATTGAAGATCGCCAGGCTGTCGGTGAGGAAGTAGGGCGTTGGGCCAAGAAGCGTCTCGCCAATGGATCCCTGAATGCTATTGTCATTTTCAGGACGATTCAGCACGTTAGCCGTATATCCTGCGCTGGCCCGTACACTGAGTTCGTCGATGGGGAAAGCCTCAAAGTTGGCGCGCAGGTTTGTGCGGTCGCCCGAGTTATTGGGCAGCGCGCCGTCTTCTTGACGGTTATCAACGGAGGCGTAGTAGCGTACCGACTCGGTTCCGCCTGAAATGCTCACCTGATGCTGCTGAATGGCGCCGCGGCGAAACAGGTCATTGGCCAACTCGCCCCGGTTGATATCGCCGTCATCGAAAACATCAGGATCGAAGGTCTGATCTCCCTGCTCGTTAAAGCCAAACGTTCCTCTGTACTGCAGGTCAAACGTGGGCTCAGCAGAGAACGAGCCGCTTTTGGTCGTGATGAGCACGACGCCGTTGGCTCCTTCGGTGCCGTAGATGGCCGCTCCAGCAGGTCCGCGAACCACGTCGATCGACTCAATATCATTGGGGTTCAAGTCGGCAAGGGTCGAGATCCCCTGTCCACCACCGCCAAATCCGGCGATTTCTGAGTTATCGATGCGCACGCCATCAATGTAGATAGCAGGCTGGCCGTCGCCGCCCAGTCCGCCACCTCCGCGTACATTGAACCGGATGCCTCCACCTATATTTCCGGAAGCAGCCTGCACGTTCACACCGGCCACATTGCCTCCGATGAGCTGCGAAACGTCCTGGAAGCTGGCCCGGTCAGAGAGGTCATCGGCGTCGATGCGGCCCACCGATACCTGCGCCTGCCCCCGATCGCGCTGGATACCCAGCCCGGTTACAACAACCTCGCCGAGGTCGGCCAGGTCGGGCTCCATCTGGAAGTCGATCTCCGTAACGGCGCCTTCTTCTATAGTGACGTCTTGCTCGTTCTGGAAGTATCCGACAAAGGTGGCTCGGATGACCTGGTCGCCTGCGGGTACATTCTGTAGTCGAAACGTGCCGTCAACATCGGTTGGAACGCCAATTTCAGTGCCGATAACGACAACGTTTGCGCCCGGCAGGGGCTCGCCCGTCTCAGCATCAGTGACCGTTCCAGTCACCGTGCCGCTCTGGGCTACTACGAGTCCGGGTGCCATAAAAAGCACCAAGACCCCGGTTATAAACTGCGATAAAAACTTGTGCATGGCTCGGGATTGTATTCCATAGGAATGGACGACGAACGACGCTGTGTCAGACACAGATACCCGTATGGTCACCCCGATGGAAACGCTGCTCGTTGGGACTACGGCGCGCTGAAGCGCACTGAATCAGTAGCCGTCTGTTAGCAGTCGGCTAACCAGAAAGAGGCGCTCGAAGGCTGACCGAGGGAAGCCGGCGACCGCCTATCTACATATCTTTCGTAGACAGGCATTGATACTGGAAGGGAGTCGGCGCGACAACTGAGCGTACATATATGCTCTTTGTTTGACACTAAGCGCGGCTACAACACAGCTCGTATTGTCCGTATTGTGGACAGAAGCTATACGAACTGCTTTTGACTACTACACTTTTATCAAGACACGACCCAAACGTCAACTGTTTGCATGTAGATTGCATCTACTGAAGACGAAATGCGGATTAAAGACCCGTTTTCGACCACAATCGTTACGGATGCCGGGCAACATCTGAAACGCTATTTGGAGCCGAGAGAGCAAGGATTTTCTCAAACAAAAAAGGCACGAGAGAATCATCTCTCGTGCCCTTTTTGAGGTACATGACTCGTGTGCGTGCACGCTGCACCGCGCACCTGTGAGTTAGCACACAACCTTCGGGTATGGTGCCCCGATCAGTGATGCTGTTAGCGCTGCGGGAACGTCCGACCGTCTGTAGCTGGTGTGCCAGCAGGAAGCATCAGACCTTCCATGACGGCGGGCGCTGACGGCGCTTCGAACGGTCCGTCGCAGCTCAGTTCGCCTTCGTCGCACCATGCGTTATCGCCTGACGCAGTACCGGGCTGACCGGCATTAGACACACCACCGAAGGTGTACAACTCTTCACCGATGGTCTGCAGTTCAGTGGCTGGCACAGGAAGGTGAAGCGGCGTACCTGCCTGCATACGTCCCGTACGGCGCAAGTCCCAGAAAGGGAGCCCCATACCGGTACGGTACAGCTCAATGTCGCGCTCGTAATAGATGGCTTTGAGCGCTTCATCGGCTGATATACCTGTGCCGAGAGGCTCAAGCTGACCAGCATTGACACGCGAACCGCTGTTCACGATTCCCACAGCTCCAGCTACGTCGCCAGCGCCACGAATCGCTGCCTCAGCTTCCATGAGGCGGTTTTCTTCAGCGAGAAAGATAGGGCTTGGTCCTGCAGCAAACGGCGTCTCGTTCCACTGCTGGTCCACAAAGTCACGTCCGTACCAGTAGTTGCTCTGAAGAGTGCGACCACGGCTTTCCGTGAAGAAGCTCTGGTCAGTATCGTAGACGAAGTAGCAGCCGAGTTCCCGAGCTGTTGCAATTCCGGAGCCCTGTGTTTCCTCTCCAGAGGCCGGGCAGAGGCGAGCGTCATCAGACTGAGCCGGATCAAGGGCACTACCTGCTCGGTCAGCCGGGTACTTGATCGGATAACTCTCATCCATCATGTTGATGATGCGGTTATCAACACGCCAGTACCAGTAGAGACCACTAATATACTGGTAGTTATTAAACCAGCTTTGGCCGTCCAGTTCGATGATGATATCATCCTGAATACCGTTCTGTGCAAGTGTCTGCACAACCCCCCAATCGACGGCATCGTTCTCAGCAGGCGTACGCGGATTGCTGACAATGAATCGTGCCTCAAACGAATTAGCCATCTCTACGAGACGCCCCGGTCCTGGGTCGATTGAGAAAGGAAGCAGGCTTCCGTCAAGTCCGGAAAAACCTGGCTCTTGAGCAATGGAGCGTACTTGGTCGAAATCGCTCCGAGCCTGAGCAAGTATAGCTTCATAGTCTGAGAACTCCAATGCCTCAAGCTCTTCCTGTCCAAAGTCGGCCTGTACGATAAACGCCTGGTTGAAGTAGTTCGCCAGATGGCCATAGGAGAGGGCACGTACGAAATACGCTCCGGCCAATGTTTCGGGGGTTTCGTCATTCCCATCAATGATCACCTCAAAATCGTTCTCTTCGATCTGGCGGATCACATCATTCGCAGATGAGATTGCTGAGTTAAGGTTGCTCCATGGATTCGAAACAATGCTAAGGTCACCAAACGAGAGCGTGTTGGGAAACTGGGCACGCGGTTCATCGACCGCGACATTCCAGAATCCGCGGAATGCATTCGTTGTCGTCTGTGCATCAGCCCATCCGTCAAGGTGAGGCTGGGGTACCGATTGCGGCGTGTTCGAGTAGCTTCCGTTCCACCAGCTGGAGTAGGCTCCGGCAAGAATGGACTGGAGATCACTCGGGTCAGTGATAGCCCGATCGGCATCAGGAGCGTTGGGGTTTTCAACGTCAAGGTTAGCAATTCCGTCGCAGCCAGACCATGCAACCAGACTGGCTAACAGAAAAACGAAGAGTAAATTGTATCGCATAGAAGTCATAAGTGACTGTAAAGACTTAAGCATGGGTAGTGAGAGATCGCCTGGCACGGACCCAGAAGGATCATCGCACGATCAAGTATAACGTGTTGGGCCGCGCTACAGAAACTGCGCCGAAGGAGACAGAGAACTGGATCCCGCTCTCTGCCTCCTGGCTGGCAGCAGCTACCTGCTTGGCAGGTTACAAGCGAATCTCGATAGAGGCCGAGAACGTGCGGAAGTTTGGATATCCAAACTCGTCAAACTTGTAGTTCACAGGCTGACTCGCACTGGATGTTGACACCTCAGGATCAAATCCGCCATAGTCTGTGAAGGTGAGCAGATTCCGTCCCAGGATCGAAACTCGGGCGTCGTGGATCGCTCCTCCGAGACCGATTCGGTTTACAAAGTCGTTTGTAAACCGGTAGCTCAGAGAGACCTCACGCAGCTTCACAAACGAGGCATCTTCTACGAAGTGCGAGGAAGCACTTGCCTGGTTGTAAAGCGGCCCCTGGTAGTAACTGGCCGGGCGGCGCTCGCCTTCTGGGCGGTCTGTCTGGTCGAGGTCACCGTGGCGGTCATTGAAGTAGAGAAGCTGGCGCGTGTAGTTATACACATCAGCTCCTTGCTCAATATCGACCGTGGTGAAGAGACGCCAGTTTTTGTACCGCAACGTCGTGTTGAGCCCCATATTAAAGTCGGGATTGGAGTCGCCGATCTTCGTTGTGATCGCAGCTCCATTCTCATCACGGATGTAGAACGGATTTTCGTCGAGCGTATACTCGGTACCTGCTTCAATGACATATCCATCGTCATTGATGGTCAGGTCACCTGGATTCAGGCATCCTCCTTCGCCGACGAGGCAATTGTTCTCATCAAAGAGCAGGTCGTCAACAGACGAAGCCAACTGGTTGCCATACATGACACCAAGGTCAACCCCTTCCTCAATCCGGAAGATGTTAAGGGCCCCCCCAACGTTGAGGTTGAAGGACGGGCGGTTGAGCGAGGTGACTTGCTGGCGAGTACGATCGAACACAACGCCGAAGTCGAGCCCCCAGTCGCCTTGATCAATGAGCTGTCCGCCTGCGGCAAACTCCCATGTGGACGTTTCAATGGTTGCAGCATTCTGGTACTGACTGTTGAAGCCAGCAGAAGCAGAAAGGGGTACGAGGAGCACCTGGTCTGCAGCATCCGCTGCTGCATAGGTCCCTTCAAAGAAGAACCGATCCAGGAAGCTGGCGTCGACACCGACTTCAAATTCAAAGACATCAGCCGGCTGGATATTACGATTCCCCAGTACGTTCTTCGTGATACCCGAAGGGCTCACGCTGAACGTTTCGTACTGCGCAACAAAAGGCGGACGCGAACCTGACGTTCCCAGTGCGCCACGAAACTTCAACTCCTGAATGTTTGGAATGGTGAAGTCCTGTGTGGCTCGCCAGGTACCAGCAACACGCCAGTAGGTCTTGTCACGGGCATCAGGGCCAAAGAGCGACACACGCTCTTGACGGAGGACTGCATCGACGATATACCGGTCTCGATAATCGAGTACCAGGTTTCCAACGATGTCTTCAGAGCGGATAGTTGCCTGAAACTCATTTCCTACGTTCAGATTATCGCGGTCGGTATTTCCGAACCGGGGTACGTCGCGCGCCAGGAAATCAGACCCCGACACACTTTGGGACTGAATCTCACGATCCTCATAAACATACCGCCCGACGAGCTGCGTTGAGAGGTCTCCAAAGTCGTAGGAGAGCAATGCTCGGAACGTCGTCGTGAGCAGTCGCTCATTTGACTCAAAGCTAAAGAGCGCCCCCTGTGAGCGCGGACTTGCAGGGTCTGTTGGGAAGGTACCCTGTGGGGTCAGCGTCGAGAAGGTGTCCGTATCATCATCCCAAGAGAACTGACCGTCAAGTGTCAGCCAATCGGTGGCATCATAGTTGACAGAGAAGTTTCCGAAGAGGCGTTCCCCACCGAAATCACGATCAATGACAGCTGCTCGGTACAACGGGTTTGCAGCGTTACCCGCCGTAGAGAACGGGTTGAATGGGGCATCCACTCCTTCTGGAGCCGGTGCACGCAGATCCAGGTCAGGGAATGAGAGCAGCGCGCCATAGAAGAGGTTGTTCGCCCCCTGGCCCTGTTCGAGTGCGTCCGTTCCATCCGAGTTACTGTAAAGCAGCGACACGGCTACGTCAACACGGTCAGAAACTTGGTTGTCAACGTTCAGACGCAGATTCCGGCGTTTATATGGATCAACACCTGTTACAACCCCGTCATTCTGCGAGTTCTCGAATGAGAGGAGGTAGTTCAGGTTGTCTTGCCGCGATGCAACGGAGACGTAGTTTGTAAAGAACGCTTGCGAATCGTAGAGCACGTCCTGCTGGTCAAAGTTACGGTCAAAGGGGTTCTGGAAGACCCCGCTCGGCAGCTCCGGGTTGATGTTGCATGGCGAGCCATCATCTCTAAAGAATGGGTTGGACGCATCTGGATTGCACTGCTCACGGAAATCACGTGAGACCACATTTCCGTCTTCATCCAATTGGCCCCGATTGTGGTGATCAGACAGATCGATTTTATTTGCCAGTTGTGTGAAGCCAAATTCATTCCGCACGGTGACGCGCGTCGTTCCAGCGTCGTCAGCTCCACGCTTCGTGATAATCTGAATCACTCCGTTACCAGCGAGCGAGCCGTAGAGGGAAGCCGCAGCGGCCCCCTTCACGATCTCAATGGACTCGACCGATTGCATATCGATATCCTCAAGGCCGCCACTGGTTATTGCTCCGTCGATTACAACGAGCGGCTCCTGGCTACCTGAAAGCGTGGTCGTTCCCCTTAAGCGTACAGATGGCGCTGTACCAGGCTGACCTGAGGCCTGCACAATACGGGCACCCGGCGTTTTAGCACGCAACGCGTTAGCAGGATCTGTACCTGGCACTTCCTGAAGTTGATCGCCGCCGACCTTCGAGACTGTAAAGCCCAGCTTACGGGTGTCCGTACCGACGGAAACCCCCGTAACGACGATCTGGTCAAGTTCTGCCGAGCCCGGAATCAGGGCCGCATCAACGGTGATGGTTTCTCCAGGAAGCACTTCTACTTGCTCTTCGAGTGCATCATATCCAACAAATGAAAAACGAACGGTCTGTTCGCCTGCCGGAATTCCAACCAGTTCATACTCGCCGTCTGCATTGGTAGCTGCCCCAATGGATGTACCAACGATCTGAACGGTTGCCCCAGGAAGGGGATCTTCGGTAGTGCCGTCAATGACAGTACCACTTATGTTTCCTTCCTGGGCTGACACAAGCCCCGGTAAGAAAATGAGCAGCGCAAGTGCGCTGATTAAACTCGTAACACGTCTACTCATGGTATGCGTCAAGCTTTTTTTGCAAAGAGAACGAATGGCAGCGACGTCTTCTCAGTCTTGTGCTACTGTCTGTAGGCGAAATACTAAAGCACGGACTGGTCTGGCTTCAAGCAATCCGGAAATACGAAGCACGACTGTGCGACTCCTTCATTTTCAGCGAATAGCTTTTTTGTTACAACTGCACATTGCATAGTTAAGAAAATAAAAAGGGATTGTCAAGAAATATAGACAGGGACTCCAGTGCAACGAGGTGCTTAGTGTATGCGATCATCGGTAGCCTGAATCGATAGCGCTTTTCCCGGCCTCAGCGCCTGTTTTGACTGCTTTTTAGCTTCAAATGGCTCTACGAGCATGCAAACCAAGACCTAAATGAAGCTCTGTTCCAGGAAACATTATTTAGTGAAATTCAGACCAATGACTTGGGCTCCGATTTCATCATACATCGCCGGCTTTCAGATTCTTTCCGGATTGCATTTCAAAGCAATATCTTTACACAGCCGCAACAGAAAACCCCGATGTGCCTGGTGAGCACACCGGGGTCAGGTATCGTCAACTGTATGGGGAATTTGCACAAACCTACCGGCACAGGCAGGCCACTCGCTCAGGTTTGACCACGCCCTGCGAACATCTCTGTTCTACAGAGTGCTTGCCCGATACGACTACCCGAGGTAGAGCGTGGTCGCATAGATGAAGTAGACTGTAAGTCCAATGATGTCGTTCAGGGTAGTCACAAACGGCCCCATCGCACTGGCCGGGTCGATGCCCAGCCACTTCAATGCGAAAGGAACCAGCGCTCCGTTGGTCGTAGCCAGTACAATCACGGTGAGCATAGTAGCTCCAAGCGTCAGGGCCAAGAGGGGCACGTCGCCAAGCTGGAAGACGAAGACGGCGATGCAGAGCAACGCAGCAAGCACGACGCCGTTTATCAGAGCCACGACCATCTCTTTCAGGATGCGCGCGCCTATGTCTCCCATCCACAAGTCGCCCGACGAAAGCCCCTGCACGGCGATCGCTGCACTCTGTACGGCGGCGTTGCCTCCCATCGCCGTTACGATCGGGATGAACATGGCAAGCACGACCGCTTGCTCCAGCGCCACCTCAAACCCACCGATCACCGAGCCGGAGAGCCCCGCCCCGAACAGCCCAACCAGCAGCCAGGGCAGCCGCCCTCGACTTACCCGCCATACGGTGTCGTCGGGCTGCTCGATGCCCGACCCTCCGCTCATGATCTGGATATCTTCTTCAGCTTCCTCACGAATCACATCAACGACGTCGTCAATCGTGATTCGTCCAACCATCCCGCCTGTTGAATCAACCACCGGCATCGAGACCAGGTCGTACCGCTCCATGATGCGGGCAACCTCCTCGCGGTCCATGTCAGTTGGCACCGAGATAAAGTCTTCGTGCATCACCGTGCGCACCGGGTCTTCAGCAGGGGCAAGCATCAGGTCTTTGAGTGAGACCACCCCCTCCAGCCGATCGTTGTCTCCAAGCACGAAAACCGAGTAGATGTCGTCGATGTCCGTAGCGTGCGCACGCACGGCCTCGATCACATGCTCAAGCGTCCAGGTGGGCGGGACGGACACAAACTCGCGGGCCATGATGCCGCCGGCGCTCTCCTCGTCGTATTCGAGGAGCACAGCAACGTCGTGCGTATCCTCAAGATCGGGGAGAACGCCGAGGGCCTGGGCATCGGACATGTCGTTGAGCACGTCCGCGGCGTCATCGGTGTCGAGTGCGTCGATGAGCACGCGAAGGCGCGCGGCCTGCAGGTCTTGAAGTACGGCAGTGCGCTGCCCATCTGTCAGCTCAACGAGCACGTCGCTCGCCTGCGCGTCGGGGAGCCAGGCAAACACCTTGTATGCCTGCTCCTC
Source organism: Longimonas sp. (assembly GCF_040409695.1). Classification (GTDB taxonomy): domain Bacteria; phylum Bacteroidota; class Rhodothermia; order Rhodothermales; family Salinibacteraceae; genus Longimonas. The sequence goes on from NZ_JARWGJ010000211.1 coordinate 17,162, forward strand.
TGAGAGCCGCCCCAGAAGCTGAGCCAGATCGGCCGGGTGCAGATCGGATGTCAAGTTCAGCACCATGCCATGCTGGTCCGCATCGACCAGCACGGCGACATCCTCAACGAAGTCAGCATCGATCTCAAGCATTCCCAGCCGTCTCTGAGAGGGAGCCTCTGTGGTAGCAGGGCGGTTCATAGGATGCGGTCTACTCATTCATGAAGTTTCGGAGACGATGCACTGGCATGGCTGTCGGCATCAAGCGACCGGGCCAGCTCTACGAAGTCTTCGGGGGCGAGCGCCTCAGCACGGCGGCGGCCCCAGTCGTTCGGAAAGGACACGCCAATATCTTTCGACCACGGGCTTAAACTGTTTCGGAGCATCTTACGGCGCTGGTTAAAGGCCGCTCGTACCAAAGTACGCAGCCACTTCGGGTCGACCTCAGGGGCGGATGCGGGGTCGTAGACGCACCGGACCGCTGCACTCGTTACGTTGGGTTGTGGGCTGAACACGTGCCGTGATATGTTGAAGAGGTGCTTGGGCGCGGCATACAGCTGCATGATCACACTCAAGATTCCGTACGCCTTTGTACGCGGGTCTGCAACCAGACGCTCTGCCACTTCTTTCTGCATCGTGAGCACGGCTTCCGCCACATGCGACCGCGCATCCACCAGCGCAAAAAGCAGCTGGCTGGTAAGGTAGTATGGGGTGTTGCTAATGACGTAGACCGGCCCCCCTTTCTCTTCAGCCAGAGCAGGCCAGTTTGCATTCAGCGCGTCCTCTTGGCGCACATCGACGGCTGGAAGCTCCTGGTTCAAGTATGCAACGGCCCGGTCGTCGACCTCAAGCGCGGTGAACGTGTCGTAGCGCGCATGCAGCAGTTCTGTTAGCGCGCCCGTGCCCGGCCCGATCTCCACAACGTGCGCGTCAGGGGGCGCCTGCAGCGCATCCACAATCTTGCGGATCATGTTCGGGTCGTGCATGAAGTTCTGCCCGAGGCTCTGCTTCGGACGGAAAGGGGCGTGCTCTGCCATAGAAAAAGGGGGGTGTAGAAATAGAAGCATGGGGGAAGCGAATCGCATGCACCCAAGGCACCTACGACTCGCATCCCCCTGAATAATAAGGTAGCGGTAAGATGTTAAGTGGTCTATATCATCGCGACTCGCTCAAACCCCCTCTGTCTTCGAGCTTCGCCGCAGGCGTGATCCTGTGGACATCTCCCCCTTGGCCAAAGGGGAGGAACCCGACATGAGCCCGCAGGGCGACTGATGGAGCGAAGCGGAATAAAAGAGAGGGGGGTTCGAACAAAACAAAGCAGCGGTGTCAAATCGGCTTATAATTTAGCGTCTACCCACTACCAATAATAAAACGCTACCGCAGGTGGGTACGGCGGTTGCGGACGTAATCCTCAAACAGGAAGCTGCCCAGGTCGTCGAGCGACGCGTAGTAGGCGCGTCCGTGATTGGCTTCGGTGAGGTCGCGCACGAAGTTTTGCAGTTGCGGGTCGCGCGCCACCATAAAGGTGGTAATGGTGATGCCTTCGCGGCGGCACATCATGCCTTCGTCGAGCACCTTGTTCACGATGCGGCGGTCGAGCCCAAACGCGTTTCGGTACATGCGCCCATTTTCGATATGACAGCTGGGCTTGCCATCGGTAATCATGAAGATCTGCTTGTTGCGGTTCTTGCGGCGATGCAGGATGTCACGCGCCCGCTGCAGCCCGGCTCGTGTGTTCGTGTAGTAGGGCCCCACCTCCAGATACGGAAGGTCCTTCAAGTCGACCTCCCAGGCTTCGTTTCCGAACGCCACAATGTCGAGCGTGTCGTCTGGATAGCGCGTTTTGATGAGCTCGGCCAGCGCAAGGGCGGTCTTCCGTGCGGGCGTAATGCGATCTTCTCCATACAGGATCATCGAGTGCGACAGGTCGATCATGAGCACCGTGGCCATGGTCGACTGATGGTCGGTCTCGTGCACGCGAAAGTCGTCTTCGCTGAGGTGCCAGTCTGCCCCGATGCCGCTACGCCGAAACGAGTTAGCCAGCGTACCCGTCACGTCGAGTCGATTCACGTCATCCCCAAACGACCATCGGCGCGTCTCCGGCAGCCGCTCTTCGCCCTGGCCCGGATGGGGCGTGCGGTGGTTTCCTCGCCCGTCTTTACGCAAGTCCTTAAAGACACGCTCCAGCGCACGCTCTCGCAGTGCGCGCTCGGTGCGCGCTGTGATCTGAACAACCTGGCCGTCTTCATCGTCGCGTAGATAGCCGCGCCGTTTGAGCTCTTCAACAAAGTCGCCGATGCCCTCGTCATAGCCCTCAGTTAAGCCATACTGCTCATCAAGCTGTGTAAGCCACTGCAACGCCTCGCCCGCATCACCGGCGGTGTGCTGCAAGAGCTCCTGAAAGAGCTCATTGAGCTGATCAAAAAGCGGACGTTGGTCTCCATGCCGGGCGTCGTCCCACGCCGTGTACTGGAAAGAATAAGCCATTGTGCGCGGTAGAGCAGGTCGTAAATCCGTCTATGTATGCCTCTGTGTGCTGCCTCTTGCAACGCGCATTGCAGAACAGGTGTTCGGCGACGAAGATGTTCTGTTACGTTCGAGCCGGGTGCAGTATGCAACGCGCAGACATATCTTTTGGGATGCGGAGCGTGTGGAGTAGTACGAGAGCTTATAAATGCGAACAGCCCCCTTCGCGAACTTCCGAAGAGGGCTGCCCAACATATGTGCATTCCTATGCTTCCGCGCAAGCGGGCTTTACGGAATAGCGGTTAGCTACTCAGGCTGAACTGAACCCAGACGGTTGTACGTGCCGCCACGGCGCGTCCGCTCACGCGTGCGGGTTCGAATTCGGCGTTGCGCACTACGCGCAGCGCTTCGCGATCGCACCCATACCCGATGCCTCGAATAAGCTCGGCCTCGCGTACCGATCCATCGGGATTGACGACCGCTTGAATATACACCCGGCCCTCGACCCCACGGCGCTGGGCGCGCTCAGGGTACGAAGCGTTTCGTGTAAGTGCTGCAAGCCCTCCAACCGGCGATGGCTCTTCGTCGACTACCGTGTAGATGCGCTCGCCCGTTTCTTCGTCCTGTTCGCTGCGCTGTGCCTCACGCTGGCGGCGGGCCTCAGCCATCTGAAGCTCTTCATACTCGCGCTGGGCCTGTTGCAGCCGCGCAACCATCTCATCGTCGTCGGGGTTGATCTCGTAGGCCTGCCGGTAGAGCTGCACCGCCTCCTCGTAGTTGCCTTCTTGCAGCGCATCGTCGGCCTGTGCGCGAATCTGATCAAACTGCTCAAGTTGCTGTTGCTGTTCAGCCAGAAGCTGCTCATTCTGGCTCATCATGTCCTGCAGCTCGGCATGATCAGGATTAATCTGAACGGCCTGCTCAAGGGCCTCCTGGGCATCGGCATACCGCCCGGTTTGCATGAGGCGCTCGGCGCGGTCAAGATGGCGCTGAAACTCGCTTTCTGATTCTCGCTCGGCGAGTTGACTTTGGACTGTAGACAGGCGGTCTTGTGCAAATGGATCGCCGGCGCGGTATTCCAATGCGTTTTCGTAATTGCGCTGTGCCGCTCCAAGGTTGCCTGCGCTAAACTGCTCCTCAGCCTGTGTGATGTAGAAGTCGTAGAGCTCATCCGGCCCAAAGGAACCGCCGCCCTCGTCTCCACCGCCACTGCGCGCCTGAATCAGATTACGCTGCTGTTCACCCACCTCTGCAATCATTGCCTCAGCGTCTTCATCGCCGGGCTGCTGGTCGAGCGCGTTGTAGAACGCCGCCATTGCCTGGCCATAGTGGAGTTGACCCGCTTTAGTGGACACCGCGCGGCTTTCACGCCGCGACGAGGGATTGCGTTTGTTTGGGGAGCGTATTTTCGGGGTCGCGGTCGTTCCG
>NZ_JARWGJ010000212.1:0-4134 GCF_040409695.1 Longimonas sp.
TGACCTGCAAGACGCAAAGACCCTCGTGAACGACCCGGCTATCGACATTGCAGGCGCAATCCCGCACGCCAGCAAGGTGGGCTACCACGGCACTACGTACGCTGAGGAGATCGGGAGCATTGCAGACCACAACGCCTACCACCTTGGACAGGTCGTTACGGTGCGCCGCTTACTTGGCATCTGGCCCCCTTCCGATCTGAAGGAAGCGGACTGGTCGGCGCCAGAATGAGTCTGATTAGAGGCTGTTTGGTGTACGGAATTGACTCCCCATCGCGTGCAAAAGCCACGCCGAGGGTATCGGTTACTGCAGGGTCCGTATCCGTTATGTCTGCGGGCGAGGCGGCGTCGCATCCCCCCACCGAACAGCTGGGACAGATTTAGGCATCAAGGACAGAAGGAGGACGTTTTGGTGGTCGTGGCAGGGGACAAAATGTGTTACTCTCCGGAAACTGCTGACTGTAGCAAGGCTACTTTTCCCACATTTCACCTTGGACTCTTGCCATTAAATGGCCACAGGATCTACGTCTTCTTCCGAAGCGCAGCAAGAAGTTGCCAAATCCGTCAGCTATTTTTACCGACACCGTAGGGCAATGTATTCAGGGTTTTCTCATGGATTATACCCTGAAGCGGTGCCGCCGGGCGTGTGGGCGGTGCCAGCATCACTCGGATTCATAGGGGATCGTTTCGGAGCTAGGTCCCCAACAGTTCGTCGCTCCAATCAGCCCAAGATGGATTATCCGCTTCGATCAACGCGACTTTCTTTGCGCGTCGCCATCCTTTGATCTCTTTTTCGCGTGCGATAGCGTCTGATGGACGGTCGTAGGTCTCGTAATGCACCGGACGGGTCACGTTGTACCGCCGAGTAAATCCTGGGATCTTGCTTGCCTCGATGCTGGTGAAGGCGGTACTCAAGGTTGTTTGTCATACCGGTATAGAGCACGTGCGACCGGCTCGCCAGAATGTAAACGTAGTAGGCTCGCATGCAGAAATGAGTGCTGATATGTGGATGGCTTTGTCTTTTCATAGAGTGGTAGAAAAATACTGCAACGTGCCGATTTGCGCAAGTTGATCAACCAGACGAACCAAGGGCTTGATGGGCGCAAACCTGTCATGTGTGTCATGCTGAACGCAGTGAAGCATCTCAGTGCTGTACGGTCGGGATGCTCTGCCGCTGGGCGTGCAGGAGGGCGCCCTGTCTGTACGGGGCGTGCTGGGCGTGTTATGCTGGCGTTGAGATCCTTCCGCCTTGCGGCGTCAGGACGACGCGGGATGTGGCCAGGTGCTGACGTGAGGGCGCAGGCTTCCCACCCAGGTCATGCTGAACGCAGTGAAGCATCTCAGTGCTGTACGGTCGGGATGCTCTGCCGCTGGGCGTGCGGGAGGGCGCTCTGTCTGTACGGGGCGTGCTGGGCGTGTTATGCTGGCGTTGGGATCCTTCCGCCTTGCGGCGTCAGGATGACGCGGGGTGTGGCCAAGTGCTGACGTGAGGGCACAAGCTTCCCACACAGGTCATGCTGAACGCCGTGAAGCATCTCAGCGCCGTACGGTCGGGAAGCGGTGCTGGCAGGCGTGCGAGGGCAGGATGTGATGGGTTTGAGGGCGCGGGTTACTCTGCCGCGCTTTCCGTCTCTTGCCAGATCGCTTCCACACGCACAACCGACGCCTCCCACAGCGCCGCGCTTTGCATTTTTGCCGTTTCCCATCCCATGGCAGCCTGTTCTTTCACCCAGGTGCGCGACTCCGGCGGGAGCACGCGCTCATGCGTCTCCTGCACCGCCTCGACTGCCGGTATCGCCTCTTGTGTTTCGGCAGGCAGCCACCCTGTCACTGTGCCATATATGGTCGGCACATAAAAGAAAAACAGGCCGATGGCAATCGCTACCGTTGTCCATTTCAGCACGCGCTTAATAAAGCGCCCGATGGCACAGATGCCACGCCATACTGCAGAAAAGAAGGCACGAATCCCATTGTATATCCAAGCAAGCAGCGCCTGAATACCTTGTCGTGCGCGTGCTACGCCCTGCTTTATGCTTTGCCAGACGTTGCGCACCCCCTGCTGAAAACCAGCCGCAGCCTGTGCCACGCGCTCCTTTGTGCGCGCTCCAATCCCCGGGCCTTGTTCGGGCCTGTCTGATGTCGTGTGCTGCACTCCACTTGGGCCGGGCGAAGATGGTGGCCGGGCTACCGGCTCACTTGCTGCATTTTTCGTTTCTGTTTCGGCGAAGGGTTTCGTAGGCTGTGGTGCAGCCGGTGGAGAGACAGCCGGAGACGCTGACGGCGGCTCAGGCATCCGGTACGACCCGTTAGGGGCAGACTGATTGTGTACTTCCGTGTAGACCCAGATGGCTACTTTGTGCGCATCGCGCAGTTGCTGCTTCGCATCGCGCAGCGTACCCTCGTTGTTATGCACAGCGGCATTCCCGGCCCGGCGCATCTTGTGCAGTGGGTTCAAGATCGTACGCGACAATTTTTTAGTGGCTTCCAACCGCTCCAACCGATCAAACTGTGTAAGCTCAATCCAGTGCGTAGGCACGGACTGCTCACGAACGTAGGTCTTGGTGCACTGCTCGGCAAACGCCCGCAGCCGTGTCAGGCACGCCACCGGGTCGGTATGCAAAAGCGCCTCCGCCGACGTGGCTATGTCATGCAGTTCAGGATCGGTGTCGGCCAAAAAGTCGAAGTTGGAGGCAGGCATGAGGGAGATGAAATCAAGTCACACAAGATCAGAGGATACGTACCATTTATGCCGACGATGAACCTGATGTCTCAAAGACAAGGGTGCCTTTTTGAGCAACCCGGTAGCCGGTGCCCTCGGTCGTCAACTGGGCTGGCGTAGCTTGTATGAGATCAGAGGGATTCGCATCGTCGCTCCCCTGGATCGCTGGCTCAAGCGCTTCAAACGTCCCGTCGCGGCGAGGCACTGGGAGCAAAAATGAGGCGCCGTTGATCTCCACCAGCCAGAACGTTGCCACCGCCCGGCGCTCAGCAAACTGAAAGGGCGTGTCTGCTTCTGGAGTGTGATAGATCGGCGACACCGTCGCATCGGGATAGGTCTCCTGCATCGCACGCTCAAACATGTAGTAGCGCCCCACCATTACCCGCCCCTGCTGGCACCATGCACAGAAGACCTGGCCAAGCAACTCACGAGTTTCAGCGTAACCCGGTTCGTCGCCAGTGTCGATTGAATCTACTTCGGTGCCTTTATCCGATGGAGCCTCCGTCGCCAGTTTGTTGTCTGCGGACGGGGCCCGTGCCGCTTCAGGTAGGTTGGAATGCCTTGCTTTAAACGCGTTGACTATCTTCTGGAGCCTTCTATTTTCAGCTCCTAACGCAGCCATTCGCTGAGCCAATGCTGTGGACTCTTGTTCGTCTTCATTTTCTTGTCCGACTTCTTCTCTGGCCCTGACGACTTCAAGCGCTTGTTTGAGCTTTTTATCTTTGGCTTCGAGCGCATCGTTCTTTTTGGAAATCATGATTTTGAGATCCGCTACGATCTCTTGCATCTCCTCACTCTCCGGCTCCGACTGCGAGCCCCGACTGCGAGCTCCCTCTTCTTTATTGGCCGCTGATGTTTCTTGCGATGTGTTCTGCTGATCACGAAGCGCCATAATCTTCGTGTCGCGCTTCCGGACTTTCTCTTTGAGCTCCTTAACCTCTTCCCTCAACTCGGCAATGACCTCGCCTTGGGGCATCTCGCCCTCTTGTCTTTGCTCCTCAATCTCTTGCGACGCGTGCGCCGATGATACGCTCTCTTTTTCAGAACGACCGTCTTGTACTGCAGGCGCCGGAACTGCTCCTGATCGCTGCTCTGATGAAGAACCTACCGCATCCCAAAACCGCTTTATCTTCCCTTTCTGCCGAAGCCGGTTTTCCTTCTTCTTTTTTGTAGCGAGCGCTTTTCCTAAAAGAACCACGAATATAAGCAGGGGAATACACCGACCATTGCAATGATTCCCCACCAAAACCATCCCCAGCCACCGTCCTCCGGAAAAACAGCAGCCATGGTTGCCTGGTGTTCGCCGGGTACTTGTTGCATCGTAATCGCATCGCCCGTTACCGGCCCGAAGCCAGCGTTGCCATTCCACACGCTCTCATACAGCACCGGCTCGCCTTCAGCGCCTGTCGCCCGGGCCA
>NZ_JARWGJ010000213.1:0-4128 GCF_040409695.1 Longimonas sp.
AAAGTGCAGTCTGAAAGTGCAGTCTGGTAGTGTGCCGCCGGTGGTGGCGGCACCATTGCATGCCAGCAACCAGCCAGCCCGGTGCAAGAAAACCTCAGCTACGTGGAGGGACGCGCACGCCGGAAAAGTCCGTAGAGATGGGCCTGTGTGTCGTCGTGCTGCGTATCTGTTTCGGGGGAGCCTGCTTCGACCAGGCTGTGCTGCTGGCAGCGCCCGATGAGCGCCTCGGGCGTCGCGGGCCATCCCATTGCCCCCTCCTCGCCTCCGGCGGGCACCGGCTCCGGAGCGTACCCGAGTACAGCCCATCCGCCGGGTTTAACGATTCGCTGCACGGCATCAAACGCCGTATCAACTTCAGACGACGGATAGACGCGGTCGAGGTGCGGTGCAATAACCCAGTCGAACACCGAATCGGGATACTCGCCAAGGGCTGGTGTGCAGCGCTGCACGCACTCGGTGGCCTCCGCCGGGTCTTCCATCAGCGGCGCAATTGCCGTGCGCGTATCCGTGATCGCCTCAGGATCCACGTGGCAGGCGTGTACCGGAAACCCGAGCTGAAGCAGAGGCGCAGTATAGTCCCCTGCTTCGCATCCGAGCACAAGCACATAGCGGTTTACCGGCACAGAAGCCAGCGTGCGCAGCACATAGTCGCGACAGGTCATACGTCCAGAAAGCAGAAAGTGGCAGCCTGTGAAGCGCGTGTTCTACGCGTCATTCGCCGGAGTCTTGGTTTCGTCTTGAGCGGGTGCGACACTGCCAACAGCCGCCTGCATGTCGTCGGTCCAGCAACGCGCTTCCGTAACGCAGTCGCAGTTCGGACAGCGGACATCACGCTCTTCCTGCGGATACCGTGGCAGCTTATCAAGCGGCTGCAGCGGATACTGCCCGGTTGGAGCGCCGTCGCCTCCGTGGCGTAGCGTGTTTACATCGATGGGGTAGTTCAGCTGCGCCATCGTCGACTCGGCCAGCGCCTCAATAAAGAGCGGATGGCTGTTGAGCCCGGAGGTTACTTCATAGCGCTCGATGCCAAACTCCTCGGCCTCCTCGCGCACCTCTATGTCGAGCTCGAAGCTCGTTTCAACGTGATCCGTCACAAATGCAACGGGAATCACCAGCACGTTTTTTACATCGTGCTCCTCAGCGAGCTCCTCAAGCTTGTCGGGGGTCGCTGGAGTGAGCCATTTCGCGGGCCCGACCTTGCTCTGGAAGGCCGTGTGGAAGGGATAGTCGTGCTCCCGGTATTTCATCAGTTGGTTCACGGTCGAGTGCACCAGGCAGCAGTACGGGTCGCGGCGCTCCTTCATTTCGCGGAGCGGCGTGCCGTGCGCGCTGAACAGCAGGTGTACTTCCTCGCGCTCCTCAGGTGTGAAGCGCTGCAGCCCTTCGTCGATCCGCTCAGAGAGAGCGCGGATGTACTTGGGATTGGTGGCGTACTCGAAGACCGTCGTTGTCGGGTATTCCGGAAGCTCGCCCTCCTCTTCAAGCGCTTTCCAGAACACAAGCGACGAGCCGGTGGTCGTCTTCGAGTAGTGCGGGTATAGCGGAAGCAGCACCACTTTGTCAACGCCATCTTCCTTCATCTCACGCACCGCATCTTCGCTGAACGGCTTCCAGTACCGCATCGCGATGTACGTCTTAAAATCGACATCGGCGGCCTGGCCGTAGTGGCGATTGAGGTGATCGCTCAGCGCTTTCGACTGCTCACGCGTAAGCCGGTTAATCGGCGACCCGCCTCCGATCATCTCATAGTCTTCGCGCACAAACTTCGAGCGGCGCGACGCGATAAACTTGCAGAGCCAATCTCGGATGAACGTCTGCCCGATCAGCGGAATGTCGATGATCGCCGGGTCCATAAACAGATTGTAGAGAAACGGCTCCACATCTTCGAGCGTGTCTGGGCCGCCCAGATTCATCAGCACAACACCGACAGTGTCGCCTTTTTCAATATCCAGAGGCTGCGACGGAAAGTAGGTGCCCCGAATAATGCGTTTGTCATATTCGTAGACACTCAGAAATTCGCGGGGGGTCATAGGTTAGCGGTGTCTGTACATGGACGGGGAAGTCTGATGCGGCGTAATGTTTATGCGCTAATTTGAGCGCTTCAGTTCCAGGGGGGCATTGAACTTTCTCCTAATCAATGCTCAGGGCTGTTACGAAAATGTGCGGGGACACATGGTTGTGTTATGCTTGAACCATGTACAGAAGGCCACCCCTCTTTGCGGTGCGTTCAGGAGATCTATTCAAGGCGTTTCCTCGGCAGTTTCAGTCGGCAGTTTCAGATTGTGCCCGTCCGTTGGCTTCCTCATGCTTCATCTTACGGTTGAGAGCATACATCTCTTCACGCCCGGCGTAGTAGTCGCCCTCGTAACGTGCAAGCACATGCTCGGGCGGCGATGTCCCAAACTGGATGCCCGCGAAGACGCCCCCGATGGCAAGCACCAGCGCTACGGCTCCGTAGGCAAGCCCCGAATCCGTGAGCCACGTGGGCATCCACCCAAGCATGTCGTAAGCGCCCAGCGCGTAAAACACGAAGGTGCCCACCGTACCCAAAATAATCGCGAGGTAGGCCGACAGCGTTGTTGTTTTCTTCGATGCCACGCTGGCCACCACCACCGCCGTCGTCGACGTCAGGAGCGCGCTCGACAGGAAGTACATGTCGAAGAGCCCCGGAAACTCAAAGGCCCAGAGCAGCGCCAGCCCGATGAATCCGGCAGTCACGACGCGGCCGGCGTTCAGGCGCACCGTGCCGCTCACGTCGAAGCGCTCAAAGACGAGCGGCTCCAGCACATCCTTTGTCAGGTTCATCGCGCACACGTTCACGTACGTGTCTACCGAGGAGAGTGCCATCCCCATAAGCGACACAATGAGGAGCCCTACCACAATCGGGTTCTGAAAGAGCTCGGTGATCATCGACGAGAAGATGAAGTAGCCAAAGTCGCCAACCGCTTCCGGCACCTCGCCCCCTACTGGCGGAAAGATCACGAGTGCGGCTATGGCGATGAGCGTGGGCATGATGACCACGATGATGATGTTAAACGCCACGTTCCACCAGACGCCCTTGGCGGCCTCTTTCTCGTCGCGGCTGGCCATGACGCGCTGCCAGGCGCCCTGTAGCGTGATGAAGCCCGGCGTGTAGATCAGAATAGCCAGTGCCATATACGAGTAGCCCGGCGAATCCCAGTGCCAGAAGCTGTCGGCATAGAGCGGCGGGTTCTCGTTGATTGTCGCTACAATATCTCCGAATCCACCGGCAATCTTCGACGCCTCGATCAGCCCGAACACCGTCAGCGTAACCAGCATGAGCGCGGCACAAGCAAACTGGATGAGGTCCGTGCGCAGCACCGACCGAAATCCGCCCAGTGACACATAGGCGCCGAACGTGATGCTCACGATGATGGCCATGGTGAGAATGTCTACCTGCAGCGGCTGCGAGAGCACTGCACTGAGCACATAAATCTCGGCAGCCAGCCACGTCAGGTACGCGAAGCTCTGCACCGGCCCCAGCAGCGTCTGGGTGGTCCGGTCGAAACGAAAACGGAGAATCTCGGGGATCGATACCCCGGGGAAGCGCCGAAATAGTTTGGGCACAAACACCAGTCCAATCGTGCAGAGGACCCACGGAATGGTGAAGATCCAGATGGCGCCTGCGCCATAGGTATACCACAGATACATCTGCCAGGTCATCCACCCGAGCAAGAGCCACCCTGCCGCGAGCGAAGCCGCCATCCACCAGCCCGGTACGCTGCCCTCCCCGATCCAGAAGTCGAACGCTCGTTCGTTCTCGTCCGCCACAGCGCGCAGCCCGCGCAGTTGATACAGGCCGATGCCGACCATGCCGAGCAAAAATGCGCCAACGAAAATCCAGTATATAGCGGTTGCGGTCATAGGTGGGGTAGCCAGAGCAGAAGAGTGGCGGGTAGCGGACTGGTGTAGGACTCCGTCTTTTGAGAACAACGCAGTGTAGCTGATGTCTGCACGTCCATCAACCGTTCTTACAAGAGGTTACAGCCTTTACACACGCGCTTAGAGCCTGTTTGGGTTTTGGTTTGCGGGCGAGAGCGAGCGCCGCTGCGGCGAAAATTGGACCACGATAGAGGTTCGTAGCCGGGGTTACGGGCCGACACGAGG
>NZ_JARWGJ010000214.1:0-20768 GCF_040409695.1 Longimonas sp.
CGCCTCAAAGGTGCGTTCCTACTCCGGTTTGCTTGTTCATGTCTTCGGACGGCTTACTGCTGCCGTGCTCATCCTCGCGCTCAACCCCTGATTCGCATAGTACGTAGGCTGGTAAACGTGAGTGCATGGTGGTCAGGTTAGGCAGTGCGCCAAAAAGGTAGAGCATATTTCTTGTGGTGGGCGCGGGGTACTGGTACTACGTGCTAAGGTCATGCCATTTCTTCGGCAGGAGGGAACGCATAGGTGCGTACGCGGCCCAGATTTCGAGAAATCGTACCGGCCTCGGCCATCACAACGGAGATATTATCGGTAGATCCAGCGTGGTAGGCAAGCGAAACCAGCGACTCGGCGGCAGTTTGCAGGTTCTCGGTACCTATCATGTAAGAGGCAAACATCTGCTCCTGGTTATCCATTTTGTCGACGATAAGCCCATCAGAACATAGCAAGAACCCATCGCCCTCTGAAAGTTCGAAGTAGGGAGACTCAGTTGGGAAAAAGTCGGGGCTGTCGTTGCCACCGTCCAGCGTCTTGTTGATAATATGTCCATACTGCCGCACAAACTTGGGGTCAAGCTCGTCGGTGTTGGCCTGCTTGCGAAACTCCTCAAGGTAGGAATGGTCTGTCGTCACCTGGCGCATTTGGCCCTTATGAAGATAATAGACCCGGCTGTCGCCCATATTTCCAACAACGAAACGGTCCTGAAAGCCCAATACACACGTTAAGGTAGTTCCCATGCCTTGGAGGCTGGGCTCCTCATCAATAACGGAGCGGATGGCCTCCTGCGCTTCTTCGTACACGTCAGAAAGGATTTCTTTCAGATCCTCAGGGGCTGTCTGATACTGAAACCGCTCCTCCAGATACGTCTGGATACGTTCCAGAACGGACTGGCTTGCAATTTGGCCACCTGCTGTCCCTCCCATTCCATCAGCCACTGCAAGAAAGAAGGCGTCTGGATGCGGGTAGAGCTGTAGAATGTCGTCCTGGTTGACTTCGCGACGTCCAGGATACGTGGTGCCGTGAGCAGAGATCGGGAGCATTATGTGCAGAGAGAGTCTTCAGCAACTATCAAGTAAGGTGTAGGCTATGTCGTACGGAGACCGGTGCATGCACATGCGCGTCATCACAAAGTGTTAAGCATGCATCGCCCGAAAGGGCATCGTACATAATGGCGGCGTTTGTAAGGTGCACAAAAACCGTGCATGAGAACTATCTTCAAAAGGGCTGTCTGTAAAATACCATGCACACAAGTTGGCAGGTGTCCGTCGTGCGTCAGTCGGTACACAAAAGCCAGATACACAAACAGGGTGTCGTACAAGGCCCAGTCTCAGATGAGGTCGGATGCAGAAGATACAGAGCAGAAGCAGCATTACAGAGGCGGCATCGCCCACCATCAGCAACTCGAACGATACCCTGCTTCGGGATAATAAACAATCTGGGCACCACACAAAATAAAAAGAACAGCTAATGCACACCGGAGCACGTGCTACCGTGCTATTTCTGCATTATTTACATACGCCATCGCGGTAAACAAAAGCGTGGAAGCTGCGAAATCCGCATCTTGCATAAGCACATTCAAAAGTGTACGCAATAGAGAGCCAATGGGCAAGCGCAGTTGGGTCAGATCTTCTTATAAACGTACAGATGGTATGCAGAGGATGTAATAATGTGCCACCCTGTAGCGGATTCGCACGGAAGTAGAACAAAGCAGGGGCATAGAAATGCTTGATACACCAGAATAAGCATACCATAACAAGAAAGAAAAAAGGAAATCATTGCCGGATGGCATCTGAAAAGAATGTGCTGATAAACGTCCGGCCGAACACCCTGCAAAAGATACCCTGCAAAAGAAAGACAGGCATGCTTCCCTCCGCGATTACGTTACGGCGCGGTACAATTGCCGTCTGAACCGCGCGGATGTCCAAGCATACACGCTGTGCAACTATCATAGCTTCGCGGAATCCCACTCAAGCCCCGTATCGTCCGCTCCATGAACGACAACACGACCCTGTATCTGATTGATGCAATGGCCCTTGCCTACCGGGCCCATTACATCTTCATCAAACGCCCCCTCATCAACTCGAAGGGTGAAAACACTTCAGCCGCATACGGCTTCACCAACTCGCTGCTCAAGCTCATCAGCGAACATAAAATGGAGCACATCGCCGTCGTGTTTGATGTGCCCAGCCAAGACGGTACGTTCCGCGAAGATATCTACGAAGACTACAAAGCGCACCGCGACCCGCCGCCCGACGAGCTGCTCGAAAACTTGCCGCGGATTAAGGCTATCGTTCGCGCGATGGATATTCCCGTTGCCGAGGTGGAAGGCGTAGAGGCCGACGATGTAATCGGGACGCTTGCCCGCGACGCCGAGCAAGACGGTGCGAACGTCGTCATCGTGTCGCCCGACAAGGATTTCAAGCAGCTCCTGTCGCCTGCTATCTCGATGTATAAGCCGGCGCGGGGCGATCAAGACTTCGAGCACATTACGGCGGAGAGCTTCCGCGAAGATATGGGGCTCGACCCGTCGCAGTTCGTCGACATGCTGGCGCTCTGGGGCGACTCGTCCGACAACGTACCGGGCGTACCACTTATCGGAGAAAAAACGTCGCAGAAGCTCCTGCGTGAATATCCCGACGTGGAAGCGGTCATTGCACACGCCGACGAGGTGGGGGGAAAGCGTGGCCAGAACCTTAAAGAGTTCGCCGATCAGGCCCGCATGAGTCGTAAGCTCGTACAGATCAAGACCGACGTCGACTTCGGGCTCGACTGGCACCAGCTGCGCCAGGCCAATCCAGACATGAATGAGCTGCGGCGTCTTTTTGAAGTGTTCGAGTTTGAGTCGCTTCTCGACCGCGTGGACCTGAACGGAGACGGCAAAGAGGCATCCGCACCCAGCAGCGACACGCCCGACGACCGGGGCGACGCCCTCTCGTTCGACTTTGGCCCCTACGAAGCGGTGAAGGAGCTCGATCCCGACACGGTTACCTACGGCTTTATTCAGCACCGCCAGGAGCTTGAGGCGTTCGCGGAGACGCTGGCCGAGCACGACCGCTATGCGTTTGATACCGAAACCACCTCGACCGATTCGATGATCGCGTCGCTGGTAGGGATGTCCTTCGCCTGGACGCCGCACGAAGCCACCTACGTGCCCACCCCGCTACCCGACGGCACGTCCACGCAAGAGGTGCTCAACGTGCTGCGCCCGGTCCTTGAGCAGCATAGCACGATTATCGGACACAACCTTAAGTACGACCTGGTCGTGATGCGTCGCCACGGGGTCGATGTGCAGGGCGATCTCTTCGACACGATGATCGCACACTACCTGCTGCATCCCGAACAGGGGCAGAGCCTGAACGATGTGGCGCGTTCGCTCCTGAACTACAAGATGGAGCCGATCGAGAACCTGATCGGTTCGGGCCGCTCGCAGGTTACAATGCGCGATGTTGATGTTGCGGATGCAGCGCGCTATGCCTGCGAAGACGCCGACATCAGCTTACAGCTTACCGGTCCGCTCGAAGAGTCGCTTCGCAAGATTGACCTGTGGCCAATCGCCACCGAGATGGAGTTTCCGCTTGTGCGGGTACTCGCCGAGATGGAGCATACGGGCATCCGCGTCGACACCGACGTACTCGATGCTATCTCAGAGCGTCTTGCCGACGAGCTCGATGAGATCAGCAGCCAGATTTACGAACTGGCGGGCACCGAATTCAACATCAACTCGACCCAGCAGCTTGGCGAGGTGCTGTTTGAAAAGCTCGACCTACCGGTTATCACCAAAACCTCGACCGGGCGGCCCTCTACCAAAGAGAGCGTGCTCGAAGAGCTCTCTACGCAGCACGACCTGCCCGGACTCGTGCTTGACTGGCGCAAGACCTACAAGCTGAAGAGCACCTACCTTGATAGCCTCGGCGAACTGGTGCATCCGGAAACGCAGCGCATCCATACGAGCTTCAACCAGGCGCGAACGGCCACGGGGCGCCTCTCGTCGTCGGATCCGAACCTGCAGAACATTCCGATTCGCACACCCGTCGGACGCGAAATCCGCAAGGCGTTTGTGCCGCGCGAGGGCTGGCAGCTCATGGCAGCCGACTATGCGCAGATCGAGCTGCGCATCCTGGCGTCGATGAGTGGCGACGAGGCCATGCAAGAGACCTTCCGCGACGGAGGCGACATTCACACCGACGCTGCGGCCCGCGTTTACGGCATCGATCCCGACGACGTGACACGCGATCAGCGGCGCAAGGCCAAAGAGGTCAACTACGGCATTCCGTATGGCGTGTCGCCATGGGGGCTGGCGCAGCGCCTTCGCACTTCCGTCGAAGAGGCCCAGGAGCTGATCGACCAGTATCGCAAGTCCTATCCAGGGGTCGCCTCTCTCCTGAACCAGCTCGTCGAGAAGGCGCGCGACAAGGGCTACGCTGAGACGCTACGCGGACGCCGGCGCCCGATCCCGGATCTTACGGCCAGCAACTCCAATCGCCGCAGTGCTGCTGAGCGTATTGCCGTAAACATGCCCATTCAGGGCACCCAGGCGGATATGATCAAGATCGCCATGAACCGCGTTGATGAGCGCATCCGGCAGGGTGAGCTCGAAAGCAATATGCTGCTTCAGGTGCACGATGAGCTCGTCTTCGACATTGCCCCCGGCGAAGAGGAGGCCATGACTACGCTCGTTGAGACCGAGATGAAGGCTGCGCTTCCGCTCGATGGCGTCCCGGTTGCTGTTGACATTGCACTTGGCGATAACTGGCTGGAGGCGCACTGATTCTCTGCTCTTTTTCTGCTCCGTGAAGGTCTTTTGCGCATCCGCCAGAACCACGCACGGTCGTGTACTTTTGGGGATACGCCGCACCGGCGCCCGGAACGCCAAGCTTCCCCCACTCGTGCAGCACAATCGTTCTTGTCCACTCACGACCCGATTTCGTATGAGTACCGCTGTTTCGCCATCGCCCGTCTCGGTAGACGGCTTCTCGTTTGTGCAGGAATCCGGCGGCATCCAGCAGTATGAGCTGGAGGCTAACGGACTGCAAGTTCTGCTGTATCCGATTGATGCTGCGCCGGTTACGAGCGTTATGATCACCTACCACGTGGGGAGTCGTAACGAGCAGACCGGACACACCGGCGCCACGCATATGCTGGAGCACCTGATGTTTAAAGGCACCGACCGCTTCCACAAGGAGCACGGCACCTCGATCTTTGACGTGCTGCAGCGCGTGGGGGCGGAGGTCAACGCCTCTACCTGGACCGACCGCACCAATTATTATGAGATGCTGCCGCGCGAGCATGTGGGTATGGCGCTCGATATTGAGGCCGACCGGATGCGCAACGCGCGCCTGGCTCCCGACGATGTGGAGTCGGAGCGGACGGTCATCTTGAACGAGTTCGATCGCGGGCAGAACGAGCCCACGCGGCGGCTCTTCGATGCGGTGTGGAGCGCAGCATACGTAGCGCATCCGTACCACCACCCCACCATCGGCTGGCGCAGCGACATCGAGACGATGCAGCCTGAGGACCTGCGCCACTTCTACGACACGTTCTACTGGCCCAATAACGCCACGCTGAGCCTCATCGGGTCGGTCGATGTGGAGGCCGATCTGCAGGCGGTGGCCGAGCACTTTGGCACCATCGACGCAGCTCCGCACGACATTCCGGAGGTAACCACCCGCGAGCCCGAGCAGCGCGGGCAGCGCCGCGTGAACGTGCACCAGGACGGCGAACTCGGGGCGATCTTGTCAAGCTATAAGGTGCCGCACGGACGCTCGGAAGCAGCCGACGCGCTCGACGTGCTGGCGCGCATCCTGGCATCGGGCAAAAGCAGCCGCCTCTACCGCCGGTGCACCGACAAGGAGCTCACCACCGACGTGTTCGCGTTCAACTTTCGGATGCGCGACCCCAGCCTCTTCTCGCTGTTTGCCTTTCTTACGCCGTCGTCGACGCACGACGATGTGGAGGCTGCACTTGAAGAGGAGATCGAGCGCATCCAACAAGAAGGCGTGACTGAGGATGAGGTGGCACGTGCGCAGCGCCAGCTGGTCGCTAAAGAAGCCTACGGGCGCGACGGGCCGTATCGCATCGCGTCGCAGCTCAACGAGGCCATCGCGGTGGGCGACTGGACGCTCTACACCGAGTATCTCGACCGCATCCGCGCGGTGACGCCCGATGCCGTGCAGCAGGTGGCCCAGGCGCATCTGCACACCACCCAGAACACCATTGGCTGGTACGTGCCGGAGGCGTAGCACGGCAACAGCCCTATCGGTGATAGCTCGACGGCGACGCGCCGGGAGACTGCCGACTTTTTCATTTTGACTTGCTCTATCTGCTCTACCTGTATGGACCGCTCAACGCTTTCGTATGCCGATCGTGTGCATGACCGCCCGGTCGGGCCGTGTCGTTTGCTTACTCTGGAAATGCCAGTTAGCGGCTTTGTGTCGTGGCGCGGCTCGTTCCGCACCCATCCTGAACTGGGAGCCCACGACGATCTGGTGCAACGTCTGATGGTGGGCATGCTCGACAAAGGCACGGCCACGCACGACCGATTTGAGCTGGCTGCGCTGCTGGAAGAGTGCGGCGCGCAGCTCTCGCTATCGAGCGACGGGCTGTACGTGGACGTGTCGGGGCAGGCGCTCACAGATGATCTCCCCACGGTGCTTAGCGCGGGAGCTGACATGCTGCAGCGTTCGTCGTTTCCTGAAGATGAGTATCCGAAGGTGCAGGCTCAGGCGCTGGCTGATGTGCAGCGCTCGATGCAGAACACCTCATCGCATGCGTCGCGGGCACTCATGCAGCGGCTTTTCTCGGTTGACCATCCAAACTACAGTCGCCCGTTTGAGGATGAGCTGCAGGGCCTGCAGCAGGTTACCCGTGAGCAGGCGCAGGCGTACCACCAGGACCACGTTACGCCGCACGCCTTCACGCTGGTCGTAGCTGGCGACCTGTCTCACGACGCCGTTGAGTCGGCCGTCCGCGATGCGTTTGGCGCCTGGAGCGGCACGGCACCGGCTCCGACGCATGCCACTGAGGCCACCGCCTGCGCGCCGGGCACAGCGACCGTGCCGATGGCCGATCGCGACAACATCGACGTGCGCATGGGGCACGCGCTCACCATGCGCCGCGACGATGACGATTACCTGCCCCTCTACCTGGGGAACTACATTCTGGGCGGTAACTTCTCCGCGCGCCTGATGGCGACGGTCCGCGATGAGCTCGGCCTCACCTACGGCATCCGGTCGGGGCTCTCGGGTATTAGCACCGAGTACGACGGCAGCTGGACGATCGGCGTGACGCTAAGCAGCGAGGCACTTCAGCACGGGCTCGACGCTACGCGCCAGGTCGTCCGCGACTTTGTGGAGGGCGGGGTCACCGAGGAGGAGCTCGACGCCAAGAAGACGACTATCACCGGCTCCTACAAAGTGGGCCTGGCCACGACCAAGCGCGTTGCGCAGTCGCTCTTGACCAATGCCGAACGCGGCTTTCCGGTGAGCTACCTCGACGAGTTCCCCGAGCGCATCCGCGCCGTTACGCTCAATGAGGTCAACAACGCCATCCAGACGCACCTCGACCCCGACGCGCTGCATACGGCGATGGCCGGGAGCGTTCCAGAGGAGGCGGAAGAAGCCGCGGCATAGGTCTGTGATCAGAGTTAATAGCGTTTCCATGACGCCTTACACTCAGATCAGATCAAGTACCTCTACAGCCCCACCGCCACCCCGTCCAGACGGGGATCGGCGCTGCCATGATAGGTCGCCGTGCCATCGTCATCATACTGGATGTGCACGCCGTGCGCCCGTCCCCAGCGGCTGCGCACGTTGAGCGGCCAGCCGCGGGCTTCCAGGTTCTCTTGCACGTCCTGCGGAAAGCCGTGGCGCTCCAGCCAGACCGCCTCCGGGCGCCACTGGTGGTGAAAGCGCGGGGCCGTGATGGCTTGCTCGATATCCATCTCGTGGTCAATCACGTTCATGATCACCTGAAACACCGTCGTGATGATCGTGGACCCGCCCGGCGAGCCGATGACAAGCTGCAAGCGCCCGTCGGGGTCTTCCACGATGGTGGGCGTCATCGAGGAGAGCATCCGCTTGTTCGGGGCCACCGCATTGCGTTCGGATCCGAGCAGTCCAAACTGGTTGGGCACACCTGGCTTCAGGCTGAAGTCATCCATCTCGTTGTTCAGGAAAAACCCGGCGCCATCCACCACGACCTTCGAGCCGTACGCGCTGTTAATCGTCGTCGTCACGCTCACGGCCTGTCCGTCGGCATCCACGACCGAGTAGTGCGTGGTCTCCATCGACTCAGCGCCCGCGGGCATGCCGTGCGACACCGAATCGCTCGGGGTGATGCGGTTGGGATCGACATCTGACATCCGGGCGTGCATAAACGCCGGATCCAGGAGTCCGTCAATGGGCATATCCACAAAGTCAGGGTCGCCCATCCACTCGGCGCGGTCGGCATACACGCGGCGCATGGCCTCGCCCAGTGCATGGATGGTGGCGCTGGCGTTGAGCCCGTATTCGGCCACGTCGTGGTCTTCGGCTGCGTTTAGCAGCTGCGCCAGGGCAACGCCGCCGGAAGACGGCGGTCCCATCGACAGGACGCGGTGGTTACGGTAGGTGGATACGACCGGTTCGCGCTCAACTGAGGTGTACGAGGCCAGATCGTCATGCGTAATGAGCCCATCGCCGCGCTGCATCTCAGCGACGATAAGATCGGCAGTCGGCCCCTCGTAAAAGCCGCTGCGTCCGTTCTCGCGGATGCGAATGAGCACATTTGCCAGATCGGGCTGGCGCAGGATCTGCCCCGGTTCGTAGCGTCCGCCATGATCGGAATCATCTCCAAAATAGCGGCGCGTGCTGTCGAACGCATTGAAGTCATCTCGGGCGCGGTTGAGGGCCTGCGCTTGCGTCGGGAGCACCTCGAATCCGTTGATGGCCAGGTCGATGGCGGGCGCCAGCACGGCCTCGCGGGAGAGCGTGCCGTACTCCTTTAGGGCGTGCAGCAGACCGTCCACGGTGCCAGGCACGCCCGAGGCGAGGTGGCCGCGGCGGCTCCGTTCAGGCACCGCGTTGCCTTGCGCATCCAGGTAGACATCGGGTGTAGCGGCGGCGGGCGCGGTTTCGCGGTGGTCGATGGTGAGCGCGGTGCCGTCGGGCTGGCGCAGCACCAGAAAGCCGCCCCCACCGAGATTGCCGGCCCGGGGAAAGACGACCGCGAGTGCAAACCCGACAGCTACCGAGGCGTCTACGGCGTTACCACCCTGCGCGAGCATCTGCCGTCCGGCCTCGGCGGCTGCCGGATGGGCGGCGACAACCATTCCACGCTCCCCGTATTCCGGGGTTATAGCCGGTACGGGTGGGGCATTAACTGGTGCAGCAGAGACGGTGCCGACAAGCAGTACGCAGCTTACGCAGATGAGGAGCGCACGGGCGGAGCGGTGTACGGTAGCAGGCATGCGGTCGGGAAGGACTAAGCACAGGAAGCAGAGCGGATTACGTGTCGTCTGGACCGGGCATAATGTAGGCAAGACCAAAGTACACAAACAACAGGCTGCCGCTTGAAACGAAGAGCCCGATCAGAAAGGCCGCGCGTACCAGAGTGACATCAAGCCCGAAGTACTCCCCAAGCCCAGAACAGACGCCAAGCAGTTTCTTATCGCTGGATCGACGTAGGCCGCGCTCTTTGTCTCCTGACGCCTCTTGCTCGGCGTCGAGCGCTGCCCGCGCTTCGCGAATCTTTTCCTGCAGTCTGCGATCAAGCTCCTCGTCTGAGGGCGCTTTGCCGGAAGAGCGCGATGTGTCGGGTTCGGCGTTTTTCTTGCGTTGGCCGCTAAAGACCCCGAATCCAATAATAGCGGCCATAAACGCAACGAGTCCGGCTCCGATCTGTGGGCTGAGGAACGAGAGCGTGGTAAACTCGGCGACGAGAAAGAGCGTGAGCACCAGCATCATACCGATGCCCGTGGCCATGGCAATCCGGCCAAACCGGTTGGATGCCGATTTGGGAGAAGCGGAGAACAGCGTGTCGAGTTCATCTTCACTGATCTCGTTGAGCTCGGCGTCGCTAAGTCGGTCAAAGGGAGCTTCGGGCGAGCGCTCGCGAGGATCGCGAGAAGAAGACCCGGAGCGAGGGCGTTCGCGGGTAGCCATAGGATTTTTGTCGGTAGACCGTTGGGAGGGTGAGCGAGCAGTGACGTTAGCGTGCGGACGAGGAGGCACGGGACCTGGAGAGCGGGGTCACGGTGGTGGTTTCGGTGATAACGTATGTTGCGGGCACGTCGTGGAGGGCAGTGGGTATATCATTGACCATGCAGGCATCGAAGGAAAGCGCGATGGTAGTACAGTCAAGGTCGCCGAGAAAGCGGTCGTAGAACCCCGACCCATGTCCAATACGGTGCCCATGCTGATCTACACCAAACGCGGGCACAATGATAACGTCGAGGTCAGCAGGGAGGATACGCTCGCCATGCACCGGCTCGTGGAGTCCCCACCGGTTGGCTTCGAGCGCGTCGGTGCCAGAGAACAGGCGGGCTTCCATGGCGGGGTTACCTGCTTCAAAGCGAGTTACAACGGGCAGGGCGACCGTCATGCCCGCAGCTACGCAGGCGCCGATGAGCGGGCGCGTGTCTACTTCACCGCGCTCTACGTGAGGCCAGTACGCCATTAGTGTACCGGCGTTTTGCACAGCAGGGTGTTGCTTCGTACGGGCACAGATGCGGCGGCTCCGGCTATTGTGCTCGGACGTAGAGAGCGCCCGCCGGTAGGCATCAAACTGCTGGCGGAGTATGTCTTTCGGGGATGAGGGCATTGTATTCAGATCGCAATTTCACGGGCCCCATTAAACGTCGCAGCTAAATACTTTGTTACGAGTATACTTCAACACGCACAAATCCGAAATGCTTTATGCCTGATTCTACTGCCTCGCCTGCCGGTGATGCCCACGCAGCGCCCCATGATACATCTGAAAAGAGTGTATCTGAAAAGAATATATCTGCGAAGGATGCATCTGAAACCGTCCCTTCGGACCGCAGCGATTCAGATCGCATTGATGCATTCAACGCCCACCGGGAGCGCATGAACGAGCGCATTCTTGACGAGGGCGACCATCTGGGCATCAAACGATTCTTTCGCCTTGACGGAGCGGCCTACGACGACGGCGCGCTCCCGGGCGATACGAAAGAGCTTCTGGGGTTGGTGGCGTCGGCTGTGCTTCGCTGTAACGACTGCATTGATTACCACCTGCAGCAGTGCGTAGAGGCTGGCTGGTCGGACGACGAGCTCATGGATGCGCTCAACGTAGCGCTTGTTGTGGGCGGGTCGATTGTAATCCCCCATCTGCGTCATGCGGTGGAAACGATTGATTTACTGCGTAGTCGTGAACAAGCAGGCGAATAGTGCATTCTTATCCGATGCTTGCAATACTGGAGCAGCTGACTGCTGTGCCGTGCCACGGCGCACACAAGGCGGCTCTACCGGCCTGCAACCTGTGTCTCAGCCTGCGACCTGCTTATGTTTGAGAGTCTTTCCGACAAATTAGATAGCGCCCTGAAGTCCGTTACCGGACAGGGGCGTATCAACGAGCTAAACATCGCCGAGACGATGCGCGAGATTCGTCGTGCATTGCTCAACGCGGATGTCAATTACAAGGTAGCGCGCGACATCACGAACCGCGTCAAAGAAAAGGCGACCGGTGAGGAGGTGTTGCAGTCCGTGACCCCCGGCGAGCAGCTCACCAAGATTGTGTACGATGAGCTCACGCGCGTCTTGGGCGGCGAGCATGAAAGCATCGAGATGGCCGACCACCCGCCCACGGTTATTCTTGTGGCCGGACTTCAAGGGTCGGGCAAGACCACATTTGTGGCCAAGCTTGCCCGCCACCTGCGCTCGAAAGGACACGCGCCGCTTCTGGCTGCAGCCGACGTATACCGTCCGGCGGCTGTCGACCAGCTGCGTACGCTGGCCGATCAGGTCGGCGTGCCGGTCTACTCCGTCGAAGAAGACGGCGAGATCGTGCAAGATGCTGTGCGTGTAGCCGACGAGGCCGTTGCGCACGCCAGGCAGAAAGCGCGCGATGTCGTTATCATCGATACGGCGGGCCGCATGCACGTCGACGAGAAGATGATGCGCGAGGTTGCCGACATTAAGTCGACGGTTGAACCCAACGAGATCTTGTTTGTGGTCGACAGTATGACCGGGCAAGATGCGGTGAATACCGCCAAAGAGTTCAACGAGCAGCTCGACTTCGACGGCGTAGTGCTTACAAAGCTCGACGGCGACACCCGGGGCGGCGCTGCGCTATCGATCCGCACCGTGGTGGAGAAGCCCATCAAGTTTGCCTCCACCGGCGAGAAGCTCGACGCGCTCTCCGAGTTTTACCCCGATCGCATGGCCCAGCGCATTCTGGGCATGGGCGACGTGGTGTCGTTTGTGGAGCGCGCGCAAGAGCAATACGATGAAGAGCAGGCCGAGAAGCTGAAGCAGAAGATCAAGTCGGAAGACTTTGACCTGCAAGACTTCTATGACCAGCTGCAGCGGATTCAGAACATGGGGTCGATTAAAGACCTCATTGGCATGATTCCGGGTGTGGGTTCACAGATGAAAGACCTGGACCTCGACGAGGATGCGTTCAAGCATATCGAGGCTATGATCCTTTCGATGACGCCTGAGGAACGAGCCAACCCGCAGATCCTTAATGGTACGCGGCGCCGGCGCATCGCGCGCGGCAGTGGCATGCAGGTGCGCGACGTGAACCAGCTGATCAAACAGTTCCGTGACATGAAGAAGATGATGAAGACCATGTCGAAGTTTACGGGCCAGGGCCGATCAGCAAGCATGAAAAAGCTCATGGGACGACTCGGAGGCGGCGGAGGAAAAAATCCCTTCCACGGCTGACCGCCCCGGTTAATCACGCCCTGAAACACTGCGTCCTGGCTCAACGCCAACGCGTCTGCTAATGCGTCTACCGATGTGCCTGTGCAACGCACCTGCGCATCCCCTTACTCCACTATACGTTACTCTTACGACCAAAAACCAACCTAACCTGTGTCAGTCAAACTCCGCATGCGCCGAATGGGGCGCAAGAAGATTCCTGTGTTCTCTATCGTAGCGACCGACTCGCGCAACGCCCGCGACGGACGGTATATTGAAGATCTGGGCCGCTACTACCCGCTTGAACAGCCTGCGACCGTTCAGGTCGACGAAGAGCGCGTGCTCTACTGGCTTGAGAACGGAGCGCAGCCCAGCGATACGGTGCGCAGCCTCATCAGTAAGCGAGGCCTCATGCTGCACCACCACCTGAAGAAGAAGGGCAAGTCGCCTGAAGAGATCGCTGAAGCTGTCGATGCGCATATCCAGCGCCTCGAAGAAAAAGGCGAAGACGTTAAGATGACCGCCGAAATGCGCCGGGCCCAGGCCCTCGAAGAAGAGCGCCAGCGTGCCGCGGAGCTCGAAGAGGAGCGCCGCAAAGCCGAAGAGGAACGTCGCAAGGCTGAAGAAGAAGCGAAGGCAAAGGCAGAAGCCGAAGCCAAGGCCAAAGCCGAGGCAGAGGCCGCTGAAGAAGCCGCCGCTGAAGAAGCTGACGACGAAAGCGCCGAAGCAGTTGCAGACGCCGAAGCTGCAGACACCGATGCCGACGAAGCGCCCGAAGCAGGCGATGAAGCATCGGGCGATGAAGCATCTGACGGAGACGCCGCTGACAAGAGCGACGACGAGAAAAAAGATGCGTAATGCAGCCGGCGCCAGTGACCATACCGCCAGCGAAGATGCTGCCCCTACGCTTGTGCAGGTAGGGCGCATCGGCAAGCCGCATAGCCTCGATGGCACCGTAAAGGTCATCCCTACAACGGATGCCCCCGAGCGCTTCGCGGCGTTCCGCACGGTGTACATAGGACGCTCTCCGGAGCAAGCTGCGGCCCACGCAGTCGATGACGTGCGATTCCAGCCGCATAAGAAAGGCACTACGGTGCTACTCACGCTGGAGGCCGTCGCCGACCGCACGGCCGCCGAGGCGTTGCGTCGACTTGCGGTCTATGTGCCCGAAGAGGCCTTTGTGCTTGACGACGAAGAGCACTTCGTGCACGACCTGGTTGGATGGGCGGTCTGCCTCAACGAAGGCACGCCTGTCGGCACGCTTAAAGCCATCATGCCCCTGCCCGGCCCCGACGTGCTCGTCATTGAGAGGGAAAACGGCACAGAGGCCATGGTGCCCTTTGTAGAGGACTTTGTGCCTCGCATTGATTCAGATGCACAACGCATCTACATTGAGCCGATTGAAGGGCTGCTGGATGCGGACGCCGCAGATGAAGTACCGCCTGCTCCGTAGCACATGATCTGCACCACACGCGCCTGCTGTGCCCCTGCACGGGTTACCTGACCACCTGCCATGCCTGCTATGCACATTGACATCATTGCCGCGATTCCGGACCTTGTCCGCGAGCCGCTGCAGCACAGCATTGTAGGGCGGGCACAAGAGGCCGGGCATGTCACGATTGAGGTGCACGACCTGCGCGACTACGCGACCGACAAGCACCGCCAGATCGACGACTACCCGTTCGGAGGCGGTGCCGGCATGGTTCTCAAACCTGAACCGCTCGTGCGATGCATCGAAGCGTGCCAGTCCGAGGCCCCTGCCGATGCGGTGGTCTATCTGACTCCTGATGGCGAACCCCTAAAGCAGCCGCGCGTCAACCAGATGTCGATGCATGATCATGTTATCATGGTCGCCGGGCACTACAAGGGCATCGACCAGCGCGTGCGCGACCATTACGTAACCCACGAAATATCGATCGGCGATTACGTGCTCAGTGGGGGGGAGCTGCCTGCCCTGGTTCTGGTGGATGCGCTCGTGCGGCTCTTGCCCGGAGTACTGGGCGACGCGTCGTCGGCACTCACCGACTCATTCCAGGATGGGCTGTTGGATGCGCCTGCCTATACCCGCCCGGCGGTCTTTCGCGGACACAGGGTCCCCGACGTGTTACGCTCGGGAAACCATGCGCGCATCGATGAATGGCGCGATACCCAGCGTATCGAAAAGACCCGTACACGGCGTCCAGATTTGCTGGATAACGAGTTGGGTGATGAGTTAGAGGATGAGTAGCGCCGCTTCATAGTTGCAACATATATTTACAACACGATCTTCCGTAGCACGGGATGCGTGCGCATCCCGCTGTTTTGTATCGTTTAACCTTTTAAAGCAAAGTATACCATGGCAACAAATTTGATTGATATCGTCGAAGCAACGCAGCTCAAAGACGACGTTCCGTCGTTCGACCCGGGGGCCACGGTGGTTGTGCACCTGCGTGTGGTTGAAGGCGACAAGGAACGCATCCAGAAATATGAGGGTGTCGTGCTGCAGAAGCGAGGCAGCGGCTCGAACCAGACCTTTACGGTGCGTAAAAACTCTGGGGGCGTGGGCGTAGAGCGTATCTTTCCGATGCACTCGCCCCGCATCGCACAGATTGATGTGAAACGCCAGGGTCACGTGCGCCGTGCCCGCCTCAACTACCTGCGCGATCGCACCGGTAAGTCGGCCCGCCTCCGCGAACGCCGCACCAGCTAAGCCGGATCAGCTAAGCCGGATCAGCCCCGGTGCAGCGTCCTCGTGCATGTGCTCTTTTTGCGTGTGCTCTTTCTTTGCAACAGCTACAGCGTATGCCTACCCGCATCGCCATCTGGGATCGTCCACCTGCACAGGTGCTCGCCACCAGCCTGCAGGAGCAAGATGCCTCGTTTGCTATTGAGCGCCACGCACCCGAGGTGTGTACTGCGCTTGCCATGAAGGGCAAGGTAGATGTGGCTCTGGTGCCAACCTACCTTGCTCTGCAAGGACACGACGGGTTTGATGCTATTCCGGGCATCGGGCTCTCGTCGTGGCAGTATCCGTTTGCACGGCTGGTATGGAAAGACGGACTGTCGTCGTTTCCTGAGACCGTAGCGTATCCGCGTACGCATGTGACCGAGCGCTTCGTTGCGCGTGTCATCTTGCATGAGCATTACGGCGTTGATCCGTCGTTTACGCCGGTAGACACCGACGACCCCGCTTCGCTTCACCAGTCCAGTGCTGATGCCGGGCTCCTCGTGGGGCCGCAGGGGGCCGCCTACGACGCGGGCGAGGCGTTCACGATGGATCTGGGGCGCGAGTGGTACGAACTCACCAACTACCCGATGGTGTGGGGGCTCTTCGTGACCAAGCGCGGCGAGGCCACCACGTCGCTTGTTGAGGCGCTCATGGCTGCCGGCAAGCAGGCGACTGAGCGTCGCGACGACTGGATCGCCAGCGCAGCCCCGCCTCAGCACCTGCGCGAGTTTTACACCGAAGACCTGCGCACGGGCATCGGACGCCTGGAACGGGCCAGCCTCACCGATTTTCGGACCTACCTGTTCTACTATAACGTGTCGGACGAAATTCCGGATATGCCCTTTGTGTCGGAAGATCCTGACGCGGCAGCCTCTGAAGATGCCGACGATGCTGACATGCAAGATGCCAACGGCGCATCCGATGCCTCGTCGCCCCTCACAGGCGTGTCGTAGCTTGGTACAGCGGCGGAGCAGGTAGCGATACGGGGATAGTACAGGAAGGATATCGAGGCGCCGTCCGATCCGGATCATATCGGGTTTCCCACGACTCCGCAGCGTTCAAGCGCTCACTTGTCTTTCAACAACTCTTTCTGGTTCTTATGAGCAGCGGTGTAAAAACGGTAGAGCGCAATAAAAAGGCGCGCCACGAGTACTTTATCGAAGACACGCTGGAGGCAGGTGTTGTGCTCACCGGCTCTGAGGTGAAGTCTGTCAAAGACGGCAAGGTGAGCCTTGATGGCACGTACTGTTCGCTCGACCGCAAAGGCGAGATGCTCATGCACGGCGCGTACATCAAGCCGTACAAACAAGCAAGCCACTTTAACCATGAGCCGCGCCGCTCCCGAAAGCTCCTTTTGAAGCAGCGCGAGCTGGAAAAGTGGGCCGATGCTGCATCAAAGAAAGGCTACACGATCGTCCCGCTCGAAGTGTACGTCCGCGACGGCTGGGTCAAGGTCAAGATCGGTCTCGCCAAAGGCAAAGATGTGCGCGACAAGCGGCAAACCGTGAAGGAACGCGAGTCGGAGCGTAAACTGCGCGACGTAAAACACGCCTTTAATCGATAGCGGCAGCTACGATATTCCCTGAGTCCTTTTCATCCATATAGCAACGGCTCCGTATGAGCTTTCCTCCTGTAGATGACCAACTGGCCGTGCTGATGCGCGGCGTAGCCGACCTCGTGCCCGAAGACGAGCTCCGCAAGAAACTGGAGCACTCGCGGAAGACAGATACGCCGCTTCGCGTAAAGCTGGGCTGCGACCCGAGCCGCCCCGATCTGCACCTGGGGCACACGGTCGTGCTGCGCAAGCTGCGTCAGTTTCAAGATCTGGGGCACCAGGCGGTGCTCATCGTTGGCGACTTTACTGGCATGATTGGCGACCCCACAGGCCGTTCCAAAACACGCCCGGCGCTCACGCTCAAAGAGACGCGCGAGCACGGCAAATCGTACTTCGAGCAGGCTTCGAAAGTCCTCGATCCCGAACAGACCGAGATCCGCTACAACTCCGAGTGGCTCGACGAGATGTCGTTTAGCGAAGTGATTGAGCTCTCGGCTCAGTTCACGGTGGCGCGCATGCTGGAGCGCGAAGACTTCAAGACGCGCTACGAAGTGGGCAAGCCGATCAGCGTGCATGAGTTTCTGTACCCGTTGGCACAGGCCCAGGACTCGGTCGAGATCCGGTCGGATGTGGAGCTTGGAGGCACGGACCAGCGCTTCAACCTGCTTGTTGGGCGGCATATCCAGCAGGCTGAGGGGCAGGACCCACAGGTATGCCTGATGGTGCCGCTGCTCGAAGGCACCGACGGCCACGAGAAAATGTCGAAGTCGCTCGATAACGCCATCGGGATCACCGAAGCGCCCGAAGAGATGTACGGAAAGGTGATGTCGGTGCCCGACGAACTCATCTACCGCTACACGGAACTCATTACAGACACACCGCTCGATGAGCTGCCTGCCGTGAAAGAGCGCGCCGACGAAAACCCGCGTGATGCGAAGCACGAGCTGGCACACACCATTGTTCGCATGTACCACGATGAGGACGCTGCCGAAGCCGCACGTGCTTACTTTGAGAAGACTGTTGTGCAGGGCGCTACGCCCGACGATATCGAGACCTTCGTGCCAGAGACGGCCAACGGTGAAATCGGGCTGCTCAACCTGATGACCAATGCAGGACTTACCGACTCGAACAGCGAAGCCCGCCGCCTTATCAAGCAAGGGGCTGTTACCATCGACGATGCAACAGTGCAGGACTGGCGCCACGCCGTCGACGTACAGAACGACCTGCCGTTTGTACTGCAGGTCGGCAAGCGCCGCTACGCCCGTATTGAACGTCCTGGTGCGTAGCAGGTGCGCTACGCATCCCCCGGTTACTGTACCTGCTGTTTGACGCTGTCTGATAGCCCAGCTGGCCCGTTGAGGTGCCGCTGGGCTGTCTCTATTCTGAGGGCTTTTATACTTCTGTTATGAACCGTTCCACCGACTGGCTCAACGCTGCCGCCCGCGAAGGCATTATCACAGACGAGCAGGCTTCCGCGCTGCGTGCGTTTGCAAACGACCATCAGACAGATGGAGAGAGCGACCCGTCGGGGCCCGCGGAACGAGACTCCCAGTCAGAAGGCGCCCACCTGCTGTACTATATAGGCGGGCTCATTGCCATCGGAGCCATGACGGTGTTCATGACGCTGGGCTGGGAGCAGTTTGGGGGAGGTGCGCTGTCAGGCATCGCGTTCATCTATGCCGTGGGGGGGCTCTGGGCCACAGAGCGCCTCTACCAGAGCCGCCTGCACACCCCTGCCGGGCTCTTAGCAGCATTTGTCGTTGTGCTAACGCCGATCGCCGTATACGGTATTCAGCTGGAGCTCGGCATGTGGCCGGAAGACGAGACGTACCGGACGTGGCTTACCGGGTTTGACGGGCGGGGGCTCATGTTGCAGTCGGCAACGCTGATTGTGGGAGGCGTGCTACTTGCACGCTACCGACTTCCGTTTCTGACCATGCCGCTCGTCGTCGTGGCATGGTACATCATGATGAATCTGACGCCTTACTTCGCATCGGGCGATGTGCCGTCTGATACGCTCTATCGGAGCGTAGCCATTGGCGCAGGAGCGTTGCTGCTCGTGCTCGCTCTGTGGATAGACCGCCAGCGATACGAACGCGATTTTGCATTCTGGCTGTACACGGTAGGGGCACTGTCGATGTGGGGGAGCCTCACCATCACAGCCATCGCAACGGATTGGGCTTTGCTCTGGTATGCGGCGGCGAGCGTGGTATTCATGGTCGCAGGTGTATCTGTACAGCGGCGCGTGTTTACCATTCTCGGCGCGTTAGGTCTTGCTGGCTATCTCTTCTATCTTGCACGCGACATCTTCCGTGACAGCATCTGGTTTCCGTTTGCACTGACGTTCATTGGTCTCAGCATCGTCGCTTTCGGCGTATGGTGGCAGCGCAACGAGCAGGCAATCTACCAACACATCCAGAAGTGGCTCCCCATGTAGGCCAGAGCTGAACGTGCTCTGCGCTGACAGTTACTGGGGGATGCGTAGCGTACACATCCATAGCCGGCTTTCGTGAAATAGCAGGGGCATCCTTCTAAGAATCGTCTTATTTGCATCCGTGTAACTTTTCTACCCACGTTTGCGCGTGCATAGGGTATGAGCTGAGGGGATGAACCGCATGTGCCGGAGTGCCATGCGACACGCATCCACCTACGCTAACGGCTTTTCTATAGAAAGCATTTTAGGAGAGCGCAAAGGTGTGTATCAGCGTACCAGGCGCTCCACGAAGGCGCAGGACAGTGAAAGATGCAGAACGGTACAGGTAGTGCAGCTGACAGGAAAGCGTAAGCAAGCCCACATATGCCGAAATCAAGCGAATGTATTTCCTCTGTTTCCTCCTTATAGACGCAAACGCGGCTTGCTTTTTGTGTATATCGTAACTGATGCAACAAACTTGTCTTGTGAGGCGGAGGCACGGTCACGGTCCTATGATCAGGCTGACCTGTATGTGTCTTTTGCGCTGTTGCTGACGGCTCTTTATTCCAAAAAATTACTGATATGGATACTTCTGAGGAACTACAATCTATTTTGCGTGAGCTGGATGATTCGTTGACAGGTCAGATTGAGGGCAGCCTCATCGCTTCTGCTGACGGATTTCTGGTAGCCCACACGTTAAGCGACGCCGAAGATGCCGAGCGCATTGCTGCTATGGTTGCAACAACGATGGGTGTAAGCCGCCGCATGGCTGCTACGTTGGATGCGGGCGATCTGAATGAAACGTCCATCTCCGCATCGAAGCGCCTCGTGCAGCTCTATCTTGTTGGCGATCGCGGGGCACTTGCGGTCGTTGCAGAGTCAGGGTCTAACATTGCGCTCATTAACATCAAAGCACGTGAGCAGGTTGGGGCTGCCAAAAAAGCACTTAAAGTGGCAGTTGCATAGCACCAGTTGTATGGCTGTACGGCAACGTGTCTTTTTGTAGGCAGCCTGCCTATGTAGCTGCGATTCGCAGCTGTGCTTTGTGGCTATACCTATACTACGTAGCTATACTGTGTAGAGCTATACTGCGTAGCACGCGACCTCTACGATCGTAGTCAAACGGGCTCCTTTATCACTCATGCGAATCAGGGGTTGAGCGCGAGGATGAGCACGGCAGCAGTAAGCCGTCCGAAGACATGAACAAGCAAACCGGAGTAGGAACGCACCTTTGAGGCG
>NZ_JARWGJ010000215.1:0-4091 GCF_040409695.1 Longimonas sp.
CACGCCGGGCACACGCCTACAGGCATAGCGCTGGGAAACACCCCCATCTTGTCATTGCGAGGACGAAGGACGACGCAATCTCATACGCCCCTGTTCAAGACGGGCTGCTCTTGTGAAACGCACAGCCTCGCCACGCCCTTGCACGCGTGGGCCCCTGCCTACCGAGCAGGAGATGGTTCGGCTCCCGGCTTCGCCGTCCGCTCACCATGACACGCTCAGAAGGGCATTCTCCGTAGGGCACTCTCCGCAAGATGCCCTCCACAGTCATGTCACCTTGGGCGTATGCCGACGCCCGTCGGCAGAAGTCGAAAGGTCTCTCACGGGGCTGGCGGAACGTTCAAACAAGCACGCCCAACACCACCAGTCATCCTGACGCCACAGGCGGAAGGATTGCAGCACCTCCCGTACACGCCGGGCACACGCCTACAGGCATAGCGCTGGGAAACACCCCCATCTTGTCATTGCGAGGACGAAGGACGACGCAATCTCATACGCCCCTGTTCAGGCGGGGCTTCCTTGGTAGGGCGCACCAATCACCCCGCTATTCCCTGGCCTCTGCTACTTCCTCGTCCGGAGCGCGCCCTTCCATCACCGCTTCGAGCAGCGCCCGGTACGCCTCCTGCATCGCCTCGGTGGCGTACAGCTCGTTGTGGCCGCCCTCCTCCACAATGACCAGCTCCTTCCTTGAGGTGGTAGCGTCTTCGTAGAGCGTCTCAGCCATCTCAGGCGCGGTAATCATGTCGTTGGCCCCGCCTACAATAAGAAGTGGCCCCTGCAGGTCGGCGATGCGTGCCCGGTTGTTCTCCTGACGCAGCGCATCCGCAAACTCAAACCCGATAAAGGCCCGCAGATACCACGGGATGACCGTGTTGCCCCATTCACGTACGTTCGTAGCCGGGTTTTCGAGCACCACGCCGCCCACGGTGCGCTGCTCCGCCAGAAAGGTAGCCACAAACGCCCCGAGCGAATGCCCATGCACCACCAGCCGGTCAGGGTCCACCCCCAGTTCGTTCACCACGTAGTCGTAGACCGCGAGCGCATCCCGCTTTACCGTGCGCACATCGGGCGTGCCCTCGCTCTTGCCGTAGCCCCGGTAGTCCCACAGCAGCGCCCGCGCCGGGAGCGCCGCAAACGCATCCACATAACCACTGGACTGCACCAGGTAGAAGCCCTGCCCCCCAAAGAACAGCACCACCGGCTCGGCGTCGTCGGGCACAAGCCACCAGGCGTCCAGGGCTGCCGAGTCGCGCTGCGTGCCGGGCGACATAATCGTGTGCTCCTGCAGCGTTACGCCTTCCTGCTGAAACGTAGCCGGGGTGATCGACGGCTTGGGCATGAACACGTCCTCTTCAGCAATCGGAATGGACCCGCAGCCGGTGCACCCGGCAGCAACCACAAGGAGAACGGCAAACGCAGCGAACGAGCGAAATGCAGGGCGCAATACAGGGCGAAGTAGGGGACGGAGCACAGGGCGGATCATCAGCATAACAGGGTTGGAGGAATTGCACTGTGTGTCTGTACCCTGCATCCGCCTGTGGGTTTGGAACGGGATTGCTACATGTCGCGCGCCATCGCTTCTCCTTCGACCTCGGGCGGACGCGCAACGGGGAGGCGTCTCGGACGCACGGTGAACGTGACGGGCTCGTTCGAGAGCAGTTCGCCATCGGCGTTGAACCACATCGGCGGGGCGGCCTCGATGTGCACCTGGCGCGCCCGATAGTGGTCGACCAGTGGATGCGTGGTGTAGTCGCCCCCAAGCACCTGTGCGATGACACCCGCCACCGCGCCTGCGCGCCCCGCGCGCACCGTCACCACGTCGAGCAGCCCGTCGCAGGGGTCGGCGCCGGGTGCTACGTGGATGCCGCCTGCAGCGTACTGCGCATTCGCCACCACCACGTTGAGGAGCGGATCGGTACGCACGGGCACGCCGTCGAGCGTGAGCGTCGTGTCGTAGCGGCGCAGGCGGGGCAGCACGCGGGCAGCGCCCATCACGTACGCAAACGGTCCGAGCAGCGATTTTGGGTCGCCCGACACCACCTTGTCAATGTATCCGCCAAACCCGCCCGCGCACACGTTCAGGGCCAGAACGCGCGCGTCCCCCATCACCACATCGATCACATCCACGGGATGCGCCGGCCCGTAGACGGCCATGTCGAGCGCCTCAGGGAGCGATACAGGCAGGCACAGCGTCCGCGCCAGGTCGTTGCCCGTCCCCACCGGCACAATGCCCAGCGCCTCCAGCGAAGTCAGCGGACCCACCGCGTGGAGCGCGTTCAGCAGGCTATGCACGGTGCCGTCGCCGCCCGCCGCCACGAAGCGCCGCACGCCGCGCTCCCAGTAGGCCGCAACGCAGGCCCGCGCCTCTTTCAGGGTGTGCGTCGTGCACAGATCCACGGCCTCCGCATCCGCCACCCACGCCTGCAGCCGGGGCACCTGCACCCCGCCTCCCGCCGTTGCATTCGCCACCACGACCGCCTCGGGCATGTGCCTGCTTGCCATAGGCTACCCCTCGTTGGTCCGAGGCGTGTAGTACGGATTCGCATCCGGCGTTTCGCGTCCGTCGTGGATCGCGCTGTAGCGCACGTAGTTGTCGGCATACGGACGAATTGTGTCGACCTCGTCGTCGGTCAGCTCGCGCACCACCGTGGCGGGCTGGCCCAGCACCAGCGAGCGCGGCGGCACCTCGGTGCCCTTCGTAACGAGCGCCCCGGCCCCCACAATGCTGTGCGACCCGATCTGCGCGTGGTCCATCACCGTCGCGCCCATGCCAATGAGCACCGCGTCATCGATCGTGCACCCGTGGATGATCGCCCCATGCCCGATCGTCACATACGCCCCGATGTCGGTCGGCGCGCTGCCGTGGGTTACGTGCACCACCGTATTGTCCTGCACATTCGATCCCACCCCGATGCGAATCCAGTTCACATCGCCCCGCACCGTGCAGTGATGCCAGACGCTGGCATTCGCGCCAAGCGTCACATCGCCAATCACCACTGCCGTCTCCGCGATGTAGTTCGTGGCATCGTACTGCGGCGTAGCGCCCAGGAAGGGTTTAATCATGGTAGGGGGATGCGGGTGGATATCATTTACGAGAAAACGCCTTTTCATCATACAAAGGCGCGGCGGCGTTCGCAACGCCCACCCGGCCTCTCGCTGCGTACTCTCGACGTATTCCGGCTGCTCGTCGCGTCGTCAGCACACGTCTGCCAGGCCCGCATGGTGGGGACGTTGCCTCGGAGCACGAAGCGCCACGCTGCCGCGTCCCCTCCTACCGGCGCAGCCGGAAAGGAGGGGTGCCCGAAGGGCGGGGTGGTCCTTGCCCGAATGAAGATCCCGGGTCTCCGCGCTGCTCCGCCCGGGATGACGTGTGGTGAGTGGCGTGTTTGTTTGAGCGCCTCGCCAGCCCTGTGGGAGACCTTTCGACTTCTGCCGGCAGGAGCCGGCACCCGCTCAAGGTGACAGAACTACAGAGCATGTCATGGTGAGCGGATGGCGAAGCCGGGAGCCGAACCATCTCCTGCTTGGTGAGCAGGGGCGCACGTGTGCAGGGTCGTGGCGAGGCTGTGCGTTTCACCAAGGCAGCCCGCCCCGAACAGTACCGCATGAGATTGCCGCGCTCTCTTCGGTCGCTCGCAATGACAAGGTGAAGGATGGTTCTGCCGGGGTTGTCATCGTAGGGAGGAAGCACAGCGATCCATCCCCCTAAATCCCCCTCCGCCGAGGGAGACTTGGTGGGTTCCCTCTCCGCCCTGTCTTGCAGGGTGGCTCCGTTGCCGCGTCCCCTCCTACCGGCGCAGCTGGAAGGAGGGGTGCCCGAAGGGCGGGGTGGTCCTTGCCCGGACGAAGATCCCGGGTCTCCGCGCTGCTCCGCCCGGGATGACGTGTAGTGGGGGTGTTTTCCGGATCTGTCATCGCGAGGAAGGAGCGGAGCGACGGACGTGGCGAGGCTGTCCGTCTCACCAAGGCAGCCCGCCCCGAACAGACTGCCACGCCGCAAACTCCCCTCCTACCGATGCACCAGCATCGGAAAGGAGGGGTGCCCGAAGGGCGGGGTGGTCCTTGCCCGAATGAAGATCCCGGGTCTCCGCGCT
>NZ_JARWGJ010000216.1:0-4054 GCF_040409695.1 Longimonas sp.
ACTTCGAAGCAACAACCAGCGGCTGTTGCCGCCTAATATGAAGATCTGGCAGAACGCCAATTACACAACGATCGGGACTTGATCCTTCAGCCAGCGCGTAGATGCCTCCCATGTATAGAGCGCTTGGCGGTAAGGGATTGGTGTGATGTGGGGTACACAATGGAGGAGACGTGCTTAGTTAGGGATGATCTCACACCGCGCCCTATCGTAATCGCTCTCCTGGAGAGGGGAGCTGTCGCCCATACGACTGAGGGGGGGGGTGCGCAGTCAGCGCCATAAGATCGCCGCGTTCGATCCGCTCTCCACCCATCCCTCACCCCACAAACGCCCCATCGTCGGTCGGGGTGAGGTGGCCGAGGGTGGCCAGGGTGTCGAGGAGATCGCGGACCTTGGCGCGTGGGGCGCGGTGGAAGTGCCGGGCTACTTGCTCGGGGGTGAGCGGGTCGCCGGTCTGCTCCACGACCTGACGCACCAGCTGGGCCCGCTCGGCCAGCGTGCCGGGCCACGGGAGCGGCTCCACGGGCGCGCCGTCGCCGCTGAGCTCGATCTCCAGATCCAGCGCGGCCTGGGTGCTGGCGTCGGGGTCCTGGTAGGCGGGGCGCAGGTAGCGGATGTGCCCTTGCTCTTCTTCGGCGCGCCGCTCGGCGTTCAGGTCCACCAGGCGCTGCAGGATTGCGTCGTCGGGCAGGTCGGCGGGCCAGCCGTAGGCATCGGCGACGGCGGCGTCGAGGTCGTCGTGCAGTTCCTTGAGCAGGCCCACCAGCCCTTGCTCGTGGATCTGCCGCTCGTCGTCGGTCAGCGTGTCGCCGGCGCGCTCTTTGTCGAGCACGTTGTAGAGCCCGGTCATGGTGAGGCCGTCGTGCGCTGCCAGCCGCTCTTTGCGATGCCGATCCAGCTGCTCACCCAGTTCGCGGATGCGCGCTTTCTGTGCCTCGCTCGCGGCTGGGAACGGGAAGGGGTCGAAGCACTGGGTTTTCGTGTAGCGCGGACGATCTTCCAGCGTGCCTCCAGCCGCCAGCGTCCACACTTTATGAATGCGACTGGACAGGACGCCGAGGTGATGAGCATCTTCGAGAGCAAAAGCGATCACCATATTGTCCGGTAGAATCGCAATATCGAGAAACTCAAAGAATACGTGTTTGGCCGTTTCTGGCTTGGCAATGTACCTGTCAAGTCCATTGAGTGCTGTACGGATTTCTGGACGCTCACGCCCATGCAGCCACCACTTCTCCCGGATCTTCTTGTTGCGGTTCTGATCACGCTCCGGCTTGACATGCTCTTTTACGTGTTGATACACAGCTGGAAACTGTTCACGCACGTCCTCAGCTTCAAGTCCATACAGGTCGATCACCATCACATCTCGCGGCGTCTGAGCAAGATCGCGCCCGTTTCGATATGGGCGGATATGCTTTTCAAGTCCATCAACAGATCCCAGTCCCAGCTTTTGGGCTTTCTCGGGCTCAACGATGAATCCCGACCCGTGCAGCTTCACGCCTGCACTGGACAGATCCTCATTCGCCTCCAGCGCCTCTGCCCCCGCCACGTCCGCGCCAATCGTTAGATCCGGCAGGATGTTGCCGATGCGTTCGTCCAGCTCCACATCCCAGTGGATGCCGGTGGACTGCTCCTCGCGCGTTACGGTCTGCAGCGTGCCTTTCTGGTCGGCGACCGCGCCCACTGTCATCGCAATGCGCACGTCCGAACCATCGGCGGAGGCGACCCACGGGTGATCGGGAATCGCAAAGACCAGGCTCACCGGCGGGCTGGCCTTGATCTGCTTCTCCATCACCTTGCGGTTAAAGGTCTGCCGGATGCTGTTGGTGGTAATCAGCCCGAAGCGCTCGGCCTTCGCATCCCACCCGTCCAGCTTGCCGCGCACGGCTTTGGCGGCTTTGTACCACCAGAACATCACAAAATCGGCGCTCTGGCGCACTTTGCGGTAATACGCATCGCGCAGCGCTTCGGTGTAGCCGTCGCCCAGCGCCTCCCGCATGTCTTTTGCCCCGATAAACGGCGGGTTGCCCACGATGAAGTCAGCCTCGGGCCAGGGGGCGGGGCGCGGGTTGGTGTAGTCGTAGACCGGCTCCTGTGCGTCGGGATCGGGCACCATCTCGCCGGTGGTGGGGTCTTCCTTGTAGGTGCGGCGGTCCCACCGCGTGACGGGTGTGCCGTCGTCGGTGGTGCGGGGCGTCTTTTCATCGTAGGCAAGCACCGCATCCTGATGCCGGATGTTGTTGTAGCTTTTCAGGATGGGCGCGTCGAGGCGCTCGGCATCGCCATAGGTGCGAAAGTGCCACTGCAGATAGCCAATCCAGAGCACCACATCGGCAATGGCGGCGGCGCGGGGATTTACCTCCAGCCCCAGGAGCTGCTCGGGCGAAACGCGGTAGCCGCCGGTCATGTCGAGCGACTGCTGTCCGGCGTAGTCGTGCAGGGCATCGAGCACCTCGGCTTCGAGGCGTTTCAGGTGCTCCAGCGTCACGTACAGGAAGTTGCCCGATCCGCACGCGGGGTCGAGGATGCGGACGGAGCAGAGGCGGCGGTGAAACTGCACGATCTGTTCGCGGGCGTTGGCCTCGTTGCCGTTGGCCTCCAGCGCCACGGCAGCAGTCTGCGCGGCCTCGAACTCCGATCGCAGCGGGGCAATGACGGTGGGCACGACCAGGCGCTCCACGTAGGCCCGCGGCGTGAAGTGCGCGCCCAGCTTGTGGCGCTCACGCGGGTCGAGAGCGCGTTCGAGGAGGGTGCCAAAGATGGCGGGCTCGACCTCGGACCAGTCGGCGAGGGCAGCATCGATCAGGAGTTCGAGCTGGGCCTCTGAGACGGGCAGGGCCTCCGCATCCGCAAACAGCTGGCCGTTAAAGCGCCGGATGGTGGTCTGGAAGCTGGGTTCGAATCCGCCCTCGTCCATGGTCGTCCACAGATGCTCCAGCGCCTGCGGGAAGGTGTCGAGGTGGCCGCGGTACTGGTTCATCATGTCGTGGAAGCGGCGTTCGGGCAAGAGCCCCACGTCTTCGGCGAACATGGTGAAGAGGCAGCGCATGAGGAAGCCCGACACGCGGTCGGCGGCGTAGCCATCGGCTTCGAGCGAGGCCGCGACCTCGGCCAGATTCTGCGCCAGGTTGACGGTGACTTCGGTAGCGCGGCGCGCAGGGTCGAGCGTGAGCGGCTCGGTAAAAATGCGCCGCAGCCGCTCCTGAATGTCGGGGTCGGCCAGATCCTGCAGGTGGATGCGGTAGCGCTGCTGATCCGGAAACGGGATGTAGTTTTTGCCCTGCCGCGCAAAGTCGGAGTAGACGTCGATGCAGTGCCCCACGTCGACTGTCAGCAGAAACGGCGGCCAGCCGTCGCGGTCGGGCAGGCCCTTGGCATAGCGAAACGCCTGATTTTTGGCGCGGGTCATGGCGCGCTCCCAGTGGCGGGTGCCTCGGCGGGCGGTGCCCAGCTTACGGATGGGCTCGCGCACGCCCAGCTGCTCGGCCTCGGTGGGCGTGGGGGCGTCGCTGCCCTGCTTGGCTTCGAGTACAAAGCAGCCGCGCTTGTACAGGTCGATGAAGCCGTGTGAGCGGGTGCGGTCGTGGGCGTACTGCACGCGCCGCTCAAAGACGTAATCGTTGGTGCGGGTGTTGTCGGAGGCCGGATCGGGACGCGGCACCTCCAGCACATCGCACAGCTCGCTCAGGAACAGCTGGTAGTTGGCCCGCTCGGAGCCGCCGGAGGCCGACCAGCGCTCGATGAATTGGGAGATGGTCATATAGAAAAGAGGCGACAGGCAACAACGGAGTGGATAGTTCTCCTATTCGAGTAGGAGGCAGGAGTTCGCCTGTGGACCTCCGCACGCCCCCATTCCTCACGCCGCAGGCTTTGCATCCGGCGCAAACGTATCCGCAATCCAAGCATCGATCTCGTCGCGCACGCGGCGGAAGACCGCCAGCTGCTCCGCCTCAGCGCCGGTGGCCGCCGAGGGGTCGTCGAACGACTGGTGCATGTTCTGCTCGGCGGCAGGCAGGTACGGACAGTTCTCGCGCGCCGCGTTGCACACGGTTATCACGTA
>NZ_JARWGJ010000217.1:0-4038 GCF_040409695.1 Longimonas sp.
CCACGGTAGGTAGTTCGTCATCGGCTTCCGGAAAGCGGATGGCCAGGTTTTCGGAGACGTGTGGACGCGGGTGCCCGACAGCAACGACGCGCCCGATCGGAGTGTTGGAAGCGTCGGTCAGCGTAATGGTCTGCGGCTCGTCGGTGCGCACCACGTGCACGTTGGGGGGCCACGAGAGCGCCGCTACGCGTCCACGGGCCTGGCCCGGGTCGTGGTTGCCGGTGGCGTAGACCACAGGGATGCGGGCCTCGTTGAGCCGTTCAAGCTGTGTGAGGAGGCGGTCTTCGGTGGCCAGGCCAAGCCGGTCGGCATCGAAGAGGTCGCCAGCGATAAGCACGGCCTCGACCGGCTCCTCGATCGCACGGTCTACCGCGCGCTCGAACGCCGTGTGCTGCGCGTTGCGCAGGCGGCGGCGCAGGTCGAGCGTGCGCCCCGCGTACACGGTGTCGAAGTGAACGTCGGCCAGGTGCAGCAGCGTGAGCATAGAATTAGGCGGTGTGATGCACGGAAAAAGCGCAGGACACAGAACGGTGCGCAGAAAGACGCACAGAAAGAGAGCGCTCTGGCATTCCTGGCATTCGGCTACAGCCACGCAGAGGCGTTCAGGTGGCAGCTGCGCGCTCAGAACGATGCGCTCAGGATGGTGCGCTCAGGATGGTGCGCTCAGAGCGAAACGGTAAGTCCGTTCGTCAGGGACAGCGTCCAGTCGGAAACGTCGCCGGGCGGGCGGCTGTCGTAGCGCACGTTCAGCGACACGCGCAGGGCGAGCGCACGGGTGATGCCCACGCCGAGGCGGGTTTCGTTGAGCAGCCGGATGTCGCCGAATGCGTCGATACGGGGCTGCGCGTACGTGGTGCTCAGCAGAAAGGTGCGTTCATTGACACGAAGCCGGGCGTTCGCGTAGTGACTCAGCCGCACCGTAGCGGTGCGGGCCGGATGGGTGCCTACGCGGTTGGGGTCGAGACGCTCGCTCTCAAACATCGGCGTGAAGCCAGCAAAGAGGCGCGCCGGCTCCGAATCCAAAAGGCGCAGCCGCAGCCCGCCCCCAGCCAGCGTGCGCAGTTCGAGCAGTGCAAAGTTGTCGCGTTCGACCTGTGTGAACGCTTCGGCGACAAGCGGTCCGCCGAAGCGGTAGTTGTATCGCAGGTGTGCAAACGAGCGGTCGCGAAAGCGGCGCCCGTCGCTCTGCCCGTAGCGCACCTCGCTAACGAGGAACAGGTGATGCGGTGCGTAGAGCAGATCCATGCGGGTGTCGACCCCGACTTCAAGGAGCTCGGTATTGCCGCTCTGCAGAGCCACCGAGCCTCCGAGCGTAGCGCTAAATCCTTCGACATCCAGGTTCCGCATGCGCTCGGTATTGACCTGCGCCGAGACGGGCACGGTCAGCAGCGTGAGAGCAGAAAATAGAAGAACGACGGGCCACGCCGCTATATCAAATGGCCATGGAGAACGCATATGCAATC
Organism: Longimonas sp.; assembly: GCF_040409695.1. Taxonomy (GTDB): domain Bacteria; phylum Bacteroidota; class Rhodothermia; order Rhodothermales; family Salinibacteraceae; genus Longimonas. Next base: position 1,464 of record NZ_JARWGJ010000217.1, read on the forward strand.
ATGCAAATTGAGCGATGAGAGAGAGTCCGCCAATGATGGCGATAAGCACGATAGCTGCGATGATCATCTGACGTTTCACGCGCTTGTTCATAACAGGTAGAGGATGTAAGAAAACGAGTCTGAAGGTATAGGCAGCAGCATAAGCGGCTGCGGAAGTACGTAAGATCCAACCTGGCAACGGGTTTTGCAAGTCCCTTTCACAGGGGGATGCGCCCGCAGGCACCGTGTTGCACCGGCTTTTCAACACCGGGCATTGCATCCGCTGCTTAAGAAACCTACGTTGTATGTCGTACGGCGTTTACGCACGGCGTACTTTATGGTACTTTATGTTGTATCTGGCCCTTTCGAATCCCTCTTACTACCGATATGAGCGACCTTTTCGACACCATCGTGTCCTTGTCCAAGCAGCGCGGCTTCATCTTTCAGTCGTCCGAGATCTACGGCGGCCAGGCGGCCACGTACGACTACGGTCCGCTGGGCGTAGAGCTCAAGCGCAACGTGAAGGCCCTCTGGTGGCAGGAGATGGTGTACGGCCACGGCGACATTGTGGGGCTGGATGCGGCCATCATGATGCATCCGAAAACGTGGGAGGCCTCGGGCCACACCGAAGCGTTCAACGATCCGCTGATCGATGATAAGGCGTCGAACCATCGCTACCGCGCCGACGAACTGATCGAAGACCACATCCGCGACCTGCGTCAGGATGGCGAGATGGAGCAGGCCGAAGCGGTGTACGAGCGCCTCGTGGCTGCGCTCAACAGCGACGACATGGCGGGCGATCTGTACGACATCATCCAGGACGAGGAGATCCGCGCGCCTCGCTCCGGCGCCTTCGACTGGACGCCCGTACGGCAGTTCAACCTGATGTTCGAAACCCACGTGGGCCCCGTTGCTGAAACGGGCGACCGCATCTTCCTGCGCCCAGAGACGGCCCAGGGTATCTTCGTGAACTTCCACAACGTGCGCGAACCGGCGCGGCAGCATGTGCCGTTTGGCATCGCCCAGATTGGCAAAGCCTTCCGCAATGAGATTGTGGCGCGGCAGTTTGTCTTCCGGATGCGCGAGTTCGAGCAGATGGAGATGCAGTACTTCGTGAAGCCGGGCGAGCAGCTCGATTTCTTTGCCGAGTGGCGCGAGAAGCGCATGGCGTGGCACAAGCGCCTGGGCGTGCGCCCCTCGAAGCTGCGCTTCCACGAGCACGAGCAGCTCTCGCACTACGCCGATGCCGCCGAAGACATCCAGTACGAGTACCCCATTGGCTGGAAGGAGGTCGAAGGCATCCACTCGCGCACCGACTACGACCTGAAGCGGCATCAGGAGTACTCGGGCAAGAATATGACCTACTACGATCCGTTCGACCAAGAGAAGTACATCCCCTACGTCGTCGAAACGTCGGTCGGACTCGACCGCACGGTGCTGATGCTGCTCTGCGACGCCTACGACGAGGACGAGGCGGACGGCGACGAGCGTACGGTGCTGCGCTTTCACCCCGAGGTGGCGCCCATCCGTGCTGCCATCTTCCCGCTCTCCAAAAAGAAGGGCCTCCCCGACATCGCGCACGAAATCGAAGACGACCTGCGTCCGCATTTCAACGTGATGTACGACGAGCGCGGCTCCATGGGCAAACGCTACCGCCGCATGGACGAAGCCGGTACGCCGTTCTGCATTACGGTAGATTTTGAGACGCTCGACGACCAGCAGGTCACCGTGCGCGACCGCGACTCGATGGAGCAAGACCGCATCGCCATCGATCAGCTCACGGCCTACATCAACGACCACTCGACCGGCTGGAGCCGCGACGATGTGTAGGTTTTCGTATGGGGATTGGCGTGTGGCGGCATGCTACACCGGAATGATAGGAGTCCCAAAAATGTCATCGCGAGGAGGGAGCCCTGCGACCGACGCGGCGCTGTGGGCGCAGCGAACGAGTACTCTTGGGGTGCGATCTCATGCCGTGGATTCGGTGGCTGCATTCGGTCTGATAGCATGAGATTGCTTCGCTGCGCTCGCAATGACATGGATGTAGGCTTTTCTCGGTACGCTAGGGTCACATGCATTACCCAAAGATTGATCTGTGACAGAGAATTAGTGCCATGCCACACCGGAATCTCACGGTAGAGCACAAACTTATCAACACGTATAGTCATCCCGGCCAAGGCGCCCCAGCGCCGCAGAGCCGGGATCTCCCCTGACAACGTGGACACATCATTGGCCTCGTACAACACAAACTTTGATCTGTGACACAGCAGCAGTAGATGGCGTACACGCCAATCAGTGCCGCTGCATGCAGCACAACGCATAGCCGCTCTGGTGCCTCGCTCTCCATGGCGACCACCGGAGCGGCACGTGTATGGAAGCACCGCCTGCCCACACGGTCACTTTTGGAACCTGTTTTGATTTCTTAATTTGGGCACCCCAGGAGTACTTCCTCCCTGCGGTCGGGGCGCTGCGAGCGGCTCCGCTGGACTGCAAATTGTCCCCGATATCGGCCCGTAGCCCCGGCTACGAACCTCTATCGTGGTTCAATTTTCGCCGCAGCGGCGCTCGCTCTCGCCCGCAAACCAAAACCCAAACA
>NZ_JARWGJ010000218.1:0-4022 GCF_040409695.1 Longimonas sp.
CCTTCCGATCTATCGCGCAAGAGGTGCGTGTAACGTGCGTACTACACAAAACGATCGCCCCAACCCCATGCCCGACACCCTCGACATCGCTTCGAACCGCACCGCGCAGAAGTACCCGTGGCGTGAGATGGTGCAGCGCGTGCTGTGGATGGTAATCGGGAAGCCTCTGTTCTGGATCAGTCCGCGTCCGCTCTTTGGATGGCGGCGGTGGATCCTGCGATGCTTTGGTGCAACCATCGGTCAGGGGGTCAACATCTACCCGAGCGCGACCATCTACTTTCCGTGGAAACTCACTGTGGGCGACTGGAGCGCGATTGGGGAGGGGGCAATGATCTACAACCTGGGCTCGATCACGATTGGTGAACAGGTAACCATCTCGCAGCGCGCTCACTTATGTGCTGGAACGCACAATCACACGGATCCAGCCATGCCGCTCCTCAAACCGCCCATCACCGTGCACGACCAGGCCTGGATCTGTGCGGATGCATTTGTCGGGCCTGACATTACGGTTGGCGAAGGAGGCATTGTCGGCGCACGGGCGGTGGTGGTGAAGGATGTGGAGGCGTGGGCGATTGTGGGCGGGAATCCGGCAACATTTATCAAAAAAAGGGATCTTAGAAATGAGTAACTCAGCAGATATTTCGGGATACCGATACACCAGTTCCGAGAAAGCACATACGCACCGATACCTCTGGCGTCCTGTATTGAATGAACTCAACAAAGTATCCCCCCCCCCCAAGTATTTGATCTTGGATGTGGTAATGGTGCGACGGCCGTCTTTCTGAAGGAAAATGGTTTCGACGTAACAGGAGTCGATCCTTCAAAAGAGGGAATCGCAATAGCAAATAAGCAACATCTGGAGTTGGACTTGCATCAAGGGTCTGCCTATGACGACCTACGAAGTCGCTTTGGTACATTTTCTGCGCTTATCAGTCTGGAGGTAGTAGAGCACGTGTACGATCCGCGTTCGTATGCATCCTGTGTATATGATCTACTCGAACCAGGCGGAAGAGCGTTGATCTCAACGCCTTATCATGGTTACTTAAAAAACGTGGCCATTGCAGTTACAGGGAATTACGACTGGCATCATAACCCCCTGTGGGATCATGGACATATTAAGTTCTGGTCACGGGACACGCTGAGTACTCTGCTTGAAGAAGCCGGGCTAAACATCATTGATTTTCTTCGTGTCGGACGAATCCCTGTACTTGCAAAGTCAATGATTGCAATTGCTGAAAAGCCCGAGTAGTAAGACGCTTATTCCATTTTTAGTGTAGATGACTTCGCTCTCCCTTACTGTCCTCATCGCCGCCAAAAACGAAGCAGCGAATCTTCCAAAGTGCCTAAAAGCGTTACATCCGGCTAAACGGGTTGTGATTGTTGATTCTCACAGCACCGATACCACGCCTGACATTGCAGAATCGCATGGGGCAGAGCTCGTGCAGTTTGATTACAGTGGGGGGTATCCCAAGAAGCGACAGTGGGCGCTGGATACACTGGATATCAAGACCCCCTGGGTGTTGCTTCTCGATGCCGATGAGGTGGTACCTGCGGCGCTCTGGTCGGAGATCGCAGAGGCAATTCAGCAGCCGGATCCTGAAACCGCCTATCTCATCACGAAAGGCTTTCACTTCATGGGACAGCGGTTCACCTATGGTGGGTTTTCGCATCAGGCGGTACTGCTGTTTCAGACGGGCACCGCACGTTTTGAGCAGTTGATCGACGACCCGGCGTCAGCGCTGGATATGGAGGTGCATGAGCGTCTGCTGGTTGAAGGCAACGTGGGCGAGTTGGATACGCCACTCATCCACGAAGACTACAAGGGATTGGAGGCATACATCGATCGGCACAATAAGTACTCTACATGGGAAGCTCGACTTCGGCAGACCTATCTCACGAAGGGCGCGTACGGCGAACAAGCGGTTGAGGCAAATCTGTTCGGAGATGCACAGGAGCGCCGCCGATTTCTAAAGAAGATTGCTATTCGCATCCCCCTGGAGCCGTGGTTGTGGTTTTTCTACCACTACATATTTCGACTCGGTTTTCTGGAGGGACGTCCGGGTCTCATCGCCAGTCGCATCCGCCGCACTTACATCGCGAATGTGCGGGCCAAGATGTATGAGTTGAAACAGCACGCCGAGTGACTTACGGAGGCTTGTCGTGTCAAGATATAGATGAGGAGGATTCGCTCCAAAGAGCTTTCCCTCACAATCAAGTCATCCCGGACGCAGCGGAGCGGAGATCCGGGATCTTTGCTACCAAGAGGGTGCCCTCTTGCGTGCTCAATACGGAGAACGCACGCTCAAGACAGCCTGGGAGATTGGTGTATGAGTGTGCGCGGGAAGACCCCGGCTCGGGGGCCGGGGTGACTAAAATTAGAAGACAGGGTCTTTTGTCGCAAAGCAGGAAAAGAATTCGCTCGAGCAACCCAAACATTGACGTTTGAGACAGCACCACAGTATATCGAACCCCATAACTGTTATGAACATCGAGGCGCTCAGTAACAAGGAGTTTGCGCAGCGGGGAAATGCACTGTTCGAGAAAAACGTCCGCCCTCATGTGGATGTGGAATCCGATGCCCACTTGTTTGTGGCAATCGATATTGCAACCGGGACGTACGCGGTTGATGCAGATGCGGCAGCAGCGACCCGTAAACTCATAGACCAACAGCCGGATGCTCAGGGGCGCATCTGGTATCGCCGCGTTGGCTCGGAGCATGCGTACCGGATGGGTTGCATGGTTGGCGGTATTCTTCTACATCTACCCCTCAGTCGCTGGCGCGACAGCTCCTCTCTCCAGGAGAGCGGTTGGGGGACTGCTCCTTTACCTTACACTTCAGCACCATCCTGACCCACGACGGCCGGGCGGAGCTTCGAGCGAGACAGGTCCGAAAACGGGAACGAGATGAGAACTACTGCTCCGGCTGAAGGTGCTTCCATGCCTCGTCCTCTTCTTTTTGATCCCAGTCCTCGGCGAGTGTGTCTTCGCTGAGCAGAGCCATTTCACTCACGTCGCGCGTGTCGGCTCCGGGCTCATCCTCCAACACGGTGATAAGCACGCGCTGTGAGGCATGAAGTGTAAGCGGCTCCAGAAGGCGAATGTGTCCGTGCTCATCAACCACCGCTTCGACTGTTTTCGGCATTGTTTTCTTGAGCGCTGTTCGATTGAATACTCAATGGTCTAACCTACTTAAAGGCGACTCGGTCTGCTGCACGTAAACGGGTACCTTGTGCCGACCCACGTATGTGTTTAGTGACTTGTTCCAGATAGCCGGGGATCAGGAGCGGATATCCCGGGCGGCCATTGAATCGCGCTAAACAGATACCGACCACTGTCGGGGAGAAAGATCTTAACGCCAACCCTGCACGTGTGGCACCGGCCTCGAGTGGGGCTTAGACCTGACAGGTTTCGGAAACCTGTCAGGTCTGGATCCCCTAAAACCGCCGGGGCTGAAATGGCACGCCCCACCGGATGCCCAGCGTGGGCGCAACGAACGAATCGAGTCCCTCTTCGGCGTCGTCAATGCGAAGGACGCGAAGCTGCGCATCCACAAAAAGCGATGGCAAGAGCTCATAGCCTGCGTACACATCCAGTCCGTCCTCTACCTGACGGATGCCCTCCAGCATGCGTACCTGGTCGCTGAAGCGGGTGTCGGTAGAACGGCGGAGATCCGCCCCCACATTATGATCCTCGGTGCCGCGTCCGCGCCAGGTGCGGTAGTACCAGAGCCCGGCGCGCCAGCGATGCGACGGACGGTAGTCCAGTCGAGCCGACACGTCGTAGCTATTGGGACCGGCGCTGTGTCCGATGTCGTCGCCATAGTGGGCAAACATGTCAAAGTTAAAGCGCCCGGCATAGAAGAAGGGGCGGATGCGGCTCCCCTCCAGGCGCAGCGACCAGGCGTGAAGTTGCGCAGGCGCAAGATATGCCAATCAGGGGTAGAAAAAACCATGTCGCCGCAGGCGGCTTGGAAGGGAGATGGACCAACACCTTCCCACACAAGCAGCCCTTGGCGACATGGA
>NZ_JARWGJ010000219.1:0-4003 GCF_040409695.1 Longimonas sp.
CCAGCGATGGCGAGGACAGCATCGGGTGGGGCCAGCGACTCCGATAGCCCTGCAAAGGCCTGCCGGGCGTCGTCGATGTCGGTTAGATCTGCACGGCCGAGGTGGGCATCGGGATAGGTGTCGCGCATCGACGCGAGGGCATCTGCGTCGTAGTCGAGTAACCCGAGCTGCCAGCCGGCGTCAGCAAAGGCGCGGGCTGCAGCAGATCCAATGGCGCCAGCGGCGCCGGTAATCGCAACAGTAGGCATGAGAAGAACAGGGTGGCTGTGAAGAAGACGGTGGAAGGCGGTTGGCAGCCGCTATGCAGATGAGCGGGGCCCGATCCAGACGGCTGCGCTGTGTTCGGGAAGCTGCACGGTAGGGTCGGAGCTGCGCAGTGGTGCCGAGCGGTCGGCCGGCCACACCGGCGTGTACGTGGAGGCACTCAGGTCCAGCGCAGGAATCGTTACGGTCGACAGCGTGCCAGCAGTGTTAAAGGCAATGATGGCTTCGTTGGAGTCGGTGCTTCGGCGAAATACGGCCTGCCGATCGGTAGCTTGAATCGCTGATACAGAGCCTGTGCGCAGCACCGGATGGTTGTTACGCAGTGCAGTAGCCTGCTGGTAGAACGAAAGAAGGCTGTCATTCCAGCGCGCCTCGTCGCTCCACGGGAAGGCCTCGCGGCAGTACGGGTCGCCTGCGCTGCTCATGCCAATCTCGTCGCCGTAGTAGATACAAGGGGCACCGGGCATAGTCATCTGAAAGAGCACGGCGAGCTTCATCGCGGCCACGTTGTTGCCCAGGGTATGCAGGATACGAGGGGTGTCGTGGCTGTCGAGAACGTTAAGTTGGGCCTGCTGAATGGATTCAGGATAGCGCGTGAACACGCTCATCACTTCGCGGGTGAACTCTGTGCCCGTGCGTGGCGCAAAGTCGAAGTGTTCGTGATCAAACCCGCGCAGGGTGTTGGGCGCCACGAATCCAAACAGCGAATCGGTAAGCGGATAGTTCATCACCCCGTCGAACTGGTCGCCCTGCAGCCAGCGGTCGGCGGGGGTCCATATCTCTCCGCAGATGTACGCATCGGGGTCTGTGGACTTTACCCTGTCGCGAAACGTGCGCCAGAAGTCGTCATCGTCGATCTCGTTTGGCACGTCGAGGCGCCAGCCGTCAACGCCCTGTTCGATCCAGTGCGTGGCCACATCAAGGATAAACGCACGCACGGGCGGGTGGTCAGTGTTGAGCTTTGGAAGCGCCCGGAGCCCGGCCCATGCATCGTAATTGGCCGGTGCGCTGTCGTTGTACGGGCGCAGCGGTGTATCGTGCAGGTGGAACCAGTCGGTATAGGGCGAGTCGGCACCGTTTTCGAGGACGTGATGGAACGGCCAGAACCCGCGGCTGGCGTGGTTGAACACGCCGTCGAGCACCACCCGGATGTCACGCTGATGCGCTGCATCGAGAAGCGTGTGCAGCGCTTCGTTTCCCCCAAGAAGGGGGTCGACCGTGTAGTAGTCGTAGGTGTGGTAGCGATGATTGGCCGCTGAGGCAAAAATCGGATTCAGGTAGAGCGCCGTTACGCCCAGCTCCTGCAGATAGTCGAGGTGCTGTACGATGCCGTAGAGGTCGCCTCCTTGAAAGCCCTGCGCCTCAGGCGGGTGGCCCCAGGGTTTCAGGGTGACGGTGTCGTGCGCATCCACCTGACCACTTCGTGCAAAGCGATCGGGAAAGATCTGGTAGAAAACGGCGTTCTTAACCCAGTCGGGCGTTGTAGGCATGCGTTGCTTGGAGAGCGTGGAGGGAGAACGCTGAAGCGCGAAGATACGCGCAAAGGGTGGTGTAAAGGTATAATGAGGCGTATTCCGCCGAGATTAAGCCGTAGGAGGATTCACGCCAGCATTTGGGGCGGGTGGGTTGCTGAGTACGGTGCGGTCGAGTGCAGGCAGCGTATCGGCGAGCCGGTGAGAGTCGACTTGATCGGGCAGCCGAAGCGTTGCGCCGAGCGTCTCATAAGGTTCGTCAACGGTAAATCCGGGTCCATCGGTTGCAATCTCAAACAGGATGCCCGCTGTGTGGGTTGGACTACGAAAGTAGATTGACTTGAAATAGACACGGTCGCGCACCGGGCTGACCTCGAGGCCTTCGCTCAGCAGATACTCGCGCCAGGCGCGCTGGGCATCTGCATCAGAGACGCGAAAGGCGACATGGTGTACGACGCCGGGCCCGTTGTATCCGTTGTTCGGGGGGACGCGGCGCGAGAGGTCGACATAGCAGCCGGGAGGCGTGCGCGGCGATTGGAGCGAGCGCTGTGTTGGGGCTTGCAGGCGACGCATCCCCTTGTGCTCGGCTACAACAGACCAGCCAAACACGTCAGTAAAAAACGCAGTGGTGGCGTCTATGTCTGGGGTCGGAAGCGTGATGCTGTGCAGGCCTCGAAGTACGTTATGCGACTCGAAGGGCTGTGCCGGTATCCACGGCGTGGTCGTCCCATCGGTCGACGGGACAATGCCGAGGGAGAGCAGGTCGTGCGCCTGGAAGCGGATAACCGGGTCGCCAAATCGATGGGTACACACAGGCGTGTAGCCAAGCTCGCTAAGACGGCTGCGCCAGAACGAGATCGCTTCGGGACGCGTCGCAAACAGGACCGGAGATGCCGTGCCCCGTCCGGTCTGTCCTGGCAGCGAGCGTGGCCAGGCAAAGACAGTCAGGAGCGTCCCCGGACTTCCCTTTGCATCGCCGAAGTACAGATGGTGCGTGGTAGGATCATCCAGGTTCACGGTTGCCTTAACCATGCGCAGCCCAAGGATGCCAGCATAGAAATCGATACTGGACTGTGCCATACCAGTAACAGCGGTAATATGATGAAGACCGGCAAGAGGGGCAGGCATAGGCAGAGATAAGGTTAGCAGAAAGGGTAGATCAAATCTACAGAGACGTATGGGTGAAATAGAGACACGTTACAGGAGACGCCATATTGTGCGTAGTGATACTGTGCGTAGTGATACTGTGTATGGTGATGCGCGCTCTGGATGCGCGATGCCAGCATCCCGTTGCAGCCTCCTATTGCGAGGCACAGATGCGGGCTTCCCTCTGTATACATGTACGCTGTGCGGGCAACCTCAGTGCGGGGCTGCTGGAGGAGCCTCCGACGTTGAGGCGTCGGTCGAAGATCGTTTGATAGGTACAACAGCAAGTGTACAACGACTTGCGCAGACAAGGCGGTCCGACGCGTCACGGATTTTTACGTCCCATACCTGCGTGGTGCGCCCGACATGCAGCGGCTTTGCCACGGCATACACGTCGCCACTGGATACGGCACGCACGTGGTTGGCGTTGATCTCAACGCCGACAGCGGTGTAGTCAGTAGGCGCAGCCAGGTAGCCGCCCACGCTGGCTGCGCTCTCTGCCAGCACCACGCTCACGCCGCCGTGCAACTGTCCAAACGGCTGGTGGTGATCGGGCGTGACGGGCATGGTTGCCTCGACGCGATCGGCCGCTGTATGGGTAAAGGTGATGCCAAGGAGCGCAGCGGCACCGCCCATAGAAGAAGGAAGCGGCTTGTCAGGCATGGAGCTAAGAACGTCAAGAGGAAAGCGATGGCAGAACGCACATGTAGAATAGCCGTGCCGTCGGTGACGTGCAAGCGCGGCTGAGAGACGGGAGAGAATGCGCGCTGTAGAGTCCGATGGTAGCACTAAGTGGCAGCACTAAAAAGAGAAAGGGATGCCTTCAGAAAGAAGACACCCCTTGTTTCATGGTGATAGGTGTAGGCTTCATGGCAGGTAATCGTCCGGGTGTGCGCGAAACAAAGCCGCAACGCGACTTCTGAAAACCTGCTCGGGTTTCGGTTTGCAGCCCAGCGGAGCCGCTCGCAGCGCCCCGACTGCAGGGAGGACTTACTCCTGGGGTGCCCAAATTAAGAAATCAAGGTAGTGGATAAACGCTAAATGATAGGGGGTCAAGCACCGCAGTTTTGTCTTGTTCGAACCCCCTCTCCCTACGGGTTTCTCCCCCTTAGTCAAGGGGG
>NZ_JARWGJ010000220.1:0-3981 GCF_040409695.1 Longimonas sp.
CCGACCAGCGTAGCCCACGCCTCCACCACCCGGGCTTCGTCGATCTTTCCGTGCTTGTTCAAGCGCTTAAGCACGTCCTGTAAGATGTTGCCAAGCGGTTCTGGATTGTCGGTCGGCATAGAATTATGATCGGTTGGGCCTAATGCACGAGCACTACCATGCACAGCGGTCGGGCCTGTTACGTTTCCATCGGGCAGGGCGGCTGTTCTGATAGATCTACTCTCTTGCTGTCTCTTTTGCGTCTTATGCCTCAACTCGCCTCCTCCCCTGTGCCAATGTTCAAGAAGCACCCTGGCACTGCTCTCGGCACTGCTCTCAGCATACTCATGGCGCTGGCCCTGCTCCTGGGAGCCCATCCGAGCACAGCCGCGGCTCACGGATCTGTGCCGGCCGTGGCGCCCTCTGACACCGTAGAGGTCAACCTGCAGAGCACAATCGAACGCGCGCTGCAGACCAGCCCCGACATCAAGGAGCGCGAGGCGCGGCGCGACTTTGCCGATGCCCGGTTCGGGGAGGCGCGCGCCAGTCGCTTTGCAACGCGCTTCAACCTGAATACCGCCCATTCCATTGCACCCAGCCTCGACATCCCCGATGACAACGAGCAGCCCAACAGCCAGCTCTACCTGAACCCGGATGTCGAAAACAACTGGCGCATCGAAAACCTGCGTCCGTTTAACCGCTTCGAGGTTATCCTGCAGCAGCCCGTGCTTACCTGGGGCGAACTTTCGGGGACCGTCGAGGCCGCTATGCACGGCGCCCGGGTCGAGGAGGCAGCCGTTGACGGACAGCGCCTGGAGGTGGCCCTGCGGGCAGGTGAGCTCTACCAGAACGTGCTGCTTACCAGCGAGCTGCGCCGCCTGACAGGCGAAGCCGAGTCGCTGCTGCGACAGGCGCGTCGCGAAGTGCAGACGCTGCTCGACGAGGGCAACCCCGACGTTGAAGAGGCCGACCTCTTTCAGCTCGACCTGGCGCAGCAAGAGTTCGAGCGCCGGCGCGTTGAAGTGAATGAACAGCATGCCACCGCCCGGTCGGCCCTCAGCCGACAGCTTATGCTTGATGACGATAGGCCCGTGGCCGTAGCCGACGGCGCCCTGCAGCCGCTCCCCCTCGATGTGCTCGGCGACTCGCTCGCGTTCTACCAGGACGCTGCGCAGCGCCACCGCCCTGAGTTCAAACAGGCCGAAGCCGGGTTTGCCGCACGCGATGCGCTTGTCGACGTGGCTCGCTCCGATTACTATCCCAAACTCGCCCTGCAGGCTTCATACAGCATCGCTGCTACACCGGGCCGGTTTCGGCAGCGCAATGCATACATCAGTGACTCATTTCGTGGACAGGGAACGCGCACTGGATTTGGCATTCAGCAGAACCTGAATTTTTACCAGACACGGGCACGCGTCCGCCAGGCGAAGGCCGAACGGGCCGAGGTGCAGTACCAGCGCGAGGCAGCCGACACCTTTATCGGGTTCGAGGTCGAGGAGGCCTACCGCCAGGTACGCATCAACGAAAAGCGGGTCGAATCGCTCGATGAATCGGTCCGCATCACGCGTGAGTGGCTTCGGACCGAGCAAATCAACTTCGACCTCGACTTTGGCGACCCCCAGAATCTGGTACGTGCCGTGCAGGCTAACCTGGAGGCGCGCGCCGAGTATCTCGAAGCCGTACGGCGCTACAACGTATCGGTCTTGCGCCTCCTGCGCACGGCCGGCACCCTCACCCACGATGCAGAGCGCGGCATGCTTATTGAACCATAGCATATACACCGTTATCGACCTACCTTCTCGATATTATGCTCCCAACCCTGTACGCTACTATGTGGTCCTCTCTTTCGCTTCGCATGCAATCCGTCCTCTCGCTGGCACTGATGCTGACACTGCTTATCCCGGCTACAGCCCATGCGCAGTCACCCTCGTCCGACGACGAAGCGGCAGCCATCCAGACCATGCTTGAGGACCGAGATGCCGAGATCAAGTCGGTCCTTGAAGGCGACACCGACAACTTCACAACCGAGCAGCGCGATGAGCTCATGACGCTCATCAACGGATTCATTGACTTCCGCGCCATGGGACGCGAAGCGCTCGGTCCCTTCTGGAGCGATCTCTCCGAAGAGCAGCGCACAAACTTTGTAGACGTCTTTCAGGATGTGGTGCGCCAGCAGTCGCTCAGCGACCTTGAGGTGTACAACTCCGAAGTGTCGTACGAGCGCATCGACGTAGAAGGCGATAGCGCCTTTGTCCGCACGATTACTCGCTACCAGGGCACCCAGACCCCGGTCGACTACGTGCTGAAGCGCGACGAGGACACCTGGCTTGCCGAAGACATTGTGGTAGACGGCGTGAGCACCGCCGGTGGATACGCACGTTCCTTTCAGAACGTGATGCGCCGTCGCGGCTTCGACGCCCTCATGGGTAGCCTGGAGCAGCGCCGCGACCGCGACCAGCAAGAGACCTCCGCCCGGTAGCGTGCGACCCGGTGTGCTGCGTTAGCAGTGGCCTGTTCTACTACTTACCTTCCCCCAGCGCATCCCCCGCCCTCTTTTGGGTTCTGGGGGATGCGCGCGTATCTGCCTCCTGTACGTAGCGTCTGGATTGTGTACGCTGATTCATGACATACGCGCTACGCGTAGCGCAGCACCTGCACCAGCCAGTCTATTTCGACGCCATAGACGTACAGAAAGCCCGCACACAGCCCCAGCACCAGACTACCGGGTGCCAGGAGCAGCGCTGCACCTGCCAGCCAATCTTGTGTGGTCTGATACACATCGTAGGTGGTGCGAAGCACCGTCCACGCCGATCCTATCAGCGCGCCTCCGAGGAGCAGCAGCGGGGCATCTGCCGGATAGAGAGTTCCCCCTGCCATGGTCAGTAGCATCCACGGCAGCACGCCCCACCAGGGCAATGCACCAAGCATAAATGCCTGCGCCCAGGACAGCTTTGTAGTTCCCCAGCGCGAGGCGCTCGCAACCAGTGCTGCCCATCCCGCAAGCGCTGCAGACCACAGCGCAACGCCTACCGCCGCTACAGCGAGAGGAGCCGCCCACGCCGCCTCGACCAGAGCGCGCCCCGCGCTTGCAAGTGTTTCTGCAGCGATGACCGCGGGCCGAACCCAGGCAAGTTCACTCAGCACCGCGGCACTGCCTACCCATAGTGCCCCTGCTATGCATCCCCCGATGAGAGCCGCCGCAATCCCTGTCGCATCGCGCCCCTCGCGCACCGACTCGCAGTAGAACACATGCGCGGATAGATACCGCAGCACCAGCCGCCGCACACTTGGCACGTATATCACCGATCCGGCTGTTGCAAACAGGACAACCCAGACCATGAGAACAAGCCCACTCCATATCCTGTCCTGGAACGCACGGTTTTCTCCGGGAGCGAACGCAAACGGACTGGGACGCCCCTCTACCGCGGATACGGTCACCTGGCCGGCAGGTGTAAGCGACTCGCCGATCGCCAGTTGAAATCGTGAGGGGCCGCGGTTGGCGTCTGCATCCCACCCGGCAACGAACGTGATGGGTACGCTTCGAGCGTGCGCCTGGCCCAGGCGTTCTTCCAGGTAGCGCGCCTGGGCCTGCGCCGATCGCGGTACCGTCCACCCAGGCTCTGCTGCATCGGACCGTGGAATACCGATCGCTGCGAGACCGACCGGTCCGGCATGTGCCTGCGTCCATGCCTGCCACCGCGCAAACGGGCGGCCCAGCATGCGACCATCCACGAGCACCAGCGTGGCCTCGTCGAACGTGCAGCGACTGCCGCCCGGAGTCACCGGCGCTACAACATACGGCGTTACCGACGGCGGCAGGCCCGCCCGGATCTGCCCCCACCGTATGCATCCGCTATAGCTGAGCGGCCCACTCCACCCGATGCCTGCTACAGCAGGATGCTCCCAGTAGACCTCCTCGCGCGACACCGGCGCAGATACGTCGACGTAGAGGGCAATGCCAAATGTCGCTGCGGCCTGCATCCCCTCAGGCGTTGGAGGCCG
>NZ_JARWGJ010000221.1:0-20203 GCF_040409695.1 Longimonas sp.
CGCGAACTGGATGGCTGGACGCCCGAGCATACGCCGTCGGTGCGTCCCGTAAAAGGGCAGATGCTGCAGTGCACCATGCAGGGCGCGTTTGAGCTCTCGCACGTCATTCGCGGTCCCGATGCATATCTTGCGCCCAAGAGCAACGGACGCCTTGTGATCGGCGCCACCAGCGAAGAGCGCGGCTTCGATACGACCGTTACCGCCGGCGGCCTCTACGACATTCTGGAAGGTGCCTGGGAGGTCGTGCCCGGCATCTATGACCTGCCGGTGGATGAAACGTGGGCGGGGCTCCGCCCGGCCAGTCGCGACCACGCTCCGCTTCTGGGGCCCTCTGGCGATCCGGGCATCTGGTGCGCCACCGGCCACTATCGCCACGGCATCTTGCTCACACCGGTTACCGCCCAAGAAATGGCCCGCCAGCTCCTGGACGGAGAAACCTCCGATTGGATCGAACCGTTTTTGCCATCCCGTTTGCACTCGCCAACCGTCCCCACACCATGAGTACCGACACCGCTGCTCACATTCAACTGAACGGCGAACCTCACCCCATCACGCCGCCGCATCCGCTTACCGAGGTGCTGCAAGCCCTCGACATCGACAGCGATACGCAGGGCGTAGCTGTAGCAATCAATGAGGACGTGGTGCGCCGGGAGGAGTGGGCCGACACCACGCTTCAGGATGGCGACGAGGTAGAAGTCATCCAGGCGCTGCAGGGCGGCTAACCTGCACATCCCTCTTTTCTTTTTCCTGCACTTATCCCCTTTTGCTATGGCGGATGCGAATGCCGTTGCCACGCCCTCCACAGAATCTGACCCCGACGCCGATGCGCTGACGATCGGCGACTACACGCTTACCTCGCGGCTGATGATCGGCTCCAGCGGCTACCCCAATCCGCAGGTGATGCTCGACGCGATCACCGCATCCGGGGCCGACATGGTGACGGTCGCTATCCGGCGCGTGAATGTGGAGAACCCTGCACCCGAGAGCCATCTCGATCTGCTCAAGCGCGGTGGACACACGATCTTGCCAAACACAGCGGGCTGCTACACGGCGCGCGAAGCGGTGCTCGTGGCCAACCTGGCACGCGAGGCGCTCGATACGGATCTCATCAAGCTGGAGGTGATCGGCGATGACGAAACGCTGATGCCTGATGTCGAACAGCTTCTGAAGGCAGCAAAAACGCTGGTTGACGATGGCTTTACCGTGCTGGCGTATGCCAACGACGACCCCATTACATGCCGCAAGCTGGCGGATCTGGGCTGCGCGGCGGTGATGCCGCTGGGCGCGCCCATTGGCAGTGGCATGGGGATCGTGAACCCGTACAACCTGCGGATCATCCGAGAAATCCTGCCCGATACGCCGCTGATTGTGGATGCGGGGATCGGCACGGCCAGCGATGCCGCGCAGGCGATGGAACTGGGCTACGACGGCATCTTGCTGAACACCGCGATTGCCGAGGCGCAGCACCCGGTTGATATGGCCCGCGCTATCCGCCACGCTCTGAAGGGCGGACGCCTAGCGTACCGGGCCGGGCGTATTCCGCGCCGGCGCTATGCCAAGGCATCGTCGCCCGAGAAAGGGCGTGTGGGACAGTGAACCTCGTGAGAACCTGCGCTGCCCGTGACCGAGTCGCTTGTGATTGAGCTACCTTCGCTTCCCGATCCGCCTATTGCGCTGCTTGCAAACAAGTTCGCGACAGGACGTACGACAGAGGTGGCTGGCCGCGTGCACGCGGCCGTCGAGGCAGGCATAGCCTGGGTGCACCTGCGCGACCACGACGCAGCCCCTGACATTTTCGCCGGAGCGGCTCGTACGCTGGTAAACCGCCTGCGTGCGCTGCGTCCATCGCCTACCATCACAGTAAATACGCAATACGCCACGGCCCAATCCCTTCGGTGTGGGCTCCACACCGGGTGGCGCGGCCCACGCCCCGAAGGGATACCAATGCCCGTGCCGCACCCGATCGGCTACTCGGCCCACCACCTGCTTGAACTGCCCGCGCCCCGTCGGCGTGCCGTAGATTACGTGACGTACAGCCCGGTCTTCCCTACGTCGAGCAAGCCCGGTCACCCGGGCACTGGGACGGCTGCGCTGCGTCGCTTTGTAGAGCAGGTCGGTGTGCCCGTGCTGGCATTGGGCGGCATCACACCGGAGCGTGTAGCGGCGTGCCGCGAGGCCGGAGCACATGGCGTGGCTGTGCTCTCGGGCATTATGCAGTCCGACACCCCCGCCGTAGCCGCGGCCCGTTACGTAGAGGCCTGGCGCACCACGACGGCGCCATGACCTCGTCTCCTTGTAATCAAAATTGATTCTGCACGTATTCTTATGTCTGATTCTGTAAAGCCTGTAGCCCTTACGATAGCTGGTAGCGATTCTGGCGGTGGAGCCGGTATACAGGCCGATCTCAAAGCGATGGAGGCCAATGGGGTGTTTGCTACCAGCGTGATTACCGCGATCACCGCTCAGAACACGCGTGCCGTCAACCAGGCCCAGCCTGTGGATCTTGACCTGATCACCGCCCAGATCGAAGCCGTGGCCAGCGACTTTCCACTTGCAGTGGTGAAGACCGGTATGCTGGCTACGGCCGACATTATCGAATGTGTAGCCGAGGCGGTTGAGCGCTACGACCTGTATCCGCTGGTTGTCGACCCCGTCATGATCTCAAAGAGCGGATATGAACTACTGGCTCCCGAGGCAGTGGCAACGCTCCGCGACGTGCTGCTGCCGCTGGCCACTGTCATCACGCCCAACCTGCACGAGGCCGGGCACCTGCTGGATATGACGGTCCGCACCGAAACCGACATGCGCGACGCCGCGCGCGTGCTCTTCGAGTTCGGCCCCGATGCAGTGCTCGTCAAAGGGGGCCATCTGGCTGCGACCGATGATGCCGTGGATATTCTTTACGATGGCAGCGACTACCACGCGGTACGTGCGCCGCGCATCGATACGCCGCACACGCATGGCACGGGCTGCACGTACGCATCAGCCATCGCCGCACAGCTGGCTCGCGGACGCAGCATGCCGCAGGCTGTCGAACAGGCCAAAGCGTATGTTACGGGCGCTATTGAGCATGCCCTGCCACTTGGCGGAGGGCACGGGCCTACCAATCATTTCTTTCACCTCGCGCCGTTTGAAGCAGCAGAAACGCCAGCTACTTGAACAGTTTGTGAGGATGCGACAAGACGGATCATTCTATTTCTGACTGCGTGTATGGGTTCGCAATGGGCGAGACAAGGCCCGTCAAATATTTTCTGCCCGTAGCTCAGATGGACAGAGCGGCGCACTACGGATGCGCAGGTCGGGGGTTCGAATCCTCCCGGGCAGGCCAAGTAAAAATGCAAAAGCCCCCGCCGAGCCAGTACTCAGCGGGGGCTTTGTCGTTTGTGTTATTCGCTCTGTCCTACACGGTCTGCACAGCCCATTCTTCGTTTTCCTCTTTCGAGGCGTCCATATTCACGGGCACCGGGTAGTTACCCGTAAAGCACGCTGCGCAGTAGCCCTGCGTGTTGTTCTTGTTGGCTCCATACACCGCGCGCTTCATACCTTCTACTGAGAGGTACGCCAGCGAGTCTACCCCCAGCCAGTCGCGAATCTCCTCGACGCTCTCGAACTGATTGGCAAGCAGCTCTTCTTTGTCGGGGAAGTCCATGCCGTAGAAGCACGGGCTGATCACGGGGGGACATGACACCCGGAAGTGGACAGAAGACGCTCCTGAGTCGCGGAGCATTTTGATGAGGTGCCGTGCCGTCGTTCCACGTACGATCGAGTCATCAAGTACGATTACCGTTCGGTCTTGCAGCAGGCCCTCGACCGTGTTAAACTTGCAACGCACCTTCATCTCGCGGCGATCCTGGCCCGGCGCAATGAACGTACGCCCCACATAGTGATTGCGGATCAAGCCCAGTTCGAACCGGCAGCGATAGCCTTGCTCTACGCACTCGTTTGCGTAGCCAAGCGTAGCCGTGTTGGCAGAGTCGGGCACCGGAATAACGATTGGCGTCTTGGCATCGTCGTCGACTTCGGGAACCGGGGCTTCGCGCGCCAGCTCTACGCCGAGTCGGCGCCGCACCTTGTCGACCATTTCCCCGAAGATCTTTGAATCGGGGCGAGAGAAATAAACATACTCGAAGATGCACTGGCTAACGCCGAAGTTTGTCGGGATCTCGTAGCTCTTGAAGGTTCCGCCGTTGGCACAGCCCTCGCGATCGATAACCAGAATTTCGCCGGGTTCGATGTCGCGGACGTACTCGGCTCCGATCATGTCAAACGCACATGTTTCACTGGCCACGCAGTAGGCCGCCCCGCCGGGCTGGTCTGGGTCGCCAAGGCGCCCGAGGGCGAGTGGACGAAAGCCGTTCGGGTCGCGCACGGCGATCATGTGCTCATCGGTCAGGAGCAGCAGTGAGAATGCACCCTCAACTTGCATCAGCGCGTCGATGACCTGGTTCAGGTGCTTCTGGCGACGGCTCTGCGCGGTGAGGTGTAGAATCAGTTCGCTGTCGCTGGTGGTCTGAAACAGCGTGCCGCGCTCGCTAAAGCTCTTGCGCAGTTCACGTGCGTTAGACAGGTTGCCGTTGTGCGCCAGTGCCAGGTTGCCCTTGCGATGATGCACAACCAGCGGTTGAATGTTCGCGCGGTTGTCAGAAGATCCCGTTGTGGAATAGCGATTGTGACCGATGCCTGCATCGCCAATTAGCTGGCGATCAAAGAGCTCCGGATCGTCGAAGACGTCAAGCACAAGCCCAAAGTCGCGGTGCACCGGCATCATCGGTGTTCCGTTCTCCGGGTCGGTGGTTGACGTTGCGATTCCACTCGACTCCTGGCCGCGGTGCTGCAGGGCATGCAGGCCATAATAGATATGTCGAGCAGCATCGGGCGCGTTGAAAATGCCGAAGATACCGCAGTGATCTTTGACGCTCATAAGTAGGGGGAGTGTGTCGCCGAGGGCAGCCCGGCGGATGGAAGAAGAGCAATGGCACATCTCGTGAGTAGATGTGCACACAAGAAACCACAACCGCCCCCGCATTGATCCGACCCCCAGGAAAACCGGCGGTGCCCTCTGTGGCATTTCCCAATTTGCATGCGCACCGTCAAATTGTGCAGCCGGGCAAGGGTATGAATGCTATATATGAATGCTATAGTAGCATCACGCCAGCGGCCAGCGTAAGCCCTACCGAGTTAGCAACCATGTCGCGCCAGCTAAAGCGCCCGGTCGGCCCTCTGTATCGGTCGTAAGTTTCTTTCGCAACCCCTACCGCAAATCCAGACAGAAGCGCATAAGGAATTGCATCGTCGTGCGAGAGCGCTGTCTTTTCGACGAGCACATACTGCGAGCTGAGCGTCCACAGGAAACTGTACGTTACGTGCAGCGCCTTATCGCGGGCCAGCCACCGGTCCGAGAACGAACGGTCGGCTGTAGTTTTAGCTGTAGTAGCATGCGTGTACAACACGGCAGCCCGTGCGGTAGCGGGCAACGCGGCGTACGGGGGGATGCGCACCGGCGGGGCTGCATGGCACGCTGGCACCGGCACAGGACGGTCCGTCAGATGCAAAGCGGGTTCTTTCGGCAGCGCTCCGCACGGCGCGGACGCCAGGGAGACGTTCACCGCAGCCTGCATGTCAGGCAGCGCCCGTACGTCATCTGTCGACGTTGCAAGTGCAGCAAGTTCGGGGGCGGGCTGGCCCGATGCTGCAGGAGCAAAGCCGGCCCCAAGAACACCGGCCAGCAGCAGTGCTCCCCCCAGAAGCAGCGCTGGAACCGACCGGGCGACAGACGAAAGAGCAGCCATATGAATCGGCAAGTCCGTAGGGAGGAGGCAGCGATTAGCTGCAGCGTCGCGCTACAGCGTTCCGGTTACGTATCCTGCGATGATGATGAGGACCACAAGCGGAATGATATAGCGGATGACAAACATCCAGACCGAAAGCACGCGAGCGCTCAAGTTACTGCCTTGCATGATCTCCTGGGCCGCCTCATCAGCGCCCCAGACCCATCCAATAAAGATGCTTAGGAAGAACGCGCCGAGCGCCAGCCCGACACTGCCCACGTAGTAATCCATGAAGCTCAGGAAGTCGGTATCTCCAAAGATCCCCCCTTCGCTGAGACTCGCAACAGCGCCCTGCGACAGCGCAGAGGGAATCGCCATAACGAAGACCAGTCCGCCAATGATAGCGACAGACTTCTTGCGCGACCACGAACGCTCATCGACAAAGTAAGAGACGACGACCTCCAGCAAGGAGATGCTGGACGTGAGTGCTGCAATGGAGAGCAGCACGAAGAACGTGACGCTCACCACGCCGCCCAGGGGCATCTGACTAAAGACCTCAGGAAGCACAATAAACACGAGGGCCGGCCCCGTCGCAGGGTCCATGTCCATTGCGAAGATCGACGGGAAGATCATAAAACCCGCCATAAGAGCAATAACTGTGTTGAAGACCACGACGTAGATGCCCGATGTGGCAATGTTTTCTTTCTTCGACAGATAGGAGCCGTAGGTAACCATCGCGCCCATACCCAGGCTCAGGGTAAAGAAGGCCTGCCCGAGCGCTGCAATGATAATCTCGGTCGTCAACCCTGAAAAGTCGGGCCACAGGTAGAAGGCGATGCCCTCGCCAGCCCCTTCGAGCGTCACTGCACGGAAGATCACGAGCAGGATGAGCACCAGTAGAATCGGAAGCAGAATCTTAGACCAGCGCTCAATGCCCTGCTCTACCCCGCCAAGTACAACAAGCAGCGTAATGCCCAGAAAGACGGCCAGCAGCGTGATGACCAGCGGTGGAGAAGCCACGAAATCCCCGAATCCCAATCCAGGGGCAATCACATCTTTTACCGCGTATCCAACGGCCCACCCGGCAATTACGCTGTAGTAGCTGAGAATGACAAACCCGGCGAGCACGCAGAAGCCGCCCACGATAAGCCAGAGCGAGCGTTTCCCGACAATCGCCTCAATAGCACCTACTGGGTTGCGCTGGCTGTTGCGCCCAAGCGAGAGCTCAGCAAACAGATAGGGCATGCCAATCCCGATGATGCAGAGCAGGTAGACCAGCACAAACGCGCCGCCTCCACCTTCGCCTGCCAGATAGGGAAAGCGCCAGATATTCCCCAGCCCAATTGCTGAGCCGGCGGCTGCCAGAATAAAGCCGAGGCGCGAGCCCCATTGTTCGCGAGCAGGTGTATCGAGCGATGCCATATAAGAGCCAGTCAATCGGTCAAGAGCAACACGGGGGAGCAGACACAGCGATCGGGGCTACGTCATTTCTACATGTGTAGATTTACATGTGCAAGAAAGTACAAGCACCCATGGGCTCACGCAATCGTAACAAAGAGCTATTCCCCGTATCGTCGACGAAGAATCATTCAATTTGTACCTCAACCAGGCGTTGTTATAACAAGTTAGGACACGTTATACGTAGATAATGCAAATAAAGGACGTGCTCTGGTTTAAGGCTCGCTGTTTACATGGGCTACAATTCAGCCTACAATTCAGCCAATCCACCACGCTTAGAGCCTGTTTGGGTTTTGGTTTGATGGCGAGAGCGAGCGCCGCTGTGGCGAAAATTGGACCACGATGGAGGTTCGTAGCCGAGGCTACGGGCCGACACGAGGGCGCAAGCCCGACTGACGCCAGTACATCGGGGACAATTTGCACCAGGGGCATGACCTTCGGCCCCAGCACAGCGGAGCCGCTCGCAGCCTAAAGTAAGAAATCAAAACAGGCTCTTACTCTGTAGCTACTGTTTTGTAGCTACTGTAGCATGCTGGCGTAAAGGGCCGGCATCCATGAGCCTACATAGCCTGGATGGTGTTCACGATACCCGTTCGAATGAGGGCAATCGCGATAGCAGCCAGAAACAGTGTAGCCACCTTTGCAAATGCACGGGCTGCGCCGTTGCCAATCATCGCAATAAGAGCAGGCCCGAAGTAAAAGACCAGGTACGAGATGCTCAGGTTGGCAATCAGGGCAACTATAGTAGGCAGGTAGCCAGCACTGTTCTGCAGAACAAGGATGGCCGTGATGGCTGCTGGGCCTACCATCAGCGGCGTGCCCAGAGGCACTACGGCAAGATCAGCACCAACGTCTCCATTTGAGCTACCAGGCTGGCGTGTGAGGTTGCTAAAGAGCAAGTCCGTGATCGCCAGCACCAGCAGAATGAGTCCGCCCCCGATGCGCAGGTCATCTACGGTGATGCCAAGCGTCTGAAAGATAAACTGGCCGGCAAGCAAGATCACAACAGCGATGGCAAAGGCTGTCGTCGTAGCACGCTTCACCAGCGCACGGCGCGTAGACAGCGTCATGCCATCGGTCAGGCCCATAAACAGGGGCAGAACGCCCAGCACGTTCATGGCAACGAAGATAGAGAGAAAGGCCTCAACATACGGAGAGAGGTCAACAGCGGGAAGTTCAACCATGGCAAGAAACGATCAGCAAAAAGACCGCGGCGCACGCATCCATACGACTGCATATGTTACCATATACGCATGTCGAAGAGGGCAGCGCGGCGCGCGCAAACACGAACGCCGTACCCGGCGCCCGAAACGATGTTTTGAACGGGCCCATGCCTGACTTGAACTGCGCGTGGATTTGCAATGCGTGCTTGATAAAGTAGCAACCGCTGCACAAATCAACGCCTTGCACGTCGGTAATGAGGTGGCTACCGCGACGACGTAGAGCCGGGCGCATCGGTGTTGGGCGCATCGGTGTTGGGCATATCGGTATCTTGCAGGCGGCCTGCGCCCTGCTCGCCCGAAAACGAATCCAGGTCGCCGTCTGTACCTGAAGAGGGTGAGGCCTCGTCGTCTGGTTCCGATTCGTCGGCTGGCGCGTGTACCGGACCCAGACGCTGAAACAGCTCCTGCCACGACCAGCCGTAGAGCCGTCCCATGATCAGCCCGAACGCTACCGCGGTAGCGCCCCAGGTTACGAGCGTGCCGGGGGTCGGCGCCATCGTGTCGAGGCGGATAAGCGCAGGCGTGGTGAGAACAGACTCCGGAAACGTGACGATTACGGTGCCAAACAGGTTGTTACCAATGTGAATGCCCATGGCCAGCTCCAGGCGATCATCGGCCAGCGTAATGAGCGCCATAAACGCCCCGAATCCCATATAATACGCCATCATAATGCCCGCTCCAAAGCTCGCCACCTCCGGGTTTGCCCAGTGCAGAAGCCCAAACAGCATCGACGATACGATTACGGCGGCCCATCCGGAGCGCAGCCACCGCGCAGCGCCCTGCATGATGTATCCACGCATGATAAGCTCCTCCACGCTGGCCTGAATCGGAATCAGCGTAAGCGCAAGCACCAGCAGCATCAAGAACGGGCCAAGCTCAAACGAGATGTTAAGCGTCTCCGAGGAGACAAGTGCCTCCATACCCAGCGTAAAAAGCATCAGTCCCATCCACGCGAACGTACCGATGCCAAGGCGCCCCCAGTCGACCGAGTCAGACGGCGTAATAATCGACCGAAACGGGCGCCGGTGCAGCAGCGGGATGCAGAGCGTAAGCACCCCCAGCAAGATCACAAACGGCACCATGTTGACCGCAAAAAACTCCAGGTCCGACAGCCCGAACGCTTCCGGCGTCGTAGCCTCGGGCTCCATCGGGATGCTGCCCGAAACGACCCATACGAGCGCCAGCACGGCCACGCCGCCCACCACAAACGCGCCGACCACAAGACCGAGTAGCGTAATGACATACGGAGGCAGGCCCGAGCGGCCCTTCCAGGCCTGTTGTAGAAAACGAGACATAGCGGTGCTGCACGGTTTAGAGGGATGCGAACGGTAGGCTACCATACGAGAGGTACAGGTGCAAGATGCATCGCATCTGCTCTACGCAGGCTCCAATCGCATAAGCGGAAAGGCCTTTCATCGATCCCTCATTTAGATGCGACATCGACCGGCCTGCTGTCTTGAACCCGACCGTACAGACTGCGTACAGGAAACGCTATTCACATACCTACTAATGTCCCTCGAACGGCTCTGTGCCGAAGGATTTAATGGACGACATCCTCGACCTGCTGCGCTCCAACGACCGGTTTCTGCTCACTTCGCATCTGCGCCCCGATGGCGACGCGCTCGGCTCCGAGATTGCCCTCGCCGGTGCGCTCCGTCAGATGGGGAAGACCGTCGACATCATCAACGCCGACGAGGCGCCGTACAACCTGGACTGGCTTCCAGGCGGGGAGCACATCCAGCAGTTCGAAGGGTCGCTCAAACAGCACGAGGCGATTGCCGAAGCGGATCTCATTGTCGTGCTCGACACGAATGATGAGGAGCGCCTGGGGCGCCTGGGAAGCAGCGTGCGCAAAGCGAGTGCCGAGGTGCTGCTTATCGACCACCATACTGAGCCCGAACAGTGGTTCGACCACATGTATGCGCGCGACACCGCGTCGGCTACCGGCGAGCTGATCTATGAGCTCATCGAAGCCATCGACCCTTCGTTGATTAACGAAGAGGTGGCCACTGCGCTCTACACGGCCATTATGACCGATACAGGCTCGTTCCGCTACAGCAGTGTTACGCCGCGCCTGCATCGCATCATCGCCGATGTGCTTGAGCGGGGCGATATAAGTCCCGGACCCATACATGCGCAGATCTACGATCGCCGCTCCATGCCAGCCCTGCGCCTGCTCGGGCGGATGCTCAATCGCATCCGCATTAAGTTCAACGGGCAGCTTGCGTACTCGGTCGTTACGCAGCGCATGGTCGACGATACCGGCGCGGGCTGGGACGATAAGAAGGGCTTTGTGAACTATGTGCTCTCTATCGACGGCGTGAAGGCGGCGGTGCTCTTCTCCGAAGTAAGCGACGGCGCCAAGATCAGCTTTCGCTCTGAGGGCGACGTGCGCGTGGACGAGTGGGCTCGCTCGTTTGGCGGCGGCGGCCACCGCAATGCATCAGGGGCCTACGTGAAAGGCGACTCGTTTGATGACGTCATTGCCGAGGTGGTTGGCGCAGCCCCACGCTACATCGAGTTTGACCTGCCCGATAGCGGCCCGCTCTCTGAAGAAGACGCCTCCGAAATCGCCGAGCTCATGAAATCGCCGAGCTCGTAACAGCATCCGTAAACCATCTACGGGCAAAACCGGCTGTGCAGCCCGTCTTGTACCCTCCACTCACTAACCCGCCTCAGTGACCGATGACCGTAACCCCAACGCCGCGTCCGCCGGCTACGCTTGACGTAGATACGTTGCTTGTACCGCTCGCTCAGCCTGTAGCGGAGGTAGAGCGAGACGCGCTGGCTTCTGTATTCGGCCCTGCCTTTCAGCATGCCCTCGACGACATCAGCGACGAGGTGGGTAGCCTTGCAACGTTCTACACCGATACCGTTGATGCTCGCCGCGTCGTACTCATAGGCTGTGGCCCGGCCAACGATCTCGACGCCGAGACGCTGCGCCGGAGCGCTGCTGCCGCCGCCGAGCCGCTGCGAACAGCCGATGCCACATCGGCCGCCTTCGTCATGACAACGCTCCCCATGGATGCGCGTCCCGCTACGCAGGCACTCGTTGAGGGGCTCATGCTGTCTCACTATCGCTACACGGCGTACAAGACGGATAGCGACACGCCAGCGTTCAAGCAGCTGCTTATCGCGTACAGCGAAGACCACGACGAGGCTGCCGTCGAAGACGGTGCCACCCGCGGACAGCATCTCGTGGAGGCGACCTACGCAGCGCGTAACCTGGTGAACCAGTCGCCTCACGAGAAGACGGCGCGCGACCTGGCTGCCGCAATCGAAGCATCGGGGCAGGCGCACGGCTACGACGTCGATACGTGGGACAAACAGCGCATCGAGACGGAAGGGATGGGCGGTCTGCTGGCGGTGAATCGGGGCAGTGTAGAACCTCCCACGTTCAGCACGCTCACGTGGAATCCGCCCGATGCCGTCAATGCAAAGCCTATTGTGCTTGTCGGCAAAGGCGTCGTATTCGATACCGGAGGGCTGTCGCTCAAGCCGACCAAGGACTCGATGGACTTCATGAAGGCCGACATGGGCGGGGCAGCTGCTGTCGTAGGCACCTTCGAAGCGCTGGCTGATCTTGACATTCCGCTCCACGTCATCGGCCTGGTACCGGCCACAGACAACCGTCCGGGCGGGCACGCATACGTGCCAGGCGAAGTCGTGACCATGCACAGCGGAGCTACGGTCGAGGTCATGAATACGGATGCAGAGGGCCGCATGCTGCTCGCCGATGCCCTCTCGTACGCCCAGCGCTACGAGCCCGAACTGGTCATCGATCTGGCTACGCTTACCGGCGCCGCGGTGATTGCGCTTGGCCATTACGCATCGGCCGTGATGACATGCGATACGGGCAACCCGGCGGAGCGTCTGTATGCCCTGCAGCGTGCCGGCGAGCGCACCGGCGACCGGGTCCACCCGCTGCCGCTCTACGACGACTATAAGGAACAGCTCAAAAGCGACATCGCCGACCTCAAGAACGTGGGCGGACGCCCGGCAGGGTCGATTACCGCCGGAAAGTTCTTGGAGCACTTCGTCGACTATCCGTGGATGCATCTCGATATTGCAGGCACGGCTTTCCTGAGTAGCTCGCAGCCGTACCAGCCGAAGGGCGGAACGGGAGCGGGCGTACGGCTTCTTGCCGACTACCTCGACCACTACGCTGAAGCCAAACAGGGGGGCGCTGCAAAAAAATCAGCATAAGCAACATAAGAAGCGATACAAGCAAGTCGCGCCGCATGTGCTGTTACGTCCTGTTCTGTATTTTCTGATCGCTTGATTTTATAGCTATGGCTATTAAACGCCCCACGTATCAACGCCCCGACCCTTCCGTCGATGCCGACGCCCGTACGCGTGTCGCCATCACCCTGGGCGATCCGAATGGCATCGGCCCCGAGGTGCTGCTGAAATCGCTACACGACCCGCACCTGATGCCCGCCATGGAGCCCGTCGTCGTGGGATCTGCACATGTGCTTCGCGTACATGCCGACGTGCTGGGCTACTCCGACCTGACCATCCACACCGTAGATCATATCCCCGATACCATCCCAAACGACGGTATCACGGTGCTCGACGTAACCGATGGGCATGCTCCTGCCGTATCGTTCGGCGCGGTTACTGCTGCCGGAGGCACTCTCGCCATGCGCGCTGTAGCCGCTGCGGTGGATGCCTGCGTCGAGGGCACAGCAGATGCAATGGTGACAGCGCCCATCTCGAAAGATGCAATCGCTCAAGCCGGCTACACGGTGCCCGGACATACCGAGTTTATCGCCGAACGGACAAACAGTCCGCGCCCCATGATGATGATGGTAGCAGGGGGACTCCGTGTGGGGCTCGTAACGGCTCACATCCCGATTGCACAGGTCGCTAAAGGCATCACCAAAGCTGCCATTGGCACCAAGTTAGAGGTCCTGGATACGACCCTGCGCAACGACTTTGGCATTGAAACGCCCCACATTGCAGTGCTCGGTTTAAATCCGCATGCAGGTGATGGGGGGGTGCTCGGCAAAGAAGAGGAAGAAATCATCGCGCCCGCGATTGCCGAAGCCGAAAAAGCCGGGCTGAAGGTGAGTGGCCCGCTGCCCGCCGATGGCTTCTTTGCGACACAGCTCGACGAGGGATACGACGCGGTGCTTGCCATGTATCACGATCAGGGACTGGTGCCGTTTAAGGCGCTCGCGTTCGACCATGGGGTCAACTTCACAGCCGGACTCCCGATCGTGCGCACGTCGCCCGACCATGGCACGGCATATGGCATTGCAGGCAAGGGCATGGCACTGCCGGGCAGCATGCGCAGCGCGATCGAGGTGGCCGTTACAACGGCGCAGCATCGCCGTGCAAAGCAGAGCGCGGCCTAATGGGCCACCGTGCATGCGCTCGTAGAGCACACATGCCCAGGCTGCTGCATCCGTTCGCATCCTCCTGCACTACCCTCCCGCACTAAGCCGACCGGCTCTCATGATTCACTTCCGAAACGTGACGGCGTCGTACCGAGCGCCAAACGGTGATCAGCGAATGGTGGTTGAAGACGTCTCGTTCCATGTGGAGCGCGCTGAGATGACGTACCTCATCGGGCCCACTGGAAGCGGCAAGTCCACGCTGCTGCGCATGCTCTACATGGACCACTTTCCCGACAAAGGCACCACGCAGGTTGGCGATTACCGCTCCGATGAAATTCAGGACCGCGATATTCCGTACCTGCGGCGCGAGGTTGGCGTGGTCTTTCAGGACTTTCAGCTGCTGCCTGACCGCAGCGCCTTCGACAACGTGGCGTTTGCTCTGTACGCTACCGGTAAGCGCAAAAAGGACGTACGGAAGCGCACGCTCAAGGCCCTTACCCGCGTTGGGCTCAACCACAAGCGCGACCAGTTTCCTCACGAGCTGTCGGGAGGCGAGCAGCAGCGCGTGGTCATTGCACGGGCCATTGCAAACGACCCGTGGGTGCTCCTGGCCGATGAGCCGACCGGGAATCTCGACCCGGTAGTGGCTTCCGATATTCAGGGCCTGCTCGTCGACCTGCACCATCAGGGCATGACGCTGCTGATGGCTACCCACGACTACCGCCTCGTAAAAGAGTATCCGGCCCGCACGCTTGCGATTATGAACCGGCAGGTGGTAGAGGTCGACCCGGATACACTGTGACACAACTACATCGCCGCACCGCGCCATCACATCCAGTATGCAGCGTTGTAGAATCACATCGCTGCGCGCTACCAGATTTTAGGAAGGGGACGGAAAGAGGTACGTTGTGGTCGTTCAGCCAGCCGTCCATACTTCTACACACCCCTATCTTTCAGCCGTATCCTGCGACTGCCTCGGCAAGCATGGGATCACAAGACGCCTCCCCGCCAAACGCATATCAGCTGCCTATCGGACAATGCCATATGGCGTAACGATGCCGTTTTGCACCTCGCGGATGGTTCTGTAAACGAAACATGAAGGCGTGTCTTGGGGTGGGTACACCCGATCGCTGCCCTTCGCTCCAGAGACTGTTCCAGGCCCTCACATGACGCTTTTGAAGCGGCGTATAGCACGCCTCTACGACACCCTCGAAGCAACGTGGGAGAGCAAGGCCACAGAGCGAGGCATTGCCACGTCGTTGATTGTCAGTTTCTTCTTGGCACTGGCGCTTATTGAGCTGAGTCGGCTGGGCATGCTGCCTGATGAAGGGCTGCTGGGGCTGGTGCCAACCAACCATTTCTACGCCATCGACGTAGCGTTTTCGCTCTTTCTGATCTTCGAGATCATCGGTCTTATTTTTGGCCTGGCAACCTCAGTGGCCGACACAGCAGGCAAGCAGCTTGAGATTTTCTCGCTGATCTTGCTGCGCCAGTCGTTCAAGGAGCTGGTTCATTTCGAGAAAGAGCCCATTGAGTGGAGCATGGACGAGCCCGAGGCGGTGGAAGCAGTGCAGCTTGTCGTGGTCGACGCGGTTGGAGCGCTCGCCATTTTTGCGCTTTTGGGCGGATTCTATGCGCTGCAGAAGCACCAGAACATCACGTCGTCGGTCGATGAACTGCGTCAGTTTGTGCACGCAAAAAAGACGCTGGCTACGGTGCTGCTTTTCATCTTCGTCATCGTGCTGCTGTATGGCGGATATGAGCTGCTCCAGGGCAACACGCAGTACCCGCTCTTCGAAACGATCTTTACGGTCTTTATCTTCAGCGATGTACTCATTGTGCTGGTATCGCTTCGGTACGGAAGCACATATCACGTCGTATTCCGAAACTCGGGCTTTGCAGTGGCTACCGTGATGATCCGCCTGGCACTGGCCGGGCCACGTTACCTCGATGCACTCCTCGGAGTAGGGGCAGCGCTTTTCGCTATCGGCGTCACGGTTGCATATAATTACGTGACGCCGGTTCTGGAGAACGATGTGAAGGCGCGTGCTGAGCGAGCAGCCCTGATCCAGTCTGAAGGAAACGAGTCGGCAGAGAAGCAGGTCGACGACACTGAGCCTTCTGCTATGTAACGCGATGTGCAAGTTTTTCCATTGTCCTTTCGAGGCGGGGATCCTCCTTTGTCGATGCGCGACATGTAGCCCGCTTCGGTGAGTGCCACCAGGGCCGCTCACCAGAGCAGGCGACGGCCTCCCGTTGTCTACACCGTTTGAGACGTCGAGGCGTTTGTCTCAGGATTGTTATCTCCATCTGTCTCCTCCGTCTCCTCGTCCTCTTCGAGCGTTTCAGCGTCGGCATCGTCTTCCGGGGCCGCTTCTGGCTCGGGTTCGGGCTCTGTATCTGTCTCTGAGCTTTCGGGCTCTGTATCTGTCTCTGAGCTTTCGGGCTCTTGAATGAGCGTATCTGGGCTTACCGGAGCGGTGGTTGCGTCAGGCGGGGGGGGAGCATCGTTTGCATCGGCTTCTGGATCGCCGGTGCGCGCCTGTAGCGTAATGGAGCCATGCGTGGTACGGGCTCGAACCGAGGCATTCCCGCCGTGCAGCTGCGCCTCAAAGTGGTAGCCGGCCTCGCTCGTGCGTAGCTGCCGTGTGTCGTACGTTAGCCCGCGCGAGAACACGCGCCCCGCCTCGGTCTCGACGTCCATGCGGGCGGACGCCGTGTCGGGCACTGCGATGCGGATATTGCCGTTCTCGGTCTCTACGTCGACCGATGCGCCGGCTTCAAGGGCAGACAGATCCAGGTCGATATCCCCGTTTTTGATGCGCACCCGTACGTCGCCCTGGCCGTTCTGTACACGTATCGTACCGTGGGTCTGCTCCACATCGAACCCGCCCTGCAACCCGTTCAGGCGAACAGCCCCGCTGGAACGTCGCACGACAAGCGGAACGGATGCGGGGAGCACGCCCTCAACATCGATGCGGCTCTGCGTTGGGGCCGTTCCATCCAAAGCAAACGTGTAGCGCTGCTCAGTGCCTCGTTCTTCTACGGTGAGCCCGTCAAGCACTGTTTGGGCAGCGGTGGAGTCGCGCCCACGGGCTGTTTTCCTGAACGTCCAGGTAGCGGTGTCATCGTCGTGGGCCTCTAACTGCAAGTACCCGCGCAGCCCATTCACCTCAAGCGTACGTCCGCGAAGTGCAACGGTCCGCTCTTCTGTATCGTGAACGGCCACCCGCCCAATTTCGAGAGCACCCTCTTCGGTCTCTTCAAGGCCCGGCGGCTCCTCGCCACAAGCGCTAAGCAGAAGGAGAGCAAGGGCGCCAACAAATAGAGGAAGCGACCAGCGGGGCCGAGGCAGCGTCAACAAAGCGTGTACCATGGTTATGATAAGTCGATAGGAATTAGTGCAATTCGACGCGGTTGATGAAGCGGCGTACTGCAAGGAACGAGCCGATCCAGCCAAGTAGCATGCCAAAAATAACCATGCCCCCGAGCAAGATCCATTCAAGGTCAGACGATACTCCGGCCAGCTGCGGGAAGTACTCGGTGGCACTCCGATAGAGGCCCCACAGTCCTCCGCCAGCCAATATCCCTGCAAGCAGACCCTGCAAGGCGCCCTCCACAAGAAACGGGCGGCGGATGAACGCATCGGTGGCGCCCACAAGTTTCATCGTGCGAATGAGCAGCCGCCGGGCATAGATGGTAAGGCGAATGGTGTTGCCTACGAGAAAGAGCGCTGCAATGAGAATGATGGCTCCTACAGCCAGGCCCACGCTCCCGGCCATCTGGATGTTTTCCTGTACGGTATTAAGCAGCGGCTGGTTGAACACCACCTCATCCACATGGTCCCAGGTCTGCAGTGTGCTCTGCAGCTGCGACAGGCTATCGCCATGCACATGAGATGGCACGACCTGCAGCCGCACCGATGCAGGAAGAAACGGTTCGTCAATGAACGTATCCGAGCCCTCGCCAAACTCCTCTTGAAAGATCTGCTGGGCCTGCTCGCGTGAGATGTACTCCGCGCTGGCTACGCTCGGATGCGTCTGAATCCGCGAAAACAGCGCTTCGGCTTCCGACTCACTGGCCTGTTCGGATACGAAGACCTCCATTTCGCCGACGCGTTCCTGTAGCCACGATAGCACCTGCTGCGCTTCCATTCCGAGCAGTGCCAGCGTGCCCAGCAGGAGAAGCGCAATTGCCATCGCTGCAGTCGAGGCGACCGCTGCAAAACGGGCGCGACGAAAGTTGGCAATGCCTTCGCGAACAGAAAAGAAGAACGACACGGGGCAATCAGGTGCAGTTAGGGGATGCAAACGGAGACGGCAACAGCGGAGGCATGCAGCACATTGCGGCAAGCCCTGCACATAGCAACGTACACACTCTTACGCAGAAAGTCGACCGCCGCACTTCGTTTCTGACGCAACAAGACGACGAAATAGGATCATGTCACCCCCAGGCGCGGCCTTGCAAGACCCGTTCTCTACGAGGGTCCATCTTGCGAGAGAACAAACAATTCAATGACGAGAGGGCGGCTGTGTGGCTGATCACGCAGCTGGCGAAAACGCGTCGCGCTCGGCAAACGCGGTGGCGGCATCGGGTTCGTCCTCGGCTACGCCGTTGCCGATGAGGTGGTGGGTAATGCGCCAGGTGTGGTAGGCAATGCGGTCGAGCCAGCGCAGGTGGGCCAGCACGGTCAGCGCGTCGTCGGGCGGCAGCTGGTCGGTTGCAATCCGCTGAAACAGCTGCGGACGCTGGGTACGCCGCCGGTCGGCCAGGGTCTCGGCGGCGTCTCGAATCGTGTCGATGGCCTCATATCGCTGGTCGGCTGCCCCATTCTGGGCGGCCTCTTCCCGTTCCATCTGCTGGCGCACCTGTCGCCAGGCCGGGCGCAGCGTATGTTCAAGCGGCTGCACTTCGGTTTCGTAGAGCGAGGCCGGGGTATTGGGCCGTTCTTGCAGCGCACGCACCAGCCGGTCAAGGTGGTCCAGTGCGTGCAGGGTAGACAGATGCCGCTCCGACTCATCGGCATCGTTCAGTGCATCGAGCTTGCCGACAAAGGCGCGCGTGTCGGTCAGAGCCTCCTGAATGGCGGCCCAGTCAGGGGGCGGGCGTTTGGGATCGAGGCAGGCGGGCGCTCGCTTTAGCACAGCAGCGGCCGTCGACTGCACGGCCCGCCGGGCTGCCTCGCTGGCCATGGAAGGCACCTCCATCACGCTGTCGTCGAGGTAGCGTGTTAGGCGGGGGGCATCGTCTGGAATGAGCCGCTCTACGTATTGAGCAAAGGGCGTGAGTATGGGGACGAAAAGAAGAATGCCCATCAGGTTGAACACCGTGTGGAAGGCGGCAATCACAAGCGCCTCATCGCCCTGCGTAAAGGCCACCATCCAGGTGTCGACGCTCCATACAAACACCGGCAGCAGCGCAAAGGCAACAACACCGGTAGCCACGTTGAACAAGATATGCGCCAGTGCTGTCCGCTTAGCAGGAATCGAGGCGCCAATGCTAATAAGCGCCGCCTTCACCGTCGTGCCCAGGTTCTGCCCGATCACCAGGGCAGCGGCCTGGTCGATCTCAATGGCCCCGCTGTAGAGCGCGGTCAGCGTCGTAGCCACTGCGGCACTCGACGACTGCATGAGCACCGTCATGAGCGCGCCAATGCCAACCAGCAGCGCCCAGCTGCCCCACGACCGCGTCGCCCATACGCTTAGGTCGATCGTTTCGGCAAGTCCGGCTGTTCCGGACTGCAACACGTCGATGCCCACGAAGATCACCCCGAATCCAGCCAGCGCCATGCCGGCCTGGGCCCAGCGGTCGCGCAGGAGCAAGCGCATCAGCGCCCCCACCCCGATCATGGGCAGCGCAATGGTGCTGATCGACAGCTTGAGTCCAAACAGGCCCACGAGCCATCCGGTGCTGGTCGACCCCAGGTTGGCCCCCAGAATAACCCCCAGCGCCTGCGGAAACGTCATCAGCCCGGCGCTCACAAACCCGATTGTTGTTACGGTCGTGGCGCTCGACGACTGCACGAGCGCGGTGAGCCCAACCCCCGAGGCCAGGGCGCGTGGTGTCGTATCCGTAAACCGCCCCAGCACATTCCGCAGTGCGCTGCCTGCCGCCGCCTTCAGGCCATCGGTCATCAGAATCATGCCAAGCAGAAAGAGCCCGATGCCCCCAAGTACGGTGGCAGCAATAGACAGCATAGACACGTCGTTACGTATGAACTAAGTAAGTCGGCGAAAATACGTTTACACCTTGTGTCATCGCGAGGAGGGAGCCTGCGACCGACGCGGCGATCTCATGCGTCGGTTGAAGCGGTTTATCCTGCTTATAAGGCACAAGATTGCACTCCAAGAGCACTTCCTCGCTGCGCTCACAGCGCCACGTCGCTGGCGCTCCTCGCAATGA
Source organism: Longimonas sp. (assembly GCF_040409695.1). Taxonomy (GTDB): domain Bacteria; phylum Bacteroidota; class Rhodothermia; order Rhodothermales; family Salinibacteraceae; genus Longimonas. Next base: position 20,194 of record NZ_JARWGJ010000221.1, read on the forward strand.
CATACTCAAG
>NZ_JARWGJ010000222.1:0-19853 GCF_040409695.1 Longimonas sp.
GTGAACTCACGGGTAAAGGGGGACGCCCCATCAATTCATGACAAGCTATGGCCTTCCGTCTTGCATTTCGATAGGGTAGCACATATTTTCCGGCTACGCTACGCAAGCGATTCATGAGCTTCCCGTGCCGTACATCCCGTACACAACTGCACCAAACGGCATATAGTGCACATAGATAGTGCACATCAGATGCGTGCGGCACGTATCCGCTTGCTTTTCCTCACTATTGTCTGCACCCACCGCTGCATTCTATGGCGCTAAAGAGCGATCGTACTCGAACCATTTTGCAAGTCGTGCTCGCCATCCTCATTGCCGGGCTCGCCTACCTTTTGTATTATTCCATCACCGCTCCGTATGAAGCCATCGAGCGTGAGCAGCAGCTTACAGAGGAGGTGCGTAATCGCATGATCGACATCCGCACCGCGCTGAACCGCTATGAGCGCGACAGCACGACATTTCCTGACTCCCTCGATATGCTCATGACTCATATCGAACGCGATACGGAACTGGTAGAAAACCGGGATAGCCTCTTCCTGACGTCGTTCGAACTGGATTCGATGTTCTACTCACCGCGCAGTGGCGAGCCGTTCGTATATACCCTGAGCGACACCGGACGTGTGGTATCGTACCTGCTCGAGTCGCCCGACTCGGATGATCAGATCGGTACGCTCGAAGGCGATCCTACACGCGTTAACGTGGCCAGCTGGGAGTAACGTGCCAGCCTGGTGCCGACCCGGTAGCGAAGCCTCAATTGGCTTCGTTGTGCGTCTGCCTGGCTTTCTTTGCTATCGTAACGTGCTTTCTTCCATGAGGAACGCCTCCACGCGCGCAGCATCTCTCCGCTATGGATACAGCCTATGATGCGGCTATTGAGCTGGCAGGATCGGTCTGCCGCGTGGCAGTACATGGTCCTGCAGGGGAGCATTACCAGAGTGAACACGCGCTGCCCTCAAACGGCGGAGCCGCGCTGATTGGCGCCGACGCGCCAGACGGGAGTCCGCAGGGGCAGACCTTGACGGCAATCTGGACCGCGCTGCAGGCGGCAGAGAATGCGGTTGCAGGTACGCTTCAGTCGCTCTGCGTGCTACTGCACGCGCCGGAAGGATTCGTCGTGCAGGCGCCCCTTGCCCAAACAGCATCAGAGACGGAGGTGCGCCGTGCGCTCGTGCAACAAGCTGCACTGCTCACCGGGGCGCGTAAGAAAGACGCGCTGCGCCTGGTGCATACGCGTGTTGCAGCCCCACTGCCCGGGCCCAAGAATCACCAGTGGCACCGCGCCCTGGTTGTGTCTGAAGCCGCCCGTCAACGCATCCAGCAGTGGGCAGATGCGCTTGATATCCGGTCTGCGACCATCGCCCACAGTGCATCACGTACATGCGAGGTGGACCCCACGCCGGGGGGGTGGCACCTGGGCATTGGGTGCTATGGAACGCACACCGAGATTGCGCTATGGCATGCGTTGAACTGTGCTTACGTGTACTATACGCCGCTTGCACGCACGGCAGCCGACCGCATCTATTTTGCAACGCTTCTCCTGAACCGCCTGCAGGTCGCGCAAACCGATCTTGTAAGGATGTGGACCTACGGCACAGGGGCTGAATCGGCCTCCGATATGCCAGCGCTGGCAGGCCTGCAGCCTCAACCGGCGCGCTTGGTAGACGCTGCCGATCTGCCTGCCTCCGCAGCACTCGCTGAGAGCGACGCCTACGGGCACCGCCTCCGCTGGGCTCCACCTCTTTCGGTGCTGCACAGCGCGGCGCCCCCATCGGCATGATGGCTGCCTGCTTGTGAGCTATGCCCCGGTGTGTGGGCAGCGCCGAACAGCACACGCTATTTCCGCAAAAAGCGAACCTGCACGCGTCCCGACTGATACAACATGTGTGCAGTGCGTCTTTATGCGCGCCTGCCACGTGCTCTCTTGTTAACGGACCGCAACTCCTATGCGCATCATCGCTGGAAAATTCCGTGGGCATACGATTGACTCGCCCGAAGGACACCGTACTCGCCCCTCTACAGCACGCACGCGCGAATCGCTCTTCAGCCTGATCAACAGTCGCATCTATCTACAAGATGCTGAGGTGCTTGATCTGTTTGCAGGTACCGGCGCGCTCGGACTTGAAGCGATCAGTCGGGGAGCTGCGCTCGTCACGTTTGTCGAGCAAGACGGCTACGTGCTCGACTGCGCCCGCGAGAACGCCGAAAAGCTGGGGGTGGCCGACCAGTGCCTCTTCGTACAGGGGGATGCGGTAACATACCTGCGGCGCTACGGCGGTCCGCCACTCGACCTGATCATGGCCGACCCGCCATACAAGCTGGATGCGATGGAAGAAATGCCCGACCTGGCGGTGCCGCATCTTAAAACCGACGGGGTCTTTACCCTGGAGCACAGCTCGCACCACTTTTTTGATGAGCACCCGCACCGGATGATGCATCGTGCCTACGGGCGAACCATCGTTAGCCTGTTTCGCCCGCCCCTGCCTCCCGAAGATCCGTCATCGGCATCCGACGAGGCGTCGTCATCGGCAGGCACAGAGGCATCCCCCAACACGACTCCGAACGAGGCTACCGGATCAGCAGCCTGACCGGCTGCTACCGCCTGTGGCCCAAGGCCGTATCGTTTCCTGCGAACTTAGCCCTCTCCTCTGCCTGTGCTTGCTCTGTACCCCGGCACCTTCGATCCATTCACGTACGGCCATCTCGACGTTCTGCGCCGGGCGCTCGACCTGTTTGACGCCGTTGAGGTTACTGTGGGGGTGAACGCGGAAAAGCAGACGCTCTTCAGCACAGAGGAGCGCATCCGGCTTATCAAGGAGTGCACCACGTCGCTTTCTGGGGTGCAGGTAGCCGCCCACGAAGGGTTGATCGTTGACCGTGCCACCGAGGCAGGGGCTAAAGTATTGGTGCGCGGCCTGCGGCAGGTCAGCGACTTTGACTATGAGTTTCGGATGGCCTTTGCCAATCGTAAGCTTGCGCCCGACCTCGAAACAATCTTCTTGATGACATCCGAGTCCCACGCGTTCGTAAGTGCCTCGATTGTGCGCGACGTGCACCGCTGGCAGGGCGACGTATCTAAGTTCGTTCCGCCCCCCGTGGTGGAGGCGCTTGCTTCCAAACACCAGACGGCCTCAAACGGGGCTGCCTCGTAGCCTGTAGTCTCACCTCGTTGCGCCGCCATCGGTACCCCAGCTGACGCAGTCCCCCAACAGGCTTGCTCCTTTCCTTCCTCCATTACGCTCTCTGTTTTTCGGCCCATGCCAGATACTCCTCGCTTTAACGCCCGCGTCGACCGCATGCAACCGTCGGCAACCCTCGCCATGAAGTCGCGCGCCTCTGCGCTGCGCCGTGAAGGCCATCCCGTTGTTGCGCTAAGCGCGGGCGAGCCTGACTTCGATACCCCCGCCGCAATCTCCAATGCCGGCATACAGGCTATTGAAGAAGGGTTCACCAACTATACAGAGAACCCGGGCATGCAGTCGCTTCGCGAAACGATATCGGACAAGTTCGAGCGCGATAACGGTCTGTCGTATAGCCCGGAGCAGATCCTCTGCTCCAACGGAGCGAAGCAGTCCATCGCTCTGGCGATTCATGTGCTGTGCGACGCAGGCGACGAGGTGCTCATTCCGGCGCCGTACTGGGTGAGCTACCCTGAGATGACACGCTTTGCCGGGGCCACGCCGCGTGTTGTATCCACAACACCGGAGCAGCAGTATCGCCTGACTCCCGAGCAGCTCGATAACGCCATCACCGAAGACACGCGGCTGCTCATTCTGTGCTCGCCCTCAAACCCGACGGGGTCGGTCTACACCCGCGCGGAGCTTGAAGCGCTTGCCGAGGTGCTGCGCGCGAACGACCACGTCTACGTGCTGTCTGATGAGATCTACGAGCATGTGGTGTTTGATGCCGAGCACATTGCCGTGGCCGGTCTGCCGGGACTCTACGACCGCACCATTACCATTAACGGGTTCTCAAAGGCATTTGCAATGACGGGCTGGCGTCTCGGCTACATGGCCGGCCCCGAACCCATCGTGTCGGCGGCGGGAAAGGTGCAAGGTCAGCTGACCTCCGCCCCCAGCAGCATCTCTCAGCGTGCGGGGCAGGCTGCGCTCACCATGGATATGCAGCCCGTATACGATATGGTCGCAGCGTTCAACGAGCGGCGCGATTACGTGCTGAGTCGCCTCAACGACCTGGATGGCATAACCTGCCCGACACCCGAGGGGGCGTTCTACCTCTTCCCGGATGTGTCAGATCTTTTCGAGCAGACGGCGCCCGACGGCACGCCCATCGAAAGCAGCAACGACCTGTGCATGTACCTGCTTGAGCAGCACCACGTAGCGCTCGTGCCCGGGGAAGCGTTCGGCGATCCGAACGGACTGCGCATCTCGTATGCATCCTCGATGGAGGACCTCGAAACGGCCCTCGATCGCATTGCCACCGGCGTAGAGGCACTCTCGTAAACCGTTCTTTTCAGCCAGGTCCCATGCGTGCGGTGTGCGCACCACGCCGCACGTGCTTTTCTTCTTCGTGCACGCTCCCCTATGCCCGACTCCTCGTCTCACCGCTTCTCGTTGCCACCCAGTGCGTCGTCGCAGACCTCCGACGACCGCGTCTGGCTGCACCTGTTGCTGTTTGTACTTACGCTTGCCTCAACTATCTATGCAGGCACGCTATGGGTGAACCGGGCCCCTTACTACGAAACAGCCGGTTACTGGCACATGTGGCTCGACGGACTGCGCTACGCCTTTCCGCTCCTGGCCTTCCTTACCGTACACGAGTTCGGACACTACTTTGCCGCCCGGTACCACGGCATCAACACCTCGCTGCCGTATTACATTCCGTTTCCGTTCAACGGCATCGGCAACTTTGGGGCGGTCATCCGGATTCGCGAGCCCATTCCGTCGATGCGTAAGCTGTTTGACATCGGAGCGTCAGGACCGGTCGCCGGGTTTGTAGTCGCTCTTGGCATCCTTCTGTATGCCTTTGCAACGCTGCCGCCCCCTGAGTACCTGCTCGACCAGCCCGGCCACGAAGCGCTGAAGCAGCATATCGAGCAGTACGGCACCTTCCCTGATGAGCCGCCGAGCCTCGACACCGACGACGAAGAGACCGCCGTTATCGTGGTGGGGCAGACCCCGCTCTTCTGGGCGCTCTCGCAGCTCTTCGAGAACGTGCCCCCCATGTACGAAATCTACCACTATCCCGTCCTGTTTGCCGGATGGCTGGCGCTCTTCTTCACCGCGCTAAATCTGCTCCCGGTCGGGCAGCTCGATGGCGGACACGTGCTGTATGCGCTCTTCGGGGCCCGATGGCATCGCCGCCTCGCCCGGCTCTTTGTATGGGTGCTGCTGCTTTCGGGCAGCATCGGCTTCATGGATGGCCTCGCTCCCCCCTTGATGGAGTACAGCGACTGGGGCTATCTCATGGCATGGGGGCTGCTTGCGGGAATTCTGTATCTGTACGGACGAAGCATCTTCCGCAACAACCCTGCACTTCAGCTTCTCAGCCTGGGCAGCCTGCTTGCCGGAACCGCCCTCGCTGAACTACAGTGGTTTGGGATGCACACCATCGGATACAGCGGATGGCTCATCTGGACGCTCCTGATTATCTGGCTCATTCGCGTTGAACACCCGCCCGTGCGCAAGCAAGAACCGCTCTCGCGCGGACGCCGATGGGTGGGCTATCTCTGCATCGCGATCTTTATCTCGTCGTTTAGCCTCAAACCCCTCTCCATCCTGTAGCCTCATGCGCCTCCCTCTTTACACCGCCGTTGGCCTGCTGATGGGTCTGCTGGCGAGCATGCTGCTCGTAGCCGGATGCGACAGCGCGCCCGGAGCTATCGCGCTCGACCGCGAGCCGCCCCGCGTGTCTAACCTGACGTACGCGCCGGAGCAGGTCGTCGTGGCCAACCCCGACGCCGAGACTGTCGAGGTGCCGCTGCAGCTTGTCGCCGACGTGGCGCCCGGCGATGCCCCCATCGAGCGCGTCACGTTCTCGATCCTGGCCAGCACAGCCGGACTCGGCGCCACCGGTCCGCTCGATAGCCTCGGCGCCCCCGCCTACGGACTCAACGCGCTGTTCGAGCTGCCCGCCGACCCCGATCAGTACACCATTCGCGTCTTCGCGACCGACACCGACAGCCTGCAGAGCAACGTGGCCCTTGGCCAGGTCCGTATCGTATCAGACACCACCGCCACGCCATGATATCTGCACGCCGGTTCATCCATTTTCGTGTTCAGAGGGATGCGGCACTCGGGCGGCTTTGTGCGGCCGTGCTGCTGTTGGTCTGTATGAGCGTTCCCGTTGTGCAGGCTCAAGACGCACCGACGATGGCGCTGCAGCCTACGAACGGCACTGCCAGCAACTTCATTCAGGTGCTTGCTGCCCAGGGCGATTCGCTCTGGACCGGGCCGAACCTTGCGCTTACCACCGACGGCGGGGCAACCTTTCGCGAAGTAACCGAACCGGCACTGCAAGACGAGGATAACGTGCTCTTTGCGCTGGCCGTGCGTACCGACCTGCCGGCCTCCTCGCTCGTGGCGGCAGGGCTTGCCTTCGACGCCAGCGGGCGCACAGCAGCAGGGGGCTTTCTTGTCTCGCGCGACGGCGGCAGCTCGTTCCGGTTTGAGCCCCCCGCCCTCGACGCGCCTCAGGATACCACCATCACCTACGGCGTAAGCACCCTCTCTGCACGCGCCGTCGTGCAAGAAACCGGGAGTGCCCCCCAGGATCTCGCCGCCTCGGTCACTGGCGACACGCTCTGGCTTGCAAGTGCCGACGCCGGCATCCGGCAGAGCACCGACGACGGCGCCTCGTGGACGCGCGTGGTGCTGCCGCCCGACGACCTCGATGCTATCGATCCTGCTACGGCATATGACTTTCGGCTGGCGGCTGCCCGCAACGGCAGCGGATCGTTCAACCACATCGGTAGCAGCGTACTGGTTGATGCTACCGGCACCGTGTGGGCTGGCACCGTGGGCGGGCTGAACCGGTCTACACCGGCCGACCTGGGGCCACAGGGCGATCGTGCCTGGCAGCGATTCGAGCACACCGGCCGGCCCGACGGGCTCACGGGCAACAACGTGGTGCGCATCGCAGAGCAGGCGCGCACAGGCGCCCGAAACGCCCTCTGGATGGCTACCTGGCCCGTAAACCTGGCGGCCAGCGACCGGCAGCGCTTCGGCGTTACCGTGACCCGCGACGGCGGCGCGACCTTCGAGCAGACGCTCATCGACGAGCGGATCTTTGATCTGGCGTTTGACGAAGATCGCGTCTACGCCGCGGGCGACAACGGCCTGTTCGTCTCCGACAACGACGGCAGCAGCTGGACCGCCATCCGGCGTTTTGCGCTACGTAGCGACCGGCAGTTCCACCGCCCTGATGCGGGCGTTCGCGCCGTTGCAACGACCGCTGATGCCGTGTGGGCGGGCACCACCGATGGCCTCCTGCGCAGCACCGACGGCGGCGCGACCTGGCAGCTCTTCCGGGCTAACGTTCCGCTCCGCCCCAGCGTGCCCGATGCCCGTGCAGTCGATACCTATGCCTACCCGAACCCCTTCACGCCCTCGCGCGACCGCGTAGTGCGCATCCGGTATGAGCGCGAATCAGCCGGAGCAACTCGCATCCGCATCCTCGACTTTGAGATGCGCCACGTGCGCACCTTGCGCGCCGAGAGCGACGGACCTGGCGAGCAAGAGATCGCCTGGGATGGCACCGACAGCGGCGGGCTGCGCTTGCCCAACGGAACCTACTTCTACGAGGTAGAGACCGACCAGGGCCCGGCCCGTGGCAAAATCCTGTTGATAGACTGATGGCACCGATGGTCCCCATAACGCTGCTAATGCTTTTTCCTCGCCTCATGCGCTGCGTACGTGTGCCGGTGCTGGCTGTATGTATCCTCGTCCTGCTTACGAGCACGGGCCCCACGCTGCTGGCACAAGATACAGCCGCGGGCGCGTTCTCACGCATCGGGGTGGATGCGCAGAGCATGGCGCTTGGCAACGCGCTTGGCGCCAGCCCCGAGGGCGACGTCGCCGCCCTCTACAACCCCGCGCTCGCCCACCAGGCCACCGGACAGTACTTTTCGCTCTCTGCCGCGCTCATGACATTCGACCGTGAGCTGCAGATGGCCTCGTTCAACACGCCCCTCGGCCCCACTGCAGGCATCAGTGCGGGCGTGATGCGCGCCGGCGTAAGCAACATCGACGGACGCGACCGCGACGGGCGTCCCACCGAGACGCTCTCAACCGATGAGTACGCGCTGTTTCTTGCGTTTGGTAATCAGTTTTTAGAGCGCCTGGCCGCCGGCGCTACGCTAAAGCTCTACCTGGCCGATCTGGTCGACGAGGTGGGCACGGTGCAGAGCCTCGGCGTTGATCTCGGGATGGTCTATACCGTACGTGAGGGCACACGCCTGGGCCTGTCGGTGAGCGATCTACTGGCGTCGTACGAATGGGATACGGGCGGCACGGGCGGGCGCTCGGCCAGCGATGCCTTTCCGGTGCGCGTGCGCATCAGCGCGGCCCAAGAGCTGCACGGCGAACGCCTGCTGCTGCTGGCCGAGTACGAGGCGCGCTTCACCGACCGCGAGCAACGGCGGCGCATCCCCCGCGAAGACGGGCTGCAGCCGGCCGAGCGATTTGACACGCAGGACTTCCGCATCCACGAATCGCTCGGACGCATCGGGGTGCGTTATCGTCTGGCGGATGTGCTCGACGTGCGCGCCGGCGCCGACCGCCTGGGAGCCGATGGTTTCGACGGGTGGAAACCGAGTGCTGGATTCGGCTTACACCAGTCGCTCGGCACGATCGATCTGCGTATCGACTACGCGGCCGTCGTCGAGCCCTATGTGACGGACTTGATGAATGTGCTCAGTATCCGTATCTACTTGTAAGGTGCATGTCGTTATACAACACGGGCCTGCTACCCGGCTACAAACCGGCTACAAACCGACTATAAAGCGCATCGCCTGATGAAAACGCACGCGCTGTGCTCAACCTGGACCACCGATGGCCGTTTACAGGCGTGCTTTGCGCATACATAGATGCGCGTACATAGACAGGTACCGCGCGCCCCTTTACCTTCGTTTTAACGCCCCCGATACGCTATGTCAACCATTCTGATCATCGTCGTTGTGCTGGCGATTCTTCTCATTCCCGTGGTGTTGATCGGGATGTACGCTGTAAGCCAGTACAACAAACTCGTTCGCCTTGACCAGCGCTACCAGAGCCTGTACTCCGATATCAACGTGCAGCTGCAGCGCCGGCACGACCTCATCCCCCAGCTGGTCAACACCGCCAAGGGCTACCTGAAGCACGAAGAGCGCATCTTCAAGTCGATCACCGATGCGCGCCGGCAGGCTGAGGACGCACGCCAGAAAGCGGAAGCCAACCCCGGCGACCCCGAAGCCATGAAGCAGCTGGCTGCAGCCGAAGAGCTGCTGAACAAGCAGATCAGCGGGCTTATGATTCAGGTAGAAGATACGCCTGAACTGAAAGCCAACGAAAACATGCTGAAGCTGCAGGAGCAGCTGGAGACCACAGAAAACAAAGTCGGGTTTGCCCGCCAGGCCTACAACGATGCCGTGCGCGCCTACAACACCGCCCGCGAGAGCTTCCCGACCGTCATTATCGCCAACATGTTCGACTACGGCGAAGCGGAGTACTTCGAAGTCGAGTCGCCCGAAGTGCGCCAGGCGCCCGAGGTATCGTTCGACTAAGCGTGGCGTTTCCGCCCGCCGACCCGCCTGTAGATCTGCCTGTAGACCTGTGCAAAATGCATGTCTGCATGCGGATCACTGATGTGCGGATCACTGATGTACAGAGTCCCCTCGTTCTCCTATGAGAAACTTCTTTGAGCGCCAGGATGAGGCGCGGCGCAACACCAAGCGGCTCATCATCCTGTTTGTCGTAGCTGTAATTGGGTTGGTCATTGCGGGATATGGCGTGGCCATCCTTACACTGCTGTTTTTGGCTGAGGGAGGCGTTTCGCTCTGGAATCCGGGCTTGTTCTTCGTGATTGTGGTCGGCACGGCTCTCATTGTGGGAGGCGGTAGCCTGTTCAAGATCAGCCAGCTTAAACAGGGCGGGCATGTTGTAGCGGAGGCACTCGGCGGGCAGCCGCTCGGTGCGCATCCGTCAAACTACGACGAGCAACAGCTCCGCAATATCGTCGAAGAGATGGCGATTGCCTCGGGCGTGCCAGCGCCGCAGGTGTACATTCTTGAAGAGGAGGGCATCAACGCCTTCGCCGCCGGATACACGGTCGACGACGCTGTCATTGGCGTAACCCGGGGCTGCATGCAGGCGCTGAACCGTGCCGAGCTGCAGGGCGTGATTGCCCATGAGTATAGTCACATCCTGAACGGCGACATGCGCCTCAACATCCGCCTGATGGGCGTGCTGAACGGGATATTGCTCATCGCCATTCTGGGGCGCACCCTGCTTCGCGCTACCTTCTACAGCAGCATGGGCCGCCGCCGTAGCGACGATAATAAAAGCCAGCTCGTTATGATTGCAGCGGGCGTAGGGCTGCTGGTCGTTGGGAGCGTGGGACTGCTGTGCGGGCGCCTCATCAAGAGTGCGGTGTCGCGCCAGCGCGAGTTTCTTGCAGATGCCGCTGCCGTGCAGTTTACACGTAACCCGAAAGGCATTGGAGGGGCGCTCAAGAAGATTGCAGGATACGACGCTGGCTCGAAGATCGAGCATCCAAAAGCTGAAGAGTCGAGCCACCTCTTCTTCAGCGATGGCGTTGCCAGCAAGCTCTTCGGCGGAGGGGCCTTCGCGACGCACCCGCCGCTGGATGAGCGCATTCGCCGCATTGACTCCGAGTTTGACGCGGAGCGCGCGTCAGGCTCCTCCTCGCAAGACGCAGCGGGCCGTCGCGCATCGGGCGCCGCACAGGCGGCCGGGGCATCCGGGTTTGCCGCCGGCGCTGCCGCTGGAGCCGCCGCGGCACGTTCTGCGTCCAGCGGTTCGCCAAGCGCCGACGAGGTCGTTTCGCGCGCGGGCGAGCTTACGGCAGACGACATCGATTTCGGGGCCAAGCTGCGCAACGCGCTCCCCGACGACCTGCTCGACGCAGCGCACGATCCGCTCAGCGCAACCGCCATAATCTATGCCCTGCTCCTCGACCCTGATGAAAAGTCAGACGGGCGCGCTGCACAGATGAAGGTGCTCCGCGAGCACGTATCCAAGGCCGAGCGCGAAGAAACCGAGCGGCTTCTGGACGATGTGCATGCGCTTCCGCACCGCCTGCGTCTTCCGATTGTAAACATCGCGGCGCCGGCGCTGCGCGAGCTAAGCAGCGACCAGCATGCGACCATCCATGATACCGTGCAAGCGCTGGTGCGGGCCGACGACCAGCTTACCGTGTTTGAGTATGCCCTCGAATCCATCATCCGGCATCGCCTTGACCACATCGCGCACCCGGCCGACGAGCGTCCGCGCTTCAAGCAGTTCAGCCAGATCCAGGACGATGCGATCGCAGTGCTCTCGATGATCGCCCAGGCAGGCGCATCTAAGAATCGGGATGCCGCAACGGCCTTCCGTGCCGGACTTGGCGCGTTCGAAGCCGTGACCGACCCCAGTCAGTACCGCCGCGTAAGTGCGCGCCCGGAGCGCCTCGACGAAGCGCTTGACCGCCTGGCGCAGACCTACCCGGCTCTCAAAGAGCAGGTTATCGACGCCTGCGCTCGCTGCGTGCTGTCCGACGACACGGTCACCGACGCAGAAGCCGACCTGCTTATGGCCGTAGCGGAAGCGCTGGCCTGCCCCATCCCTCCCTTCGTTTTACAGTCTGACGCCATCTCGTCTTCATGAGTCACATGCCTGCGAGTCTGTTCGACCATCGTCTGGTGCGAGGGCTCCTCGCGAGATGTGGGGAAGCACGGGCGATGCGTACCGGGGTGCTCATCGCTGCGCTGGCTATGGTTCTTGGAGGCTGCGTTCCGGATGAGCCTACGGCTCCGCCACAGACCGACATCCACCTGAGCGAGTATGTCGTTTCGGGCGATAGCATTGCACTACGCATCCCGCTAAACCGCACCGAACGCACCGGATACGACAACCAGCCCCAGTTCACTCGCGACGGCACGGCGCTTCTCTACACCTCCGAGCGCGGCAGCTCAACCGACATCTACCGGATGTCGCTCAGCAACCATACCACACGGCCCATCACGGCTCTCCCAACGAGCGTCTACTCCCCTACGCCCCGCACCGATAGCACGTTTGTCGTCGTGCAGGTCGAAGACGACGGCGCGCAACGGCTGTGGGAGTTTCCACTCTCCAGGACAGCCCCCGTAACTCCCGATGAGGGCGCGCTGCTTCTTCCCGAGGTAGAGCCCGTAGGCTACTTTGCCTGGGCCGATGCAGAGCAGCTGGCTCTGTTCGTGCTGGGCGCGCCCCATATCCTGCAGTGGGGCAATGTGCTAACAGGACGTGCCGACACCGTACGAGTTGATATCGGACGTTCGCTTGAGTCACGTCCGCAAGATGCAAGCGTCAGCGCGGTACAGCGCCACGAAAACGCGCCCGACTCCGTGCTCGTGGCGTATGGGCCCGACGAGGTGAGCGTGTACGCCCCCACACTACCCGGTGAGGGCGACCACACCTGGACGCGCGAAGGCCACCTGCTTATGACGTCGGGCACGGCGCTCTATCAGTGGCACCCAAACGCCGGGTCGTGGCGCGAGGTGTACGACTGGGACCCTGCCACCCCGTCGCGCCTGGCCGCTTCGCCTACCGAAAACCGGCTGGCCGTTGTGGTGGCCCCGCCCGAGGAGTAACCAGCGAACCCGCTCCGGTCATGTTCGGGCGTTGAGCGATTACCATTCTTCGGGCGGAATGACGAGCGAGGCAGGGATACCCGCCGACAGCATCTGTCCGATAAGCCGTACCAGGCGCTGCTGCTCGGGCCACTGCAACTGCCTTGCTGCCTCCTCGATAGGCCACCAGGCAGCAGTGTCGTGCTCATTGTTGAGCGCCGGCGCGCCGCTGACCCGAGCGGCAAAAGCCGGAATTAAGTTGATGCGGTCGTGCCGCCACTCGTAGAAGCGATTGAGCGACGGAACGGCCCAGAAGCGTTCAGGCGTGAGCCCGGTCTCCTCATCGAGTTCGCGCAGCGCCGCCTGCCAGGCGGTCTCATCCGTCTCGATTTTACCGCCCACCATGCGCCACGTGCCAGCGTACGACACGTTCTGCGATCGGTGCAAAAGCAGCACCTCCGGAGCTGAGCTTTGCATCCGATAGGCGTACACATCCACGACCCGTGCGCACACCTCTACATGGGCTGCATGCAGTTCGCTACCATTCATATGTTGACATAAATATGCGAGTACAAAGTAAATGTAGTACTGCCACGGAACAGAAGACGGTAGCGGTCATTGTGCAAGGTGCATCTGTCAATAAGTACACACCAGTGCGTAGCACATGTACACATGGCGCCACATTGCGGCCCTTGTGCTTCTTACGACGTTCGTCGTAGGAGGCGTGTTGGTTCCTGCCGCCCATGCTGTGCATCATGCCAAAGATGATGCATCTGCGGCGCAAGAACAAACGTATGTGGCAGACGCACATCATGAAGCAGATGACTGCCAGCTCTGCGATGCTGTCTTTCAATTCTCTGGCAGCGTTACGCTCGACGTGCCGGCACCTGTCGCAGTGCCTGCTCTGCACGCTGCACTAAACGGCACCGCCGTATACACCCACGGCGCCGATACGCTACACATCCGGGGGCCTCCCAACGCATAGTCTTCCGCAGCCTGCACCGTACGTGCAGGTCACCCGCTTGTGTCTTTCTTCGTAGCAGGCAACCTGCATGCAAAGGAAAGGCATACCTGTGGTCTCACACAGTTCGTCCGGTGCCGGATGCAACTGTAGCTGTTGGTCTTCTGAAAGTGTAGTCGTTTATGCAACGCCCCCTTGTCTACGTTGTTATTGTTGCCAGTCTGCTCTGTGCTGGCATAACGCTTGGGCTTTTTGTGTCCGCATCTAATGCAACCCCGAAAGCAGGCGGGCTGGATGCGGATGGGCTCCGCCCGTCTGATGGCACAGTTACGGGCCAGGTGGTCGACCGCACGGATGGGAGTCCGCTACCCGGAGCTACTGTACGCCTGCTCCCCACCGATCGCGGACAGGCAACCGATGCGGAGGGGCGCTTTACTTTTGAGGAGGTACCTGCTGGTACGTACGAGATAGACGTGAGCTTTGTCGGGTACGCCTCCAAAACTACAGAGGTCGAACTCGACGCAGGAGCCACCGTCTCCGTAGAGGTCGACTTACGCCCCGCGAGTCTTGGACTTCCAGACATCGTTGTGACAGGCACCTTTCGAGCGCGTGCAGCATCAGAGGTGTATCGTCCCACTTCTGTATTGACTGGGGAAGCCTTGCAGGAGCGTCTTCAAAGCAGCGTGCCTGCCACGCTGGAGCGCGTCCCTGGCTTTTCGATGGAGTCGTTCGGCCCCGGCGCGGCGCGTCCAAACATCCGAGGCATGGGCGGCGACCGTGTGCTCATGCTTGAAGATGGACAGCGCACCGGCGACCTCTACGCCACCGCCTCTGACCATGGCGTGATGGTGGAGCCGCTTAGTGCAGAGCGCATGGAAGTAATTCGGGGTCCTGCTAGCCTGCTGCATGGCCCGAACGCCCTTGGTGGGGTCGCCAACGTAATCCGCAATGACATTCCCCGCGAGCAGCCCGACCGCGTAACGGGGCTATTCACAACACAGGCCGCCTCGGTAAACAACGGCCTGGCTGCAGGAGGCACCGCATATCTTCCCGCCGGCAATTACACCCTGCGCGGTGAATTCACCTATCGTCGTGCAGGAGATACGATGACGCCTGAAGGCGAGCTCGACCGCACCCAGCTCGACGTAGCTAACGCAAGCCTGGGTGCCAGCCGCACCACATCATGGGGACTTTTCGGGATGTCGTACCGGTTTTATGATAACACGTACGGCATTCCAGGCGAGTTTAACGGCGAACTGATTCCTGGTGGCCATGCAGGAGGCGTCGATATTGAAGCGACCCGCCACGTGGGCCGCCTGCGCGTGCTATACGATCAGCGCCTTGGTTTCTTTGATGGGATCGAGTTCGATGCTAATCTGACCCGGTATATCCACGACGAAATTGAGCGCCGCCGCGATGGACAGCAAGATATCTTTGGCGCTCGCTTTGACCAAATGACCGGTGAGGCGACATTAATGCTGCACCATCAGCATGAGCCGGGCGGTATACGAGCAGAGGGCGCGGTAGGGGGCTCAGTTCGTGGAACGGATATCTCCGCGTTTGGAGCATCGCCCGGAATGCGCTCCGGCCAGAGCCTTGAAGCCGCACTGTACGGATACGAAGAGTTTTCGCGCGGCCCCGTTCGTTTGCAGCTTGGCCTTCGGTACGATTACCGTGCCGCAGAGCCTGACGATAAGCGCGATATTCTTGCCCGTACGCAAGAAGCCGATGCTCCTATTCGAAAATCGGTGCGTGCTCGCACATTTAGTGGTCTGTCGGGTGCCGTTTCCGGACTCTACACCGTAGCCAACGACTGGACCGTCGGGTTCAACGTATCGCGCTCCTTCCGCAGTCCGCACCTCCAGGAACTGTACTCCGATGGGCCTCATCTGGCAGACTTTTCGTTCGACATCGGAGAACCTGACCTGGATCCTGAATATGGCCACGGCGCCGAGCTCTTTGTTCGAGGAGGAGGCAACCGCCTTAATGTTGAACTGGCAGGATACTTCAACCGCGTTCAAAACTACACATTTCACCGCAACACCGGTCAAACCTGGATTGTGGACCGCAACATTCCGGTCTTCGAAGCCGCAGGAGCCGATGCTAACTTCATTGGCGTAGAGGGGCAACTCCAGTGGATCATGCTTCCTGATGTGGAGCTCGATGCATCGGCCAGCTACACGCGCGCCACACGCATCGAGAACAGCAACCCCCTGCCGTTCATCCCTCCTCTTAACGGACATGCGTCTCTGCGTTATACCCCCGGCAACTGGTCTGCCTCTGTAGGCACCAAGTTCGCCGCGGCTCAGAATCGCGTTCCAAATGCCATAGAAATTCCTGGCACCGACCGTGCCGAGCGTCCGCGGCAGCCCACAGATGGATACGGGTTGCTCAATGCCAGCCTTGGCTATGAGACGAACGCCCACGGTATGCGCCACACGTTCACTCTTCGAGGCGATAACCTGACCAACGCCGTCTGGCGTGATCATCTGTCTCGCACGAAAGATGTTGCCCCCCAACCGGGGCGCAACCTCACACTAACCTACCGAGCACGCTTTTAGCACGCCCGGTACCTCGTTCGAACTCACATAAACGCTGTTTAGCCATGAAGTACCCACCCCTACTTTCACGACTTGCCGTTATCACGTTACTACCGGCTCTGCTCATTCTGGGCGGATGCGATGCCCTTGGCATTGGTGGTGACGACCACGCCGACCTGGGCGAGCTTGACGTTGTCGCTCCCGATGGCACCGTTGCCGCTACCTGGACGATTGACGGCGGCTGGAATGTCGATTCGCTGCCTGCAATCCCTGCTGACGAAAACGTCACCTGGGATGTCAATCTTGTTGATCGCGACGGAGAAGCCTTAAGCGCCGACGACGGCTTTACGGCTCGATACGATGTGGAGAATCCCGATCAGAACATCCTGCACTTTGAGGGCCGTGATGTGGACTCCGTGAATGGCGTAACGCTCTTTCACGGCAGTGCCGTCACCTTCTCTGCCCAGAATGCCGGAAGTGTAGATGTGCAGTTCTTGCTCTGGCATGACGGCCATGCCGACGATGCAACGGACTTCATCACACTTCCCGTTGAGCCTCCATCGAACGACGAATCATAATCAGGAACCTCGACACACCGGAGGAGCCCTGGTCGAATGGCCAGGGCTCCTTTTTTCCTGTATGTGCCCCCAACCTGTTACGCTTCACCGAATGTTTATCTCCATGCCGAATGTCTGTTGCTCATGCCTTGCATACGTACTGCTGTAATTCCAGCTGCCGGATTAGGGCGACGCCTTCGCCCACTCACAGATTCCAGGCCAAAGTGCCTGGTTGAGGTCGATGGCGTTCCATTGCTCGAACGCACAATCCATGCACTTGAACAGAACGGGTTTGAACGGCTTGTTCTAATCACGGGGTATCGGGCAGAAGACATTCGAAAGTTTATTGCCTGCCACAACACGTCGTTACAGGTCGAAACGGTGCATAGCGCGCGCTACGATGTGACGAACAACATCTACTCTCTGTGGCAGGCGCGTACCTGTGTCGATGAGGCGTTTGTCCTCATTGAATCCGATCTCATTTTTGAACCGTCTGCACTCGCCCCATTCACTCAGCCTAACCGCATCGCCCTCGAAGCGTTTGACCCGATGCTTCACTCCGGGTCAACTGTTGTGCTCGGCAATGAAAACCGCGCCACACACATGTATGTGGAGGAAGCCCCCCCGCACAACGAAACGCTGTACAAGACAGTAAATATATACTCGTTTTCCGCATCCACCTGGTCTAAGATCCGAACAATCATTGCGCGGCGCATCGATAACGGACGCGTCAATTGTTATCACGAAGCCGCCCTTGCAGAGTTGGTTGATGCCCGTGCTGTGTCAATGGAAGCGGTAGATTTTAGTGACATGTGGTGGGACGAGATTGACACCCCCGAAGACTTGGACCGTGTCAAGCACGAGCTTCAGCAGGCCTTTTCCGGGTCGTCATTGGCTTCGTAAGCATCGCCCTTCTGCACTACTTCTCCCGCGCATGTACTGAGTGTAATGACAACTCCGTACCCGTTGCAATGGATTGCCGGCCTGGCCTCTGCCGTGCTACCATACATTCGGCCTGTACACCCGCATCGTGTGGTGCTCACCTCGTTCCATGGGGATGGCTACCGGGGCAATACAAAAGTGTTGTTCGAGCACTTGATTGACCATGAGACATTTGAACCCGTCTGGCTTAGTCGCAACCACACCCTGGTGCAAGACCTTAAAGATCGATTTGGCCCTGAGCATGCAGCAAAAGCACACTTTCCGGCTGGACTCACCGCACTGGCTGAAGCGCGAGCACTGTTTCTGACCCACGGCACGAGCGACTACCCGTTTCTCTTTCTGCCCCGCCATGCACTTCGCATCCAAACGTACCACGGATTGCCTACAAAACGGGGCGAGTACCTGCGTCCGCACGCCGATGATCCGCCGAACTGGATGCACCGCCAGATCTTGAAGTATCGGTTTGAGCCTATCACCCATTTCCTGTCTTCGTCTTCCCAAGTCACCGACGTGTTTTCGGCTCGATTCGGCCTCCCCAAGGCACGGTTTGTGGAGACGGGGTTTCCATCGTACGATGCGCTCATGAACCGAACGGTACCGCCGTTCAATGCACACGATTTTTGGCCTAACGCACCAGCCGCCGAATCGCTGATCCTTTACGCTCCTACCTTCAGAAAAGTAGGGCAGTCAGACACGTTTCCGTACCGCACCCTATTGAGCGCAGAGTGGTTTCCATTTGAGGATCTAAATATAGAACATATTGCTCAGTTCTTGGACGAACACCAGGCGATTCTGGCGCTCCGTCCGCACCCCAACGAACAGACGTCGTTGAAACGGTTCACGTCGGCATCGCCTCGTATTGTGTATGCCGGACAGGAGGCAATTGAAGATGTAAACGAGCTTATCCTACGCGCCCATGCGATCATCACCGATTACAGCGGCATTTACATTGAGGGGCTGCTGAAGGACGTACCGCCGGTGTTTGTTCCGTACGATCAGGCAACCTATGAACGAGGGTTTGCCATTCCATACGAAGAGGTTACGCCCGGGCCCAAGGTCCACAGGCAGCAGACCCTCCTCACCGCACTTGAAGAGGCACTGCAAGGAGCTCCCACGTATGAAGAAGAGCGCAAGCGGGTGCGTGATCTTTTCTTTGCGGAGACCGACGGACGATCCACAGAACGGGTTGTTCAGATGCTGGAGGATGAGTTGCTGTAAAGCGTGGCACGGCATGCTTGGAGGCAGAGATGCCACAATCCATCAGGAAGAGGATAGCGAATCCTCTTCATTAGGAGCCTCTTCAGGCGCGTCTTCTGCGGTCGGTTCGCCTCGTTGAAACGACGCCACTTGATCGGCATCGGTGACAGCGTCAAGGTCAGGGTCGTCTGAGGTGTAGGAGATAATCAGGAAGAGTGACAGGTGAGCCGTCTTTTGGAGTACACCCATAACGAGCAGCATACCGGCCACTGCGTCCATGGCCATACCCAGAATGCGCGACAACTCGATACCTGCACCGACAAAGATCATATCTCGGCTGGGCAACGGAAGGCGGTTCAGCGCGATAAATGCGGCCAGGAAGGTGAGCCATACCGAAAACGACGTATCCGGGATGACAACCATCCACTGCAGCATGAGCAGTCCGTGGTAAATTAGAAAACGAACCAGATAGATGGCAGCCACGGTGCCGGCCGTCTGCATGGGCAAGCTAAACAGATGACGTCGAAACTGAATCCCGACGCCAATCAGTACAGCGATGAGGACGGCTCCTGTGATCCAGTACACAGCCTGCACATCGCCAATAAACTGCATGATCTCCAGCTGTCCGGAGTACACCAGTCCACCGATTAAAGCAAACGCAACCGCTGTAGACGTAACGGCCGACAGAATGTTGTTGTCGCGAATGTGCGCAAGCAAGGCGCGGCTAGACTGCGAGATGTGCCGTCGTGCCCACAGGAAAAGATAGAACTCGCCCGAGTAACCCATCACCTCCTCGTTGTACACCCGCTTCGTCAGGAACGCCTTGAAGCCTTCAAATGGCGGCAGCGGCCATACCTGGCGATAGATAAAGATTTCAGCAAGCGGGAGGGTGAGAT
>NZ_JARWGJ010000223.1:0-3820 GCF_040409695.1 Longimonas sp.
TACATAGGCGCTCAACAAGAGTCGCAGCATGCAGAGTTTCGGGCCGTTGCTCGCGACACCCCGGTGCGCAAAGCCATGATGACACGCTTCGGAGTGCTACCGCCCGACGCGACCCTGGGCGACGCGGTCGACGAGCTTCTTGCGGGCACCGACCATGACTTCCCGATCGTAGACGAGGGCCGCGTGATCGGCATGCTAAGTCGCCAGCAGCTCATTGAGGCGCTGCGCAAGCACGGCCGCGACTACCCGGTGCGCGACGTTGCAGACGCGAAGTGCACATCGCTACCCGTCGACGCCATGCTCGACGAGGCGTTTCGCCAGATGCAACAGAGCGATTGCTCGACCGTGCCAGTGGTGGACAATGGCGAACTGGTCGGACTGCTCACTCTTGAGAATGTGGGCGAGCTTATTATGGTTACATCGGCCTTGCAAGTGCGCGATGCCGAAGAAATAGACCGCGACCCTGCCCCCACCACTCCCACTCCGCGTACGTGACAGGCTGATGGTGTAGTAGAGCGATTTGTCATAGACATGGCATCCCCCCGCCGGCACGTATCAGTATTACATGCCGGCAAAGCAGGGCAGTAGTAGGCAGTGGGAGCGCTTTCATTCGCAGATAGATAACGCAGGTGGGTGTTCTTTGCCGCGCCGTATCAGTACGTTTGTAGCCCACGGGTTTTCCCTCACCAATCTTCTCCTTCGTATATGCATCGTCGCACAAAGATCGTCGTCACTCTCGGGCCTGCCAGTAACGACCCTGAGACCATCGAACGGCTCATTGCTGCAGGTATGGATGTGGCTCGTATGAACTTCTCACACGGTAGCCACGAGGAGCATGCCGGGCGTATCCAGATGGTGCGCGATGCCGCACAGGCACAAGGGCGTGTCGTGCCCATCTTGCAAGACCTGCAAGGCCCGAAGATCCGCGTGGGACAAGTGCAAGATGGCTGCATATTTATCAACGAGGGCGAAACCATCACGCTCACGAGCGACCCGATTGACATAGGAACGCCCGAGCGCGTACAGATTGACTATGCGACGCTTGCTGAAGATGCTGACGTTGGCGGGCGCATCTTGCTTGATGACGGCCTGCTCGAGCTTGAAATCACCGAGATTAGAGACGGGGGCGATGTCGTAACCCGCGTGGTCGAAGGCGGTCCGCTACGCTCACGAAAGGGAGTTAATCTGCCTAACATTCGCACGTCTACGCCATCGCTCACCGAAAAAGATATTGAGGACCTTGAGTTTGGGCTGGAAGTCGGTGTAGATCTCATTGCCCTCTCCTTTGTGCGCACGCGCGGCGACGTAGCCGAGCTGCAGCGCCGCATCCGTGAGGCGGGAAAGAGCACACCGGTCATCTCAAAGATTGAGAAGCCCGAAGCGGTGCGTAACATCGATGCCATCCTCGAAGAGACCGACGGCATCATGGTTGCCCGTGGCGACCTCGGCATTGAGATGCCCATGGAGCAAGTGCCGGGCACGCAGAAGGGACTGATCAGCAAGGGCCTCTCGGTGGCTAAGCCCGTCATTACAGCCACGCAGATGCTCGAAAGCATGATCGAGAATCCGCGTCCCACGCGCGCTGAAGCGAGCGACGTAGCGAACGCGGTACTCGACGGGAGCGACGCCGTCATGCTTTCAGGCGAAACCGCGGTCGGGAACGACCCCGTGCGCGTTGTGCGTGCTATGGACAAGATCATTCGTCAGGCCGAAGCGCATTGGCGCACGGGGCGCCGGGCACTCGTGCAGGCTCCCGACCAGCTGGAACGCACCGATAGCGTCACCGAGTCGGTGAGCTTTACCGCCTGCCGGCTGGCCGAACAGGTAGGAGCAAAGGCCATCGCCTGCCTCACAAACTCGGGAGCCACAGCGCGCTCCATATCCCGCCACCGCCCCAGCATGCCCATTTACGCCTTTACAGATGACGAGCGCGTTGTAGGCCGACTGGGCGTTCTATGGGGAACAGAAAGCTTTCACGTTCCCTTCCAGAAAGATACTGATCGTGGCATCGCGCAGGTGCACCGTGTGCTCAAAGAACAGGGCCTCGTTGAGCCGGGTGAGCTCATCGTGATGACAGCAGGGATGCCGCTCCCTGCCCGCGGCCGTACAAACATGGTGCACGTAAGCCGCATGGACTGAGCAGCTTGCCGCAGAGCAGATCGCGTATCTGCCTCCCGCGGTATCTCCCTCTCGTAACATCGTTGAACGCGTCGCATGGCTTCCTTGCGCTGGCTCATTACGGGCAGCTTCGTACTGCTGATTGGCATGCCCATGGCAGGCTGCAGCACTGACTCAGTTGTGGGAAGCCGTGTCGATAACTTTCGGGCGTACTATAACACCTTCTATAACGCCGAGCAAGATTTCGAAACCGGGCTTGAGTCCGTGCAGGAGCGCACGCGGGCGCTTGAGCCTGATCGCTTCGTTGCTGTTCTTCCCGAGCCCGATGGGCGTGTAAACCGCCAGGCGTTTGAGCAGGCCATCGACCGGGCCGCCGACATTCTGCGCGACCATCCCGGGTCGAAGTGGGTCGACGATGCGCTTATGCTCATCGGGCAGTCGTACTTCTATCTTGGCGAGTGGGGCGCCGCCGCCGAAAAGTTCAATGAGATCATTGCGCTAAGCGATGATCGTACCGCGGAAGCCCAGTTCTGGCTGGCCCGAACGCGGGTCAGTCAGGGGGATGCGGAGCGCGCTGCTGAGCAAGTGCGCACGAGCATCGAACAGGAACATTTGCAAGAGCCGTGGGCGAGCAAGCTCTGGCTCGTGCAGGCCGAGCTGCACACCCGGCAGGGAGCCTGGCGCGAAGCACTGCAGGCCCTCGACCGAGCTCTGGAGGGCGACATACCGCGTACTGAGGCGGCCCGGGCCCAGTTGATGCGTGCGCAGCTCTTTGAGGTGCGATCTGACTACCGGGCGTCCACACGGGCCTACCGCGCAGCAGCCGAGTCGCGCGAGTTTGAGGTTCAGTTGGCTGGGCGCATGGGGGCCCTTCGCACTGAAGCACAGACGAGCAGCGACTTCGACCTCGTGCGCCGTGCCGACCTGCTGGCACGTGACGATCGCAACGTAGAGCAGCGCGACCAACTCCGACTCCTGGAAGCCTACATACAGGAGCTTCAACAGCGCCCTAACGCTGCAATTAACGCCTACCAAGCCCTGCTTCATGGCGAAGAGCCCGTTGCCCGTGCGCTACAGGGCCGCGCTTATTACCGCATGGGCATGATGTACCGCAATACATGGAGTGACTACGAGACCGCGGCAGCCTACTTCGACTCGTCGGCAACCGCTCTGGGCCAACAAGAAGTTGAGACCTACCAGGCGCGCCCGGCCACGGCGCTGCCCAACGTGCGGGCGCTTGCCGAGCGCTACCAGCGGGTTGCTGCTCCCAGCGCACGCATCGCACGCTACGACTCGCTGCTGGTCCTCGGTGAACTGCCACCACAGGAGTTTCAAGAGCGGATCGACCAGATCGCAGAAGCGCGCCGTGCCGAAGAGGCCGAACAGGTCACTGAGAGCCGGTCCGAGCAACAAGATACGCGGTTCGGAGTCGATGGAGCAGAGCCGTCTAATCGTGTAGAGACCGACGCGCCTGAGCTCACGACCGAAGCAGCCAGTAGGGAGGCCGGATTTCTGTTCCATCGCGATTCGCAGCGGATGCAGGAAGGGCAGCGCTCGTTCCAGCGCCAGTGGGGCGATCGCGACCGCGAACCGTTCTGGCGTATCCGAGACATATCGCCTGACGTCAGGTCTGTCGAGCAGCCTGCTATCGTAGACCGCGAGGCAGGAGCAGCGGAGGTGGTCCTGCCGGAGGCGGAGGCAG
>NZ_JARWGJ010000224.1:0-19587 GCF_040409695.1 Longimonas sp.
AGACGCCGTTTCGTGTCCTGGTCGAAGGCAAGCGAGGTGGCGGCCACTTCCACGACGAGTGTAGCTGCTGTAGGATGTGCGTCGAGGAAGTCCTCGTTTGAACCAGGCACAACCATCACATCCGGCTCAGGCTCCGAGTCCGCACCTAACGCAAGCGGTACCTGACTCCGTACATGGTGCGAGTCGGGGCAGATGCCGACCAGCGTGTTCATAAGTTTGGTGGTTACGGCAGCATGGCGACTGTTCTGTGGGCCCATAGGTACGATTTGTCCGTGGATCAGCTCAACCCGGTCGTTGGGGCCCAGCACGCCCGCATCCACCATACGCTCGTACTGCGCACGCGTCCAGCGGTGGGCAGGCGCTGCGGAGCGAGAAGCAACAGCTGTATCCATGACGCAACACAAGTCATTTGGTCAGGCAGACAAGATATCAGTGCAGGCAATGACCGCATCAGCAAACGGCACGGACAGGCGTTCGTTGCGTGACACGGTATGTTTCGCGGTATAATCGCCGTCGCTGGGGTGGGTGTACACCTCAACGCAGCCCGACGGCAGGTTCACGATCCAGTATGCGGGGATACCATGCTGGGCATAGAGACGCCGTTTCGTGTCCTGGTCGAACGCAAGCGACGTATCGGCGACTTCTACTACCAAAAGGGCTTCGCTGGGATGCGCATCGAGGTGGTCATCCAGCGTTCCCGGCACCACCGCCACGTCAGGTTCGGGCTCGGAGCCGTCTCCCAATGCCAGGGGATACTGCGTGCGCACGTACGCCTCCGAAGGACAACAGCTATCCAGCACGCGACGCACGCGCTCCACGGTTATTGTATGACGACTGTTCTGTGGACCCATAGGCACAATCTGTCCATCGATCAGCTCAACCCGATCGCTAGGCCCAAGCACGCCTGTCTCGACCATACGCTCATACTGCGCACGGCTAAAACGGTAGCCGTGTGACAGGGGCGTGCGATCTGACCCTTGGATTTGTGGGGAAGCAGGGGAAGGCATAGCAGAATTAGCGCGATTAGCGCAGCACTTTTCATGCACGGCTCACGGCAACGAACTGCATGAGCCTGTCGCAGTTTTTATACTGTATGCAGTATTGCCAACCGCTCCAATTGTTCGACCTTACGGTTCCGCACAGATCTTTTATGGCCACCTATAGCGAAGCAGACTTTGAGACCAGCCGATTCGATTACGGAGAGCGCGTGCGCATCCTCCTGCGCCACCCGAAGCACGGCGGCGTCTTTGGCATTGCCGAAGGCACCTGCACAGCTCGCGAGGAGGATGTCGAGTTTGAAGCCCCCGATGGTACCATGCGCCGCAAGACCCTCGTGTGGCTCAAAGACATCGAAGGCTATGAAAAGCCGCACGATAACATCCCCGACGAGACCAAAGAGGTGAAAGAAGCCTGGTTTGCCGAGGAAGCTCTCCGGAAGCTTGAGGGCGACATGCTCGACGGCGTCAGCTTTAACTAACGGGCGCCCGTCCCGTCACCGCGTCGATGCGCCTTCGCATCCCCTATACACCCTGTTCTTCTCCCCACCCCACCGCACATGTCTGACCCGAACACGCGTCTTACCGTCACCGCCGCCCTGCCCTACGCCAACGGTCCGCTGCACATCGGCCATCTGGCAGGCGCCTACCTGCCGGCTGATCTGTACGTACGTTACCAGCGCCTCACGGGGCGTGATGTGGCTTTTGTATGCGGCTCCGACGAGATGGGCGTGGCCATCCTGATGCGCGCCCTCCGCGAAGACCGCACGCCGCAAGACATTGTGGATACGTACCATCCGCTCATTGAGGAGAGCTTCGAGCGGTTCGGGATGAGCTTCGACTATTACGGACGCACCACCGACGACCTGCACGCCGAGACCACCCGCGATTTCTTTCGCACGCTCGACGCAAAAGACGCGTTCGCGCTCAAAACGCAGGAGCAGCTCTATGACCCCAAAGCCGAGATGTTTTTGGCTGACCGGTTCGTGGTAGGCACCTGTCCGAAGTGCGGCTACGAAGAGGCGTACGGCGACCAGTGCGAACGATGCGGCGCCACGCTCAGCCCCGATGAACTCATCAATCCGCGTAGCACCCTCACCGACGCCACGCCCGAGCTCCGCGAAACCACGCACTGGTACCTGCCGCTCGACGCCATGCAGGACGCGCTGGAATCGTGGATCGATACGCACCCCGAGTGGAAAAACAATGTGCGCGGACAGGTGAAAAGCTGGCTCAATGACGGACTGCAGCCGCGCGCCATCACCCGCGACGTGCCGTGGGGCGTGCCCGTGCCAGCCGATGTGGCCGAACGCCACGGCATTGAAGCCGACGGCAAGGTCATCTACGTGTGGTTCGACGCGCCAATCGGCTACATCTCCATCACCAAACGCTGGGCCGAGGAGCAGGGGGATCCGGAGCGCTGGCGCGCCTACTGGCAGGACGACGACACCGAGCTCGTCCATTTTGTGGGCAAAGACAACATAGTATTTCACTGCCTCATGTTTCCGGCGATGCTGCAGGCGCACGGCGACTATGTGCTGCCTGAGAACGTGCCCGCCAACGAGTTCTTGAACCTGGAAGGCAAGAAGCTCTCCACCAGTCGCAACTGGGCGGTGTGGCTGCACGAATACCTCGACGACTTTGCAGATACGCAGGGCGTCGACATGCTACGCTATGCGCTGGCCACCACGCTGCCCGAGACGAAAGACGCCGACTTCTCCTGGGATGCCTTCCAGAACCGCGTCAACGGCGAGCTGGCCGATGTGCTGGGCAACTTCGTGAATCGCACCCTGACCTTCGCCGATCGCTACTACGACGGCACGGTGCCTCCGCTTGAAGCGCCCACCGACACCGACCAGGCGGTGCTCGACGCGCTCGCTGAGGCGCCTGCCGACATCGCCAGCTCGTATGACGACTTTCGGATGCGCGAGGCCGTCACCAAGACGATGGCCCTGGCGCGCCGCGGCAACAAGTACTTCAACGACACCGAGCCCTGGCACACCCGCAAGAGCGATCCGCAGGCCTGCGCCAATACGGTGCATGTGTGCCTGCAGGTGTGCGCGGCCCTCAGCATCTTGATGGATCCGGTGGTTCCGCACGCAGCGGCACGCCTGCGCGAGATGCTGAACCTGACGGACGTCCGCACCAGCACGCCCGGCTCCGATGCCTCCGACCGCGGATGGGACGCCGCCGGATCCGCTCTGCTGCAGCCCGGACACCCCTTGAACGCCCCCGCTATTCTCTTCGACAAATTAGACGACGACCGCATGGACGCGCAACGCGACAAGCTTGGCACCGACGATTCCGCCCCCACGCCCGAAGATCAGGGCTACGAATCCCCCAAAGACCCCATCGAGTTTGGCGACTTTATGGACCTGGACCTCCGTGTGGGCAAAATCACCCTGGCTGAGCCGGTGGAGGAGGCCGACAAGCTGCTTCGCCTGGAGATCGACTTGGGCTATGAGGAGCGCCAGATTCTGGCAGGCATCGCCCAGCACATGGAGCCCGATGCTATTATCGGCAAGCACGTAACCGTGGTCGCCAACCTCGCGCCCAAGACCATGTTCGGCCTCGAAAGCCAGGGCATGGTGCTGATGGGCGAAGACCGCGACGGCAATCTGTCGCTTCTGACGACCGACGCCGAGCCGGGGTCGGTGGTGCGGTAACACGCATTCCGAGGACATAACCGGCGGCGTTCGCGTTTGTGCGCCACAGGTGGTATGTTTTTTGACGTAACATAGCAGTGCATCACAGCACCCGACAGTACCTGTCATCCGCTTTTACCTGTTCGCTTTTACGTCGCTGGCTCCTATGCCTGTAGTAAGTGCCCGGTCTGTTACGGTCGTACGTGGCGGCGCACGCATTGTGGATGCGGTGTCGATGGCAGCAGATCCCGGCGAGTGGCTCGGCGTTATCGGCCCCAATGGAAGCGGCAAAACCTCGCTTCTTCGCACGCTTTCTGGCTCATGGACGCCCGATGCCGGCACGGTGTGGCTGCACGAGAAAGCGCTTCCCGAGTGGTCCGATCGCGAACGGGCGCGGCGGATTGCCGTCGTGAAGCAGGCGCCCTACGTGGCGTTTGATTTTACGGTGCGAGAGCTCGTTACGCTGGGCCGCGCGCCGTACCGGGGGTGGATGCAGGCGTTCACCGCCGACGACCACGAGCATGTCCAGAGCGCCCTTGCGGCGATGGACATCGCGCACCTGGCCGACCGGGCCGTGCCGTCGCTCAGCGGAGGCGAGCGCCAGCGCGCATTCCTTGCGCAAGCGCTCGTACAGACCCCGACCGCCTGGCTGCTCGATGAGCCCACCGCCCATCTGGACATTCAGTACTGTTTTTCCTTTTTTCAGTACTTGAAGCAGCGTCAGTCCGCGCAAGAGGCCGTTGTTGCGGTGGTGCACGACCTGGAGCTGGCGGCCCGCTTTGCCGACCGCCTGCTGCTGATGGATGAGGGGCGCGTCGTTACAACCGGAGCGCCGCGCGACGTGCTCACGCGCAACCATCTGGCCCAAGTGTTCGACGTGGATGCAACCCCCGAACCCACCCCGCATGGACTGCGTCTGCAGGTGAACGGTCCGCTCGCATCTTCCTGACGTATCTTCCTGACTTAGCACGTTTTCTTGTATGCCCAAAATCTACACGCGTACCGGCGACGACGGTACAACAGCTCTCTTTGGTGGCGATCGCGTTGGCAAAGGCCATCCGCGCATTCGCGCCTACGGCACGGTCGACGAGGTGAACGCGCTGGTTGGCGTTGCGCGGGCGCATCTCCCCGAAACAGAGGCGACTGCGCCGCTCCAGTCCATCTTTCAGACGCTGCAGGAAGACCTGTTCGTGGTCGGGGCTGACCTGGCCACGCCGGAGAATGCCAAGCCTGTGGTGCCGCGTATTACGGAGGCACACATCAAGACCGTTGAGTCGCACATCGATACGCTCAACGAAGACCTGGAGCCGCTGAAGCATTTCATCTTGCCAGGTGGGTCGCCTGCTGCTGCGGCGCTGCACAATGCCCGTACCGTATGCCGCCGGGCCGAGCGCCTGAGCGTGGAAGCGAGCGCCTCTACGCCGCTCAACGAACACGCACTCGTCTACCTGAACCGCCTGTCTGACCTGCTCTTCGTGATGGCCCGCTGGGCCAACCACGCCGCAGGGGTGTCTGAACACACCTGGGTGCCCGACACTGCGGATTCTGCCTCATAGCGGTCTCGCCGTCGTTTTGTAGCTGTACGTAACACCTGCACAACACCCTACCTCCCCACTACCGTTCGTCGTAACCAAACGCATCACCTGTATATGTCCAAGTCGCGTATAGCCCGGTGGAGCGCCGCCCTTGTCGGAGGCGTCTGCTCCTTTGCTCTTGTCGTTCTAATCTTATCGCCCTTCGAAGACGAGCGCCCGCCGGGCGACGCCGCTGCCACGGTGCAGACCGCCGGCCTTGAAGAGGCACCATCCGAAGCGGAAGCCTCATCCGAAACCGCCGCCTCGTCGGCGAACGTACACGGCCTGCCCGAACAGGCGTGGGAGGTCTCCGAGCGGGTCATCCGTCGCAACCAGACCTTTGCCGACCTGCTGCTTGCCCATGGCGTATCGTACCAGCAGGTGGTGAACGTAGCCAGTGCAGTCGAAGATATCTACAACGTGCGGCGCCTGCGTACCGGAAAGACCCTGCACGTCTACAAAGACCCATCCACCGAAACCGCCCGCTACATTGTCTACGAAGCCAGCGCTACGCGCTACGTGGTGTACGACCTCGACACCCCCGGCGAATCGCGCGTGGTGGAGCGCGAAATCGATACGACGTGGGAGCATGTGTCGGGCACCATCGACGGATCGCTCTACCAGACCCTCGTAAACAGCGGTGCGCACCCCGAACTCGTCATCAAGCTGGCCGACGTGTACGCCTGGCAGATCGACTTCTTTCAGATCCGAAAGGGCGACCGGTTCGACATCATCTATGAGTCGCGCTCCATCGAAGGCGAATCCATCCGTCCGGGCGACGTCGTGGCAGCCCGCCTCGTCCACCGCGGCACGCCCTACTACGCCTTCCGCTTCCAGGAAGAGGCCGATGCGCGCATCGAGTACTTCGACGAGGCCGGCAACAGCCTGCGCCGCGAGTTTCTGCGCGCCCCGCTCGACTACACGCGCATCAGCTCGCGCTTCTCAAACAACCGCTACCATCCCGTGCTTGGCGTAAACCGCCCCCACCACGGCACCGACTACGCCGCGCCCACGGGGACGCCAATCCGCGCTGTGGGCGATGGCGTCGTTGAGTTTGCCGCACGTAGCGGCGGAAACGGCAACTACGTTCGCATCCGCCACAACGCAACGTACACCACGGGCTACCTGCATATGAGCCGCTTTGCCGAAGGCATCCGCCGCGGCGTGGAGGTGGAGCAGGGGCAGACGATCGGCTATGTGGGACAGACCGGACTGGCTACGGGGCCGCACCTGTGCTACCGCGTCTGGAAGCATGGCACGCCTGTCGATGCGCTCGACCTGGACCTGCCGCCGGCCTACCCGGTGTCTCCCGAGCTGCGCCAGCCCTACCTGCGCATGGTCGACCGCCTGCTTCCCGCGCTGGAACAAGAAGGCTACTTCGCCGGCGTCCCTGTTAAGTCGCCGCTGACCTCCTCATGAGCACGGGCTTTTCAGGGCATTCCGGGGTGATAGGGGAGGCGGGGCCGATGGCGCTGTTGCACGGCGGGGCATGGGCTATACCCGACCGGGCACTCTCCGATCACCATACCGGCTTGCAGGTGGCAGGAACGGTGGCCACACGTGCGCTGAACGCGTCTACGCATGCTTGTGCTGCCGTCGCCGCCATCGTGGCGGCGCTTGAGGCCGACGGCGCCTTCGATGCGGGCTGCGGCGCGATGCTCAACCGGGCCGGCGAGGCCGAGCTGGACGCCGGGCTCATGGATGGCGCAACCGGTCGCTACGGCGGCGTGATGGCTGTAACGCGCCTTCGCCATCCCATCCGCGTGGCGCATAAGCTGCTCACGGAGGGCGGCGGACAGGCTACGCTGCTTGCCGGAGACGGCGCCGAGGCATTCGCTGAACGCGCAGGGCACACGCTCATCGACAATGAGGCGCTCATCTGCGATCGGGAGCGGGCCCGCTACGAAAAGCACCGCGCTGCCGCAGCCGTCGACCCGAGCGACTCGTTTCTCCCGCCCGACGGGCCAGGCGATACCGTGGGTGCGGTGGTGCGCGACGCCAAGGGCCGGCTGGCGGCAGGTACATCTACAGGCGGTACGCCCTTCAAATGGCCCGGCCGCGTGGGCGACTCGCCGCTACCCGGGGCCGGATACTACGCCACGCCCGATGCCGCGGCCTGTGCCACCGGCTGGGGCGAAGCCATCGCCGGACACAGCCTGTGCGTGCGCGCTGTAGACGCGGTAGCGCGCGGCGAAGCGCCACAGTCCGCCGCCGAGCGCCTCCTACGGGCGATGCAAAAGCGCTACACCCATCCGCGCGGCGAGGGGGCCCGAGCCGGACTGCTCGTGCTGCCGGCGACCGGGCCCGGCGCGTGGGCGTTCACTACCCCACGGATGGCGCGGGCCGCGGTAACCCGTACCGACATAGCGACGGCTGTGCGTGTGCAGGAGGCGCTTCGCTTCCGGTAGCCTGCCGCCGATAGACAACCAAGCCCCCCAGCCTGCCGCGACAGACATTCGTTTGGAGCCAATCACTTCGTATCCCCCTAAACTGTTTTATGGACACCCCTCGTATCGAACTTACCGCCGACGGTCTCGGGCAGCAGTTTGGGCGGTTGGTGCTGTTTCGGGATATGGCATTTACGCTTCGAGAGGGGGCCTCGGTGGCGATTACGGGATCGAACGGGTCGGGAAAGTCGACGCTGCTGCGGATCTTGCTGGGGCTGCTCACGCCAACGGTTGGCGAGGTTACGCTGCAGCTTGATGGCGCGCCGGTGGAGCGGGCGGAGCGTCCGCAGCAGATGGGACTGGTGGCGCCGTATCTGGGCGTGTACGATGCCCTGAGCGCGGCGGAGAATCTGGCGTTTCTGGCACGGGCGCGCCGGCTGCCGGAGGCCGAGGCGCGCATCGAAGAGGTGCTCGCGCAGGTTGGGCTCGCCAACCGGGCCGACGACGCGGTAGGCACGTACTCGTCGGGGATGCGCCAGCGCGTGAAGGTCGCGGCCGCGCTGCTCCATCGTCCGCCGGTGCTTCTGCTCGACGAGCCCTCGACCAACCTTGACGCGCCCGGGCGCGCTATGATCGAGGCAGTGCAGCACGAGCATCTGTCGCGGGGTGGACTGCTGGTCGTGGCCACCAACCACGCCACCGAAGCCGAGGGCCGCGACCGCGTGATCGACATCGGCGCGTTTTCGGCGTGATGGCGCAGCGCTACTGAGCGCTCCTCGGCTCAGCAGTACACCGGCTTGGCAGCACCGGCGCGGACTTCCGTGCAGGTCGGGCAGATCAGACTTGTGTAGATCAAAGATGTTGTGTAGATTGGCTGTGTGGATTAGATGCATGCAGTGCACAAAACACATATCATGACAGCACGCAATAGCGTCCGATTCTTTGTTGCAGCCTGTCTCCGTTCGTTTCTACACCCGGTTCTATGCCTCGTTTACACGTATTTATTTCCGCTTTTCTCTTCTGTGCAGCTGGGCTTCTGATAGGAGGCTGTGCAAGCTCGCAGCCGGAGCCTTCCGATGGAGCAGCGCTCTCCTCCGAAGCTGCCGAATCGGCAGGGCCCGTGCGTGTCAGTCCGCGTTTGGTGGGGGGGCGGAAGGCGTTCTACGATGCGTTTGCGTTTCCGCGAGACGACATGGATCGGGCCGAGGAGCGTACCGTACGGGTGCGCCTGCTGATTGAGGCAGATGGCGCCGTAGAGGTGCAAGAGGTTGTGCAGTCGTCGGGCGTCTTCGCGATTGATCGGGCGGTGGTCGAGACAATAACCAGCCTGGAGTGGGAGCCCGGCACGGAAGACGGCGAGCCGGTGCCCGTGCGAATGACGATCCCCTTCGTGCTCCGGACAAGTCCGTAGGGCATGTGTTTTCCAGCGCAAGTATTGCAAGTTATAAGTGCAAATCAGAAGGAGGAAAGAATGATGAACCGACTTGCAGCACAGATCTGTTCTGTTTTTGTCGTTCTAACGTTGGCAACACTGTTTGCCGGGTGCGGAGGCAGCGATGCCCCCAGAGCTACTCACACGGTCGAGGAGGAGGACGACCGCAGGGTTATCTCGAATACCAATGCACCGGTGTGGGAGGACCCCTCCGAAGCGCCGATTCGATTCGAGCAAACGGGCTCCTTTGGGGCCGAAGATGCTCCTCCTGAAGCGCTGCTGTCGGAGGTTGCTGATATCGCGGTCGACGACAACGGAAATGTATACGTCCTCGACCGCAACGACAGCCGGCTGGTTGCGTTCGATGCCGATGGGGGCTTTCGGTGGGCGGCAGGCCGCGAGGGGCAAGGGCCCGGCGAGTTTCAGTTTCCGTCGGGACTGGTGCTGCTCCCAAGCGGTGGGCTTCTTGTCTTGCAGATGTCCGGACGCCTCGATGTGTGGAGCGCCGATGGCACGTACGAGCGAAGCCACACTCCCGCGGACATGCAGGTGCGACTGGGCAGCCTGCTTAAAGGCACTGATGCAACGGCTGCAATTGTAGGCGTTGACGAAGAGTTTGAAGGGCTTGCGCAGATCGTTAGTACCGAGACTTTCGAGGTGGTGCACACGTTTCCTGTCGACGTGCGCATGAACTTTCCGCTGGCATACGGCCCCATCATGCGGGCTCGATACAAAAACGATCTGCTTTACGTGGCTCGACAAAGTGGATACCAGATCGACACTTACGACGTCACCACGGGGGAGCGCATCCAGCAGATAACCCAGCCCGACGCTGCAGGCATGGTCGGCATGGGGATGGGACAGATTGAGCAGGGGACTCGCTTCTATCAGTTTAGTGCGCTGGGGGCTCCGCTCTATCTTTCCGGCGGCACGCGTCTTGTGTCGACCTTTCGAGCTGAAGGGGTCGACGATCCCAACGAGTGGGTTCAGGAGCGAGCAGACGAACTCGGCACGGTTGAGCACCACGCATTTCTCGATGTATACGACGAGGACTACCGCTTGCAGGGACGTCTGATGTGGAGCGCTACGCGCACGCCCGGCATCGGGCAGCTGGCTACGATTGGACCCGATGGCGCGCTGTATACGACGCGCACCGACCCTTACCCGCACGTGCGGCGGTACACGGTTTCAGTTGAGTAGTTCAGTTGCGTAGCGGGGCTGGTGTCAAATCAGCGCCCCTGACTCATAAATCTGTTATTGCGAAAATCTAATTGCCATTCGGAAGGAGCCACTCCGGCGAGAGGGGCCCCCGCCTGCAGCGTGGCGAAGTCAAGATGACAATGCCATGAGATGACAATGCACGAACGAAGCAGTGCATGCCAAAACAGACGTGTGACGGCACTTAGGCGATACCGGCAAGTACCGTAGTGCACGTATTTCTGGGCATACAATTGGCATCGAAGGCCCCTCCAAAGGCCTTGTCCTCTTCGTTCTTTGTCCAACGGAGATGTGCAACAGAAATATTGAGCAGGCGGACCCCCTCGCATCCCCCACACCCCGTAGCGCATCCGCTCTGGCCCCTGATCTTTGCGCAAAACGGACGCGGCGGGCTTCCCTTCGTCTCTGGTGCCGCCTACATTACATGTCCATCCCAACCAAAACTACCGTAAACCGCGCGTCCATCCCCGCTCTCATGCCCGACCTGTTCGACGCTCCCCAAGACGACGACCGCAAAAAATTTGTCACCATCTCTGGCAACATCGGCGCCGGCAAAAGCTCGCTCACCGATATCCTGAGTTCCTACTTCGGGTGGGAGGCCTTCTACGAAAACGTCGACGACAACCCCTACCTCGACGACTTCTACGACGACATGCGCCGCTGGTCGTTCAACCTGCAGGTCTTCTTCCTCTCCAGTCGCTTTCACCACCAGCGCCGCATCGAAGAGTCCGACGAGTCCGTCGTGCAAGACCGCTCCATCTACGAGGACGCCGAGATCTTTGCGCGCAACCTCTACGAAATGAACCTGATGAGCGAGCGCGATTATAGAAACTACACGGAGCTCTTCGGCATCATGACCTCTTACCTGCAGCCGCCCACGCTGCTGGTCTACCTCAAGGCTTCGGTGCCCACGCTCGTCGACCACATCCAGGCGCGCGGCCGCAACTTCGAGTCGACCATCCGCATCGACTATCTCGAACGTCTGCAGAAGCACTACAGCAACTGGATCGACAGCTATGACCGCGGCCCGAAGATGATCGTCAACGTCGACGAGGTCGACTTCGTCAATAACGATTCCGACCGCCGCCAGGTCGTCAGCCAGATCGAGAGCCGCCTCTACGGACTCTTCCCCGACGAGTGATGCTGCATCTACGCATCGGGTATGTCGTGCTTGTGCTGGGCTGCCTGTGGATGGGGGTAGAGGGATGCGCACCACCGCGCCCCCTCGCTGCGAACCCGGCCGCTCTGCAGGGGCACAGCGCCCTCGATGCGCAGCAGGCGCAGGTGCACCGCACTGCCCACTCCAACAACGCTGTTGGACTGTGGGCGTGGTATACGCATCAAGCCCACACCGACACGGTCGACACCGATACGCTTGAAGCGGACACGCTCGACACGACACTTCCAGCTGTTGACTCGCTTCGGACGGATACACTCGACGTACGCGTCCCGGAGGCAGTCTCTCCGGAGGCAGTCTCCCCCGATGCCGACACGGTCGACACCGATACGCTCGATGCGCCCCAGCCGCCCGATGTCGACGCCGACAGCCCGGAAGAGCCTCTGCGGCCACTTTCCCTTCTGCCGGCTGCCCCCGAGCGCACGCTGGCCGACACCGTGCTCTACCGCCGCGCCCATCCCCGCATCGCTGAAAACCTGGCCGAAGCGCCCGGCAGCTTCCTCTATCACCTCGGCCCCGAAGGGAGTCCGCACGGCTGGGCGCGCTACGGCCTCGCCCCGCACCACGTTGACTACTGGGTCGACGACCGCCGCTATGCCGACCCGGTTACGCAGCAGCCGCGCTACGACCTGATGCCCACTCTCTTCCTGACGCGCCCGAGCGGCGAGGCGCCCGATGGAAGCGCCGGAGCGGTGCCGCTATCGCAGCAGTGGCGCACCTTCACGCCCGACCGCCCGCTCACCGAGCTGCGCTACCGGCGCGGCGGCGGCGACCTGCAGTCTATCGAAGCTGCCCACACACAAGGCCGCCCTGTCACGTGGTTTGGGCGCCCGGCGCGCTTCGCTGCCACGTTTGGCTATGGCGGACGCTCAACCGCCGACACGTATACCAGCACCGAGATCGACCTGGAGCGCCAGGTGCTGCTTCGGGTCCGGTATCAGCAGAATCGGTTCGCGGTCGACCTTACGAACTATTCGGTGCGGCACCGCAAGGATACGCACGGCGGGGTAGAGCCGGCGGTGCCCGGTGTGCGGGCCAGCCTGTTCTTCCCGAACCAGGCAAATGTTCGCGATGCCGCCCGGCGCCAGACCATCCGCAACGACCTGGTGCTGCGCGCCCGACTCGCCTGGACGACCACCCAGCCCGCGCTGCAGGTCACCGGCGGCTGGACGTCCAATACCTTCGACTATACCCCTGCCACTGAAACCACCCGCATCCGCTCGCAGGTGTGGACGACCACGGTACGCCAGCCGCTGCGCTGGCGGCAGCACCAGGGCGCGCTCTTCGCCTACACCGAGCGCAATACTGCCCCCCGCGACACGCTGGCCACCGCCAACCCGGCTATGCAGTCCACGCGGGCGGGGCTTCGGTATACGGCACCGCTCACCCCAACCGATGTAACCGCGACGGCCCAGGTGCACCAGCATACCGACCACGGCGTGTATCCTACGGCACAGATTACCGTACGTCGCCCTTTCGGAGAGCTGTCTTTTGGAGAGCTGGAGGCCGAAGCGCGCGTGGCGACCTCGGCTCGTCCCAGCTCGCGCCTCGAGACGTACGGAGCTGGCGCCTTCGTAACGCCGCTCGACGCGCCGGTACTTACACGCACCCACCGCGCCCGGCTTGGACTGAGCTACACACGCGGCCCGTTCGACGGCCAGGTGACGGCGTTCGGGCATCGCATCCAGGATGCCGTTGAGCTGGAGCGGGGGAGCAACCCCAGCGAAGCCACCGCACGGCAGGCCCCGAGCGCTATCGATGTGGCGGGCGTGTCGGGGCGGCTGCGCTGGCGCTACGCGGCCGAGCGGGGCCTCTACGCCGTGGCCCAGGCGACGGCTCTGGAGATGCTCAACGCTACCGCCTCTACGTTTCATCTGCAGTACGCCGAAAGCCTCCCCGACATATACGGCCGGGGGCGTATCGGAGCGCGGTTTGTGCTCTTTCAGGATCTCGACATCGATCTGTACGCAGAAGCATACGGCTGGTCGGAGTTTGGGAGCCGGTGGTTTCACGCGCCGACCGGACTGCTTACGCTGCCGCAGCTAACCGAGCCGGCAACGCCCGACACGCCCATCCGGTTAACGCCAGACGGTGTGATGAACGTGCATGCTGAAATCGACCTGCGGGGCGCTAAGCTGATGCTTAGCTTTGAGAACGCCCTCGGCGGCACCGACGTAACTCCGGGTACGTATATGGTGCCAACCTATCCGCTTCCGAATCAGCGCTTTCGGTTTGGTATCCACTGGCCGCTGTTTGACTGAGTGCGCAGCGGAGCCGTACACACGGACGGGTACGAGAAACAGATACAACCATGCGCCCGCGCCTTCGCATCCCCCAGAATAAAACCAGAATAGAACCAGTATATAGAACGCATCAGAGATAGATTGGATGGAAGGGAGGCGCGGCGGGAACGACTGCCCCATGATACTCATCCGACCTTTCGCAGCGTTACAACACAACTGCTGCGCGAAGTGCCGTTATTGCAAGTAATTTTTTGATACAGCCATGAGTCAATACAACGAGCAAGACCTGGTCACCCTCTATGAGCGCACCGACGCGCTCGGGGGCTATCTTTGACCCGGCTGAACGCGAAGCCCGCATCGCCGAACTGAACCAGGAGCGCCTCGACCCCTCGTTCTGGGATGACCCGGAGCGTGCCCGCACCGTCGAAAAGCGCATTGCTCGCGAGCAGGAATGGCTCGATGCGTGGGAGGAGCTACAGGAGCATGTCGAAACGCTCGAAACGCTTCAGCTGCTGGCCTCAGAAGAAGACGAAGACTTGAGCGACGAGATCGACGCCGAAGCGAAGACGCTGGAGCGCAAGCTCGACAAGCTCGAAATGAAGAGCCTGCTCGACGGTCCCGACGACCACCGCGACGCGATCATGACGATCAATCCAGGCGCTGGGGGCACCGAGAGCCAGGATTGGGCGAGCATGCTGCTACGTATGTACAGCCGCTGGGCCGAAAAGGAGGGCTACACCACCGAGATGCTCGGCTATCAGCCTGCTGAGGCCGCCGGCATCAAGAGTGCCACACTCCGCATCGCCGGAGACAACGCGTACGGCTATCTGAAGTCCGAGCGCGGCGTGCACCGTCTGGTGCGGATCTCCCCATTCGACTCCAACAGCCGTCGCCATACCTCGTTTGCGAGCGTATTTGTGTATCCGGAGGTGGATGACACTATTGAGGTAGACCTGAGTGCTGGGTCAACCGAGCTTCAGACCTTCCGCTCCGGCGGCAAGGGGGGGCAGCACGTGAACAAGGTGTCTACAGGCGTGCGTCTCATCTGGAACGGCACGCTCTCGAACGGCGACGAAATTGAGGTCGTGGCCGAGTGTACCGAAGAGCGAAGTCAGCTGCAGAACCGCGAGCGCGCAGAGAAGATGCTCAAGAGCCGCGTCTATCAGGCCGAGCAGGAGCTGCAGGAGCAGGCGCGCGAGGAGGTCGAATCGTCCAAAAAAAGCATCGAGTGGGGCAGCCAGATTCGCTCGTATGTGCTGCATCCGTATACGATGGTGAACGACCACCGCACCGAGACGAAGCTCTCGGATGCGGAGGCGATTCTGGAGGGCGAGATCGACCCGCTCATCCAGGCGTACCTGACCCACGGTAAGAAGGGCATCAAGCCGGTGGAGTCGTAGGTTGGATACGGGGCTTCCCTTCAAACCCTGTCATGGTAAGCAAAGGCCGACGAAGCCCCTACCGTTGTCGGGGGACCCGTCTCCCACTCCGTTAGCAGGAGCCTGGCGCGTGGTAGGCCGTGCCGAGCATGTAGGAGATCCTTCGGCTGTGCTCAGGATGACAAATTACGGTAATGGATAGACGCTAAATGATAGAGCGATTGAATGCAACAGCTCTTTCTTTTTCGAACCCCCTCTCCCTACGGGTTTCTCCCCCTTGGCCAAGGGGGAGATGTCCACAGGATCACGCCTTTGGCGAAGCTCGGCAGACAGAGGCGGTTTGGGCAGATTGCGATGATGTAAACCACAGACAATCATTTAACATCTTACCGCTACCCAAATTACAAATGACTGTCATGGTGAGCGGAGACTGACGGAGGAGGTCGCAGTCGAACCATCGCCCCGGAGCGCAGCGGCTCCTGTCGAATCGACGGTCCTGCCCGGTTCGGGAGAGATCTTTACTCACTACGTCCGTCAGTCGCTACGCTCGTGTCAGGCTGCGCGTCTCCACAGCGGAGCCGCTTCACCAAGGTGACAATCGGCTGAGTGAAATTGGCACAAAGAGAAGGTGAGGTGTTGCAACGGGATCCTCGTTCGCGGCCTCTGAAGGAAAGAAACGGGATGCCAGCCGTTAACACGTTGTCCGTATCATTTCATTGACCTGTTGTACCCTATGTCGATTGCCTCACGCACCGACTTTCTCGTCATCGGCAGCGGCGTAGCCGGGCTTACGTTTGCGGTGAAAGCGGCGGCGTACGGTCGGGTCACCGTCATCACAAAAGACGACCTCGGCGAAACCAACACCTCGTATGCACAGGGCGGCATTGCCACAGTCATCGACGAGTCGGACAGTCCCGAGCAGCATCTCGAAGACACGCTGGATGCGGGAGCCGGACTCTGCGATCCGGAGATTGTCTCGATCGTCGTAAACGAGGGGCCGGAGCGGCTGCGCGAACTCATCGAGTGGGGCGCGCATTTCACCCGCACCGGCAGCTCCGACGCGCTCCACCTGGGACGCGAAGGTGGCCACTCGGCCAACCGCATTGTGCACGCCGACGACGCCACCGGGGCCGAGGTGCAGCGGGCGCTCATGGAGCAGGTGCGGGCGCATCCGTCAATCGACCTGCACCCGCAGCACACCGCTGTGGACCTGCTCACCGAGCACCATCTGGGGCAGCACGTCAACCGCATGCGTCCGGATGTGCACTGCTTTGGCGCATATGTGCTCGACCGCACCACCGGTACCGTGCACACCGTGCAGGCGCAAGCCACGATTCTGGCGGCAGGGGGATGCGGACAGGTCTACCAGCACACTACGAATCCGCCTGTGGCTACGGGCGATGGCGTGGCCATGGCCTACCGGGCGAAAGCGCGTGTATCGAACATGGAGTTCGTGCAGTTTCACCCGACCTCGCTCTACCATCCTGATGCCGACTCTTTCCTCATTTCGGAAGCGGTTCGAGGGGAGGGCGGACGCCTGTACAATCGGCGGGGCGAGCGCTTCATGCTCGACTACGACGAGCGCGCCGAACTGGCCCCCCGCGACATTGTGGCCCGCGCCATCGACGACCAGATGAAGCGCCACGGCGACGATCACGTCTGGCTCGACATCTCGCACAAGCCCGCCGAGGAGGTCCGCAGGCACTTCCCCATGATCGCAGAGACCTGCCTGCAGTATGGCATCGACATCACCGAAGAGCCCATTCCCGTCGTGCCCGCTGCGCACTACATGTGCGGGGGCGTGCAGACGGATGCGCACGGACGCACTTCGATCGATCAGCTCTACGCGATCGGCGAGGTGGCCTGCACCGGACTCCACGGCGCTAACCGGCTCGCAAGCAACTCGCTCGTAGAGGGGCTCGTGTTCGGCCACCGCGCCATGCAGGTGGCCAAAGACCACCTCAACGATGCCTACAGCCCGCAGCCGATTCCAGACTGGGACCACAGCGGTACGGAAGCGCCCGGCGAGGAAATTCTGATGACCCACAACCGTGATGAACTGAAGCGCGTGATGTCGAACTACGTTGGCATCGTGCGTTCGGACGTCCGCCTGAAACGCGCTGCGCGCCGTATCCACCTGCTCTACGAAGAAACCGAAGCGTTCTACCAGGAGGCGCACGTGTCAACCCGCCTCTGCGAGCTCCGCAACATGATCACCACGTGCTACCTCATCGTGCGCAGCGCTCGCATGCGCCGCGAGAGCCGCGGACTCCACTACAATGCCGACTACCCGGAGTCACAGCCCGAAGAGCAGCGCGCCACACGGTTGTAGCAGCTGTAATCATCTACTGAGCGACCGACCCATCTGCATCAGCTTAGTAGTTATAGTTAGTAGAAGGAATGGATACGACAGTATTGGTTACCGGTCCTACCGGAAATGTCGGCGCCCCGCTTGTGCGCATCCTAAGCGAACAGGGAGTTTCCATACAGGCCGGAGTGCACAGTGGCATAGGACGTCTGGGAGAGGTGCCGACTGTGCCACTTGACTTTCGAAAGCCCGAAACCTTTGTGGGGGCTCTTTCAGGAGTTGAACAGGTGTTTCTCGTGCGTCCGCCTGCCATCTCAGATATCGGGAATACGCTGGGCCCGTTCATTGAGCAGGCCGAAGCGATGGGCGTGCGGCACATTGTCTTTCTATCGCTGCTGGGGGCCGAGGCCAATCCTGTTGTGCCCCATGCCCGCGTCGAGTCCTCTCTCATGGAGGCAGATCTTGACGTGACGCTTTTGCGAGCCAGCTTCTT
This sequence comes from Longimonas sp., assembly GCF_040409695.1. Taxonomy (GTDB): domain Bacteria; phylum Bacteroidota; class Rhodothermia; order Rhodothermales; family Salinibacteraceae; genus Longimonas. Next base: position 17,852 of record NZ_JARWGJ010000224.1, read on the forward strand.
CATGCAGAACCTTAGTACCACGCACCGCCGCGAAATCAGGGATCGTGGGGAGATCATCGTGCCTGCAGGTGATGGACGTACGAGTTTTGTGGATTGCCGTGACTTGGCTGCGGCCGCTGCTCGCGCACTGACCGACCCCAGCGTTACCTGTCGTGCTTATGACTGCACCGGTCCCGCTGCGCTCTCATACCATGAGGTAGCTGCGATCATGACTGATGTGCTTGACCGGCCCATCCGGTATACGAATCCGTCCCTGCTGCGATTTGCGTGGCACGCATACCAGGAGGGCCATCCCTGGATAAAAATTGTGGTCATGGGCGCGATTTATACCACTGCACGCCTTGGCTGGGCTGCGCGAGTGACTGATGACCTGAACCGGCTGCTTACTCGTCCGCCCTACACCATGCGCGAATTTGTCGAATCTCATGCTTCCTCGTGGGCGTAGGCGGCCAGTAAAGCGTCTCCCAATCCATCTCTCCGTTTGTCGCAGCCGGAAAACTGCGTGGCTCGGCCGCGTTTGTCTGCATCCAGACGCCACGCGATTGTGCCACCACGTCGGGATGTCCGCATGCACATGGGCAATACGCATATCCTGCGTACACCCGTTCAACAGACGGAGTGCGCGGTCGCTATACGTGGTCGCTACAGATGTCCTCGCTCGTGAATCCTGGCGCAACAGATGGAAGCTCTTCTCTTCGTTGGTCTCTTTCTTTTTGGCGTACTCATTGCGATGGGCATGACCGTTGTGCCCATCGCCTATGTACTGGTTTCGTTGACAGGCCACACGACGAAGTGGCTGAGGGGTGTTTGGGCGTATTTTTGGATACGGAGCGCTACTGGCGCTTCTCATGACAGGATGTGGGGCCAGCGGCACAAGCCTCAACGATATTCAGCGCATGCGTCAGGCTGAGCGGACGCCACAGGTGGAGATTTCCGCTATGATCTCGGGCGAGGTGGCTATCACCGGAACGATTCGGGCAGGCAGTGAGCTACTGAGCGCGCCCGAAACAGGTCACGCATCCGTCTACTATCGCTACCTGATCCAAGAGCGCGACGACGATTCCTGGAGGCAGGTCGAATCCACAAACGACCCCGTCGAGGCGTTTTTCGTTGAGGATACAACCGGACAGGTGCGCGTCATCCCAGCCGGGGCGCGCATCGATGCTTCGATAAAGCACCGCCGTGTGGAAGGCAACAGGCGCTACACCGAGTACCGGCTTGACCCCGGCGATACCGTTCACCTCATGGGGTACGTCACGTCAAGTGGACCGGAGTACGTGGTTGGGTTTCAAGAGCAGGGCGACTACTACGCTCGCATCTCTTCGCATGCGCTCTCTGCAGAGGGCTTTCGAGATAATAAAGCAGGGCAGAGCCGCTTTCTGATGGCTTTTGGGATAGGCTGCCTGCTTACGTTTGCGTTCTTTGCTCTTCAACGCCTCCTTGTGCATGGCACGATGTTCTATCTTGTAGGGGCTACCGCTGTGGTAATTGGTTTTATGGGGATGCAGGGCCTGTTCATGCTGCGCAGCGACATCGAACAGGCCCACCGCGCTGCTACGCATGTGATGCAAGAGGGAGAGCAGGCTATACAGCAGATTCTACAACGCCATAATATTGAAGCAGATGTACGAAGTGCACAGCCGCTCGACGAGCCCCCGTTCACCGTACTCTCAGAGGCAGAGCGGCAGCGCATACGCGGCGTACGCATCCGTATGGCCCAGGCCGTTGCAAATGCA
>NZ_JARWGJ010000225.1:0-19477 GCF_040409695.1 Longimonas sp.
TGCAGCCAGCGGGAAGTTGTGCATAGCAAACACGCTGGCGGAGCAGGTGCTTAGGACGATTCGGAGGGCGGGTCGTAGCGGTCGCGCAGAAACGAAAGCGTCTGCTCAACCAACACGTCAGAGGGGGAATCAGGCGCGCTGCTGCGTGCCGGATCGGCTTCTTTGACAAGCGCGATCGTGGCTTTGTACTGCTGCAGATACGTGCTGCAGGTTTCGCATCGGTTAATATGACGCTCGAACTGGGCCTTCGTATCGGGATCGAGTCGGCCGTCGAGGTAGGCCTCCAGGAAGCCGTTTACCTCTTTGCACGTGAGCATCCATTGGCGGCGCCATTCTGTAAGAAAGTTAGCCATGTAAGAAATTATGCAAATTCGGAAGCAAAGTGATTGTTGAGCAGTTCGCGCAGAGCTTGCCGTGCACGGTGCAGGCGAACGCGTACGGCTCCGCGACTGATATCCAGAATTTCGGCCGTTTCTTTGGTCGAGCGTTCTTCGAGGTCGCGGAGCACAATGACCTCACGGTATGATTCGGAGAGCTGGTCGAGTGCGTCGTGGACCAACTGCTTGCGTTCCGATCGCTCCGCAGTCTGCTCCGGATCCCATGGCTCAAATGAGCCGGTATAGCGTCCGAAACGGAACGACGGCTGCAGGCGCTCCATGTCGTCCTCGTCTATAGGCTGCTCGCGCTTGTTCTTGCGCAGCCAGCTACGGGCAATGTTGATGCCGATGCCCGTTACCCACGACGTGAGTTTGGCATCGCCTCGAAACGAGTCGAGGTTCTTATACGCCTGCAAAAACGTTTCTTGAACGAGACTACGGGCGGCCTCTCGGTCATTTACGTAGCGCAGGATAACGTGAAAAAGCCGGGAGGTCTCCGACTCAACAAGTGCCTCAAAGGCAGCACGGTCGCCGTTGAGGATGGCTTCGGTATCGACGCGAGAAGAATCATCAGCCACGGTGCTATACAGTAGGTGCAGAAGGCACGGCGAGCGTTACGGGCACGCTACGTGTCTTCAGGATGCAAGACGTTACACCGCTGACGTGCGGCGTTCTTGCCGGTTCGCACCCTCACCGATCCGTGCATCTACTTCTGGCTCCGTGGCGTGCTCTGAATCCCTCAACTCACCTTGCACAGCGGGCTGCACGGAGAGACGTCCCGCTCAAATACGTCCAAATACGTCGCATGCGCAACCTGGCAGCGCTATTCTGTAAAGGGAATGAATGTTCTGGCCTGAACATGAGACCGAGATTTGTGTGTAACATACGATTGTTTCATGCCCAAACAAGCGGCCCTGCGCTTTCGTAGCGCGACGACGCGGTTCATGCCACGCGGCTCATACAACGTGTTGTACGACCTTATGCGATGTGCTGGCAGGCAGAGGCCAGTAGCTGCAGCGTCCGCTTCAGGCGTCTTTGACCAGTACCCATTTAGCTTATGAACCTTCCCCGCCACGAACAGCTAAGCAACTGGCTTCGCACACGCATTGCCGATGGCACCTACGAAGCCGACGAGCAGCTTCCGTCGGAGCATACGCTCTGCGACCAGTTTGACGTGAGCCGGGTAACGGTGCGCCGCGCGCTGCAGACGCTGGAGAGCGAAGGCCTCATCTACCGCAAGCAGGGACTGGGCTCGTTTGTGCAAGACCAGCGAATGCGTCCGGGACTGGTGCGTCTTACCGATTTTGCCGAAGACATGGCCCAGGCCGGGATCGCGGCGTCGTCGCGTATTGTGATGAACACGAACGTGGAGGTGCCAGCATCAGTATCCGCAAAGCTTGGCGTGAAGCCAGGCACGACGGTGCGCCGTCTCGATCGTACACGCCTGGGCGACGGGCAGCCGGTGGCTTTTGATTACACTTGGCTTCCGCTCAACTATGCATCGCTCATCGAACCGTACGACCTTGCTGAGCAGACGATCTACAGCATTCTTGAGACGGAGCACGACGTTGAAGTGCGTCGCGGACAGTATCGCATTGAAGCAGCGAATGCCTCCGATACGGTTGCTGAGGCACTGGGCGTGCCTCCCGGAACGGCGCTTCTGCTAATTTCGCGCCTTTCGATTGGCGCTGAGGATGCCCCCATCTACTACCAGCAGCGGTACTACCGGACCGACCGGGTGGCCTACGAGCTGGAGTTGGAACGCGGCACCACCCCGCAGCCGGCCGCCGCCGGCATGTCGCTGCGCGACTTTACGCCTGTGTTCTCATCGGATGCCGACGCATCCTCCTAACTCGTCTTCCACAGGTTTTTCCACCTGTAGACCAGCGGGATGCAAACGTTCGCTGTTGCCTGATGCGCAGCGGTATGCTGTTTAGTTCAGGCTGTTTAGTTCAGGATGTTTTTGGCACATAGCGGGCCTGTCTGGCGAACCGTTGCTTACGGGTTGTGTAACAGAAGAGCTACGCCATTGGCCGTTCTTATCGTACTTTTTCCACCATCCTTTCTTCCTCATGGCTACCGAACACGATCTTCCCGTAACGCCTTACGCTGCGTCGAACATTCAGGTGCTGGAGGGCCTGGAGGCGGTACGCAAGCGACCGGCCATGTATATCGGCGATGTGGGCATTCGCGGCCTGCACCACCTGGTGTACGAAGTGCTCGACAACTCGATCGATGAGGCCCTGGCCGGCCACTGCGACGAGATGACCGTCACGATCCACGAGGACGGCTCCGTGTCTGTCAAAGACAACGGGCGCGGCATCCCGGTCGACGAGCACCCGACAGAGAACCGCTCCGCCCTTGAGGTCGTGATGACGGTGTTGCACGCCGGCGGTAAGTTCGACAAAGACAGCTACAAGGTGTCGGGTGGACTCCACGGGGTGGGGGTGTCGTGCGTGAATGCGCTGGCCATCCGGTTTGTGGCTACGGTGTGGCGCGACGGCGCGGTATGGCAGCAGAGCTACCGGTGCGGCGTGCCCGAAGGGCCGGTCACAAAGCTTCGCGCGATGCGCGACGACGAAACCACGGGCACCCATATCCGCTTCTGGCCTGATGGCTCGATATTTAAAGAGACCGACTTCCGGTTCGACACCCTCTCCGACCGGCTGCAGGAGCTTGCATTCCTGAACCGGGGAGTGCGCATCGTGCTCGAAGACGAGCGCGAAGAAGATGAAGACCTGCGCCGCGAAGAGTACTACTCGGAGGGGGGACTGAAAGAGTTCGTCGAGTATCTCGATGAAGCACGCAACCCGATCATCGACGACACGATCTACATCACCGACGAGTCGGGCGAGGTGCCGGTGGAGCTGGCTATGCGCTACAACGACAGCTACAACAAGACCGTGCTGTCGTTTGTGAACAACATCAACACGCACGAAGGAGGAACCCACGTGTCGGGCTTCCGCCGTGCGCTCACGCGCACGCTGAAAGGCTACGCGCAGAAGAACGGCATGCTTAAGAAGCTGAAGTTTGATCTCTCAGGCGATGACTTTCGTGAGGGACTCACAGCCGTGCTCTCGGTGAAAGTGGCGGAGCCGCAGTTTGAGGGCCAGACGAAGACCAAGCTGGGCAACTCAGAGGTGCAGGGTATCGTCGAGTCGCTTATCAACACCAAGCTCGGACGCTGGCTCGAAGACCACCCCAATCAGGCCGAGTCGATCATCAACAAAGTTGTTCTGGCGGCACAAGCCCGGGCGGCGGCGCGCAAGGCCCGCGAGCTGGTACAGCGCAAGAGCGCCTTCACGAGCGGCGGGCTTCCCGGAAAGCTGGCCGACTGCTCCTCGCGCAATCCAGAAGAGAGCGAGATCTACCTGGTAGAGGGCGACTCTGCTGGCGGGTCGGCTAAGCAAGCCCGCGACCGCCACTTTCAGGCCATCTTGCCCCTGCGTGGAAAGATCCTGAACGTGGAGAAGGCACGGCTCGACCGCATCCTCGAGAACAACGAAATCCAGAATATTGTAACGGCGCTGGGCACGGGCCTTACCAGCACCGAAGAAGAGTTTGACCTCTCGCGGCTGCGCTACCACCGTATCGTGATCATGACCGACGCCGATGTGGACGGGGCCCACATCCGTACGCTGCTGCTTACCTTCTTCTACCGACAGCTGCGTCCACTCATCGAGCAAGGGTATGTCTACATTGCCATGCCGCCGCTCTATCGCATCCAGCAGAATAAAGACGAGTACTATATCTGGAGCGATGAAGCGATGCGCACGAAGATGGCCGAGCTGCGTGCCAACGGCAAATCCAAGCCCAGCCTGCAGCGCTATAAGGGCCTTGGCGAGATGAACCCGGAGCAGCTCTGGACGACTACGATGGATCCCGATACACGTAAGCTGCAGCGGGTGTCGATTGACGACGCTGCCGGGGCCGATCGGATGTTCAGTACGCTCATGGGCGATGCCGTAGAGCCTCGCCGCAAGTTTATCGAGCGCAACGCAAAGTACGCTACGATCGACGTGTAGCGCGTGTAGCGTTATTTTTGACAGCGACGCTGCGCCTCGCACGCTGCTGACGCACGAACGTGCAGGGTGGGCAGAATGCGCAGCGCGGCCCTCTCACGGAGGTCTATCAAGCAGGTATATGAGCAGTTGTGACCTCTCCATTGTGGTGCCCATCTACAACGAAGCCGACTCGTTGCCCGAGCTGGCACGCCGTCTTAGAGCGGCCTGTCGCGCGTATGCATTCGAGGTCTGGCTCGTCGACGATGGATCAACCGACGACTCGTGGGCGGTTATCGCAGCGCTCCACGAATCAGACAAACGGTTTCGGGGGATTCGGCTGCAGCGCAACTACGGGAAGTCGGCCGCGCTCGCGGTTGGATTTGACCATGTGCAGGCTCCTTACGTCGTTACACTGGATGCGGATCTGCAAGACGACCCCGCCGAGATTCCCGAACTGGTTGCCCTGCTCGATGAAGGGCATGATCTCGTGAGCGGGTGGAAGCGAGAACGCCAAGACCCCCTGTCAAAGACGATACCGAGCCGCTTCTTCAATGGCGTGACGCGGCTTGTATCGGGCATCGATATCCATGACTTCAACTGCGGACTCAAGGCGTACCGGCGCGAAGTTGTGCAGTCTATCAATCTATATGGGGAACTGCACCGGTACATTCCGCTCCTGGCTAAATGGGAGGGATTTGACCGCATTACGGAGAAGTCCGTACAGCACCATCCGCGCAAGCACGGAACGACCAAGTTTGGGCTGGAGCGATTCGTCCGCGGATTTCTCGACTTTGTGTCTGTACTCTTCCTGACACGCTTTGCGGCACGCCCAATGCACTTTTTCGGCGGTGTCGGAACGCTCAGTTTCATGATGGGGGTGGCTGTAAGCCTGTGGCTCTCTGTCGAGAAACTTGTTTTCGGACACTCTCTTGGCGACCGGCCGCTGCTGCTTCTGGGACTACTACTCATTCTATTCGGTGCCCAGATGTTCACCACCGGGCTTCTCGGCGAAATGATTGTTCGTCCGCGCATGGAAACAACTGCGGCATACCGTATCGCAGCGCGTTACGACGGCCACGATACCGATGCTTCACCCCCTCGCTCATCATCTCGCGAAGCTGCCGGCGAAACCACCCGCGCTGAAGCCCCTGGTATGGATCCGGCCCAGCACCGGTAGCACGTTACGTTGCGGCAGGCCCTCAAGTCCCAACAGGCAGGTCTGCACATCAAAACGATATCATACAAGAGACAGGTAGGAGGCGTATAAACGACCAGAGGTCTACCCCGCTGAGCAGCGGAATAGACCTCTGGTTATTTAGGCAGCCTCTGAAAACGCTGGGCAAGCTACGTACCTGCCTGGTGAATCAGATGCTGCATCGCAAAATTAAGAAATCAACACAGGTTCTAAGAAGAAGCGGCCCCCGAAAGACGTGGCTTAGCAGATAGCGTCTTTAATAGGCACCGTCGAAGTCTTCGTAGTACTCGTCGTCGTAAAAGTACCCCTCGTCTTCGTCGTCGAAGTCGTCATCGAGATCATCAAGATCATCAAGGAGATCGTCTTCGTCGTAATACTCGTCGTCGAGGAGGTCGTCGTCAAGCGTCTCGTAGGCGAACGGATCGTCGAAACGGTACATCGTGTCGTCTACAGAGCCGTACAGGGTATCTTCGTAATACATAGCATGTAGGGTGTTGTCTGTTAGCAAAGCCACGGAAAGTTTGGGGAGTGCGATGCACTCATTAAAAACGTGGGCTCAATACGTGCGGTCGACGCATAACCAAACAGCAGGTTTCCGAAGTTCAGTAGAAGCTATAATTTCACGAAACCTGCCTTCTGGTTGAATAAGAAGGTACTACGAATGTAAGCTACATGCCGTAAAGTGCTATCCCTACATCCGATGGTTTAGGAAATGTGCTCTTTTGGCGCATTGCGTGTCAGGCTGTGCGAGATGCTGGTTCGCGGTGTAGCGGCCCCTTTTCGGATAAGAAGAGCGAGTGGTGGTACTTTCGGCAGTGGGACACAGTGCCTGTATTGCAGCCGTGGTATCTGCTGCATGCCGCCACGCATTGATCAAAATACACATTAAGCTCTGACTGGCAGCGAGTGGGTTTGGAATCTACGTGTGTTCACGCTCGTTATGAACATGATACACTACGGCCAACCCTTTAACGAATCCACTAATAACCCTTTCTGTGCACCATGGCTGCTGAACAACATAGCGCATATCCCGAACCTTCCGACTTTAAAGTGATGCGTCCGTCGTATCACGAAAAAGATGACGGATATGTCGTGGCGACGATCGCGATCTCTCCGTTTAAGGTATCGGGGGAGAGCCTGACAAAGGCGGGGGCACGCCGCGCAGCGATCTACGAAGCGTCGAAGACATACCACTCATACCACCCATCGTACTCGGTAGAAAACCCGTACCCCGATCACTTTGTGGATGGTGAAGGAGCGACATGGCACCGCGTCCCACCCTTCCAGCGCACTACGTACGGAGACTACCGATTCATTGACGACCAGGGCGAGGAAGAGTACGCCGACATCGAAATGATGCTTATGTGGGACGTGCGCCCCGAAAAGGAAGTTGAACCGGCGGATGCGTAATGTATAGGATTCGATGGCGCATAGCAGCGCATAGCATGCGGTGCTATGCCAGTCGTTGCAGAATGCGGCGTAGCGTAGACTTCGGCAAGAACCCCGTGTGCGTGTAACGGATGTCTCCATTCTGATCAATGACATAGGTCCGAGGAATTGCTTCTCCGGGGAAGTGCCGTGCTGCCAGCGCTCCAGAAGCAATCTGCGGGTAGTTGAGTCCTTGCTCTTCAGCAAAGGGCTTAATCACCCGCATCCCCTGCTGGTCGGTAGCCAGTCCCACAAACTGGACCCGTCCGCTCCACTCTTCCTGCAGGTCAACAAAGCCAGGCAGTTCTACGCGGCACGGAGGACACCAGGTAGCCCATACGTTCACGACCATTACCTTGTCGGCGTGGTCGGCTGTGTCGAACACATCTCCGTCGATCGTTTCATGCACAAACGTGGGGGCTGTAGTGCCGGGCGGGTCCAGGTCAAGAATCGGGGGCCAAAACTGAAAGACCATGTAAGTGAGTACCCCTACAAGCACGGGCCAGTGCCAGTAGGTCTTCACGAGATACCACCCATACTGTACGGGTGTGCTGTTGTCGGATCGGTTAGGAGATGTACGGGACGCGTCTGCTTCCATAAGAGTCGGTGGGCGCGTAGCGGTAAGCTAAAAATAAGAAGGTGTTTTGTCGAAGAAGCCGGCATTAGCGACGTTATCGTTCAGGTAGCGTCCTGAAAAGTGCACTCAGGCCATGCAGGTGCTACCTTTGTAACGAATCCAGTAGGTACGTTACGCTGGAGGATGCAGTGTGTCATCAAGGTGCACTTCTAAATAAGCCCTACTTCTGCTTGTTATGCCCGGTCTCTGGTGGGGGACCGGGTTTTTTTGTTGTACTGTCTTTTCTTGCACTGCCAGGTACCGGTTTATAACCAATTGGTTTGTAGTTACAAGTGGAAGGGGTGATATAGATCCTTGAGGATAGATTGGCATCGCTTCGACGGGCAATTTGCAGCCCATTGAAGCCGCTCGCAGCCCAAATTAAGAAATCAAAACAGGCTCTTAGTATCCCGCCCTTGAAGTCGGCATCAGCCCCAACGAAAAAGCGGCCTCTCCTTGCAGGGAGTAGGCCGCTTTTGAGTGTCTTTCGCTGGTACAGCGAGCGATTCAGAGAGAGTTAGTCATCATTTCGGGAGCCACGAGAGCCACGGGACGAACTCCCTGACGAGCGATCGCTTCGGCTCGTGCGCGACCCACGGGAGGTCGAAGACGATCCGCTGCTGCTTCGTGTGCGCGATCCGCTTGAAGAACGGGTTCGCGAGCTGCCCGATGATGAGCGCGTGCGTGAGCTGCCTGATGAGCGAGTCCGCGAGTTGCTTGTGCCGCGAGTACGTGTGCGCGATCCACTGCTGCTCCGCGTCCGAGAGCGCTCTGAGGAGCGTGTTCGTGGCGCCTGACGGCGGGTGGCATCTGGGCGGCTCGGAGGCTGGCGTACGCGCTCAGAGGGAATAACCACGCGGCGGGAGCGGGCATCGTCGGTTCGCGTTTCGCGCTCGGATGAGCGAGCCTCCCGCGGCGTAGCACGCGAGGAGCCGCGTGTGCGTGCTTCGTCGCGCTGCCTATCCGGATTCAGGATCGGGCGTGGAGCCATACGCTCAACGCGCCGGACCTCGCGATTTTCTTCACTTGCACGGTCGGCGCGGTCGCTCTGAGGGCGACGGTCGGAGCGCACGGAGCGATCGTTTCGTACGGAGCGATCATCGCGGGTCGTGCGATTGCCACGCTCGGTGCGGCGACTCTCTGATGTGTCTCGGTTGGTGCGCGAACCGCGCGACGTCGTGCTGCCGCGTTCGGTACGCTCGTCGCGCACCGTACCCCGCGAAGACGTGTCGCGAGCAGAACGTCCGCCGCGGGCTGTACGGTCGCTTCCGGACGTGCGCGTGCCTCGTGTCGTAGTCCGAGATGAGCCGGTCCGCTGCGAGTCGCGCACGCTTGGGGCGCGTGTAGTTCGGGTAGGGCTCCGCTCCGTCGGGGTACGTGTGGTGGCGCTACCGCGGGTTATAGTGCGGGCGGTACCGCGCCCTTCAGCTGTGCGGGGGGTAAACGTGCGCGACCGTATCGGACGGTTCGAGGCTACCGGGAAGGTAGACCTGCCATAATAATGGTTATGTATGCCGCCATAAAAGACCGATCCGCCGCGGTAGTAGTACGGACGATGGAAAAACGAATGGCGGTAGAATGGGCGATAATGATACGGGCGATGGTAAAACCGTCCGAATCCGAAAGAGACGCTTACGAACGTTCCTGACCGGTAGAACGGGTCATGGAAGAACGGGTCGTAGAAAAACGGATCGTAGAACACCACAGGACGTGCATGCCTGGCGCGGTAACTGTGCAGCGGACGGTGCGACTGGCGCGATGTATAGCGGGGGGTACGAATCAGGCTTTCGCCATAATAGGCTTCGTAGAAGGCAGGGTCCTCACGCTTGATAGCTGCGACTTCGGCCCAGTAGGTGTCCTCGCTGATGTATCCCTCGCGATAGTCCAACTCAAGCTGCTCAGCCCAGTCGAGCAGTTCTTGTGTTGTGAGCGGCCGGTTCGGGCGTTCAGCCTGCCGTGGCCGTTCCTGCGTTGTAGCCGGGGCCTCCGAGCGAACAGCTGGGCGCTCATGCTGGTCGCTTGTCTGCAGCTGCGTGTAGCACCCGGTGAGCACCAAGGGCAGCACGAGCACGCTCAGTAGAAGCAGACCGAGATGGCGCGTCAAAACGCCTGTGTTTGTTTCTATAGATTCCATAACTATACCACCTCTTGAGTACCAGTACCGCTAAATGCCAATAGCACGATGCAGGCTGTGCGACGCTGCTAAAAGTTGCGCGAAATAAGGCACATGCTCCTGCTTCTTATTGTCGTGTACAGTATGTTAGACCATTGCATGTACTACTTGTTGCGAAAGCCGCCTGTACATGCGGCAAAGTAACACAGCGTGTAACATAGCGTACGTTGGTATGCTGCCCGGTACGCTACATTAGATTAACGTAGCAAGAGGTGCGTTTCGTGCCAGCGAAAGTCATGTTTACGACGACGCACTTCTTGCGCCGCCTGCCTGTGGTCTTGCCTCCACATTGGTCTACCTTCACCCTTCTGCCCTTACCTCATGGCTGACGCCGTTACCCCCCGCGACGCCGACTATTCGCAATGGTATATCGATGTAGTACGCAAGGCCAAGCTGGCCGACTATTCGCCCGTGCGTGGATGCATGGTCATTCGTCCCAACGGGTACGCGCTGTGGGAGCGCATGAAAGAGACACTCGACGGACTGTTCAAGTCTACGGGCCATGAAAATTTCTACTTCCCGCTGTTCATCCCTGAACGGTTTCTGGCCCGCGAGGCCGAGCACGTTGAGGGGTTTGCTAAGGAATGTGCTGTCGTTACACACTCGCGTCTTACGCTAAACGAAGACGACGAGCTCATCCCCGATCCGGAGTCGAAGCTGGAGGAGAATCTCATTGTGCGGCCCACCTCCGAAACCATCATCTGGAACACCTATGCCGACTGGATTCAGTCGTACCGCGACCTGCCGCTGCTTTACAACCAGTGGGCCAACGTCGTGCGGTGGGAGATGCGCACGCGTCTCTTTCTGCGCACCATGGAGTTCCTCTGGCAAGAAGGCCATACGGCCCACGCAACCAAAGAGGAAGCTGTTGAGGAAGCCGAGCGGATGCTTGACGTTTACGCGACCTTTGCCGAGGAGTATATGGCCATTCCGGTTGTGCGCGGTCGTAAAACGCCCAGCGAACGCTTCGCAGGAGCGGTAGACACGCTCTGCATTGAGGCGCTGATGCAAGATGGAAAAGCGCTACAGGCAGGCACCAGCCACTTTCTGGGGCAGAACTTCGCGAAGGCGTTCGACTGCACGTACACCGATCAAAATAACGAAGAGCAGTATGTGTGGGCTACCTCGTGGGGCGTATCGACGCGGCTCATCGGGGCACTTATCATGACGCACTCCGACGATCAGGGCCTTGTGCTGCCCCCGAAGCTGGCGCGCGACCAGGTCGTTATTGTGCCGATCTATTTCAACGATGAGCAGCGAACGCTCGTGCTGGAGCATGCGCAGCGCATCCAGAACGAACTCAGCAGTGCCGACATCCGCGTCAAGCTTGATGCCGACGATAATCAGAAGCCAGGCTGGAAGTTTAACGAGTATGAACTGCAGGGCGTGCCGCTTCGCATCGGCATTGGCCCGCGCGACATTGAGAACGAGAACGTTGAGCTCGCGCGTCGCGACACCGGCGAAAAAGAAATTGTGCCGCAGCAAGGACTCACCGCACGCATCCAGAATACCCTGACCGAGATCCAAAGCGGGCTCTTCCAGCAGGCGCTCGATCGCCGCGAATCCAATACGACCACGGTCGACAGCTACGACGCGTTCAAGGCGGTTATCGAGAACGAGGGCGGCTTCGTAAAAGCGCATTGGGATGGCACCGACGAGACCGAAGCCCGCATCAAAGAGGAAACGGGCGCAACCATCCGCTGCATTCCGTTCGACCGTCCTGAGGAACAGGGCGAAGATATGCTCACGGGCAAGCCCTCGGAAGGCCGCGTGCTGTTCGCCAAAGCGTACTAAACACACGCCTTCAGAAACATAGGCTGTTGCCAGAGGGGCAAGAGAATGCGACGTAACACGGCAGGCTACTCGCCGCTGTCGACGGCGTGGGCCTGCAGCGCCTCCAGGTCGACCACGTCAAGCACCGCCGGATGCGTCGCCTCAAGCACCACCGGCGGCGCGCAGCCTTCTTCGTACGCCTCTCGCCAACGTGCCGCACACAGGCACCACCGGTCGCCCGGGTTCAGTCCAGGAAAATTGTACGCCGGCCGCGGGGTGCTCAGGTCGTTGCCCCGCGCCTTTGTGAAGTCAAGAAACGTTTCGGTCATTACCGCGCATACCACATGGCTTCCGCGGTCTTCCGGGCCGGTGGTGCAGTAGCCGTTGCGGTAAAACCCCGTCTCGGGGTCGTGGCTGCATGCACGCAGTTCCGTGCCCAGTACGTTCTGTGCCGACGAGGCCGTTCCGTTCGTTGCTATATGTGCGTCAGAAGATGAACTCATCCGGTTATTGGGGCGTTCTGGCATAAAATGTGTGCAGTTGTTACCTTGTATACATGATGCAACGTACCGTTTGGGCTGCGCATGGCTTTTGTGCTGCAGTTGTTAACATTGTTGCTGTACGGTGGTGCCGCACGGTAGCGTGCTGTAACGACATCCGCCAGTGTACGGCCTTACATACGGTGCCTCTTCCAGAACCTGCTGCCCTATTCGTTCATCTATTTCCAGTTGCCTCTGACCTAAACGCTACGCCCTGTTGTTAAAGTTTTTCTGAAGCGTCTTTATGGCTGTCTGGATACGTACGAGTGCCTGTCTGTTGAGTGCTCTTCTTGTTGCCATCGGGGTTGGAGTTCCTGCCGTGCATGCCCAGAACTGGGGCACGGTTGAGGGCACTGTTGTCGACGACGCCAGCGCCACACCGTTGCCAGGCGTTACGGTATTGGTCGATGGCACTAACTTTGGCACGGCCACCGAAGAAGATGGCACCTATCAGATGCGCCTGCCTACCGGCACGTATGCCCTTCGCTTCTCAGCAGTAGGATATGAAGCCCGGGTTGACTCGGTCACCGTTGAGCGCGATGCCGCATCCCGCGTCGACGTTGCGCTTGCCATTGATGTTGTCGAAATGGACCAGGTGCTCGTCGAGGAAGGCACGTTTGCCCCCGACGCGGGCGTGCATCGCCTCGATCCAGAGACCGTGCAGAGCATGCCTACGCCGTTCAAAGACGGATTTCGGGCGCTCAAGGTGATGCCGGGGGTGGCTACCAACACCGAGCTTTCGCAGCAGTACTCCGTACGCGGAGGCGGCTACAACGAAAACCTCATTTTCCTGAATGGATTCGAAGTGTTCATGCCGTTTCGTCCGCGCCAGGGCGAACAGGAGGGCCTTGGTCTGCTCAACCCGGCGATGGCTGAACGCATGACGTTCTACACGGGCGGATTTCCGGTACGCTACGGAGGCAAGCTCTCCTCGGCCCTCGACGTGCAGTACCACGAAACACAGGGCGAGCGTATCCGCGGAAGCGCCGACCTCTCGCTGCTCGACGCCAGCGTGCATGCCCGGGGCGCTGCTCTCGACGACCGCCTCAGTTGGAACGTAGGCGTGCGCCACGCGCAGCCCGGACGCTTCTTCGGTACGCAAGATCTGAAAGGCGACTACGACCCCGTCTTTACCGATCTGCAGGGCACGTTCACGTACCGTATTGCTGATGGGCACGAGTTTGATGCGCTCGGTATCTACGCGGACCATCAGTTCGAACTCGACCCCACCAACCAGCGCACCTATTTTGGTATCCTGAGCCTCGACCCGGATGTCCCTTCGAACCTGCAGGCGCTCTGGGTCGATTTCGACGGCACACGCCAGGATGGCTACACCACCGAGTTTCTGGGCACACGTCTCTCCAACCGGCTCAGCAACCGTCTCCGGATGAGCCACCAGCTGGCCTATTTTGGCACTCGCGAGTCGGAGTTTTTCAGCATCACAGGGGATTCGGAGCTATTCCGCGTTGACCCGGCAGGCGACCCAAACTCGGGTGCTGGCCACTTTGGCATCGGCACCTCTACCCAGACCGACTTTGCTGACAACAGCGTGTCGGTCGAGACGCTGAGTGGAGGGGGGCGCTACAACCTTACGCTAAACCGCAACGCCATGGAGGCAGGGTGGGACCTGCGGGGGCTGCGCTTCACGGATACCATTGATGAACGCGCAGTCATCGACACGCGCGTGCAGCGTGGCAGCGGCGAGCGCGAAGACCTGCGCATCGTCGCCGATAGCCTGTTCGATGCCGCGCAGTTCAGTGAGATGCAGGCTGGTGTCTACGCTGAGAATGCAATCGACGTGCTCCCTACACGCGGGCGCCTTTCCGTAACAGGTGGACTGCGGGCCGACTACTACTCCTTTAATGAAGAGTGGACGTTCTCCCCTCGCTTATCGGCAACCTTTCAAGCCAGTGAAAACCTGTCGCTCAGCGGGTCATGGGGCCTCTACCATCAGGCGCCGACCTACCGTGAGCTACGGGGCAACCCCGATTTTGCAGAAGGGATTCGTGACGCGCTAAACCGAGACATCCAGTCGCAGCGCTCTATGCAAGTTGTGCTGGGCGGAGAATACTTTCTTCCCGGACGCCGGCTCTACCTACGTGCAGAGGGCTACTACAAGCATCTGGACAACGTCATCTCCTATACGATTGAAGACATTCGCGTACAATACTCGGGAGAGAACGATGCGACCGGGTTTGTCTACGGCGCCGACCTGCAGCTGCGCGGCGAACTCATTCCTGGACTTGAAAGCTGGTTTAACTACAGCTACATGGTTGCGCGTGAGCGCATCCAACCCGAGTTTCAGAACGCGTTTAACCAGGGGCTTGTACCGCGCCCGAGCGACCAGCGACATACCTTTTCCGCGTTCTTACAGGATACGATCCCCGGCGATGACAGCTGGAAAGCTCACCTGCGCTTGCTCTTCGGAAGCGGATTGCCATACACCCCCCCTGTGCCCGGTCCGCGCGATGAGGCCACCGGGCGCGTGTTGCAGATTCCTGGACCGCGCATGTCTGGCCGCATTACAGCATACCGACGTGTTGATCTCGGAGCCACGAAGCGCGTCACGCTGTTTGAGACGGGGCAGCGCGCTCCCGTACATCTCGACCTGACGATGGAGCTCCTCAACGTGTTCGATATGACGAACACCGTGTCGTTCAACTGGATTCCCAACGCCGACAACGAGTGGACGCGCGTGCCCAACCGGCTTACGCCACGAACGATAAATGCGCGCGCTCGCATCTCTTTTTAAGACAGGTGACTTTAAGGAAAGCGAACCTATTGCGCTGTGTAGCGACGGTGCCACGAGCCCCTAATCAAGGAACGCCGTGTCCATCATCTGCGGTCTGTACGGTTTGTAGCGCGGAACTGCCGGCTACGTCTGTCAGCTCAGCTACGTCTGGCGGCGCTGAGGCTGGCTTGGGGAGGGGGTTGTGTTGGGCTCACGCCGTTTCGGGTTGGGCACACGAGGCGGCTGTGAGGGCGAGCCGGGCGATCGCTTCGGCTGCCGGCGCGGCTGCCGACGACGCGGGTTCGGGGTGCGACGGGGACGTGGAGCGTTGATGGTAGACTTTGCAGTAGACATAGTCCGTAGTTTGCGTATTTGCAGCAGTAAACGCGTTTGGACTCATCTTTATCTATTGCAGATCGATGTGTTGGGGCGCTAACTCATACAAATGCAACATTATTGTACGCCATTGTATGCCCCGATCTTGCCTGGTGTCCGCACCAGGGGATAAAGTGCGCGTGGGTTAAATAGATATGCTGGTCTGCGATTTGAGTATGATTGAGCATGTCTCTCTGCCTTATGCGACATCCGGCAGCATGCTGTTTACGCGTTCGCACCTTATCTATCTTGCAAGATTATGCTACGCTTTCTTTTCCGCTTTCTACCTGAAAGTGTACAAGGCCCTCTGCGCACCCTCACGTTTGGATTGTTTGGAGCTATTGGAGTCGGCCTATGTATCGGTGCTGCTGTGATGCTGTATGACCCGCTGAGTATCATCGTACAGACGGGGACGGTTCCCGAGAGTACATACAGTCCGTTGTTTATTGCGGGCGTCATGTTATTTATTGGCATTGGCTTCATATCTACATCTGTTTCAAACTACCGACGGCAGAAGGCCTACCAGGAAGCTGAAGATCTTGAAGAACCCTGGACGGCCCGTGAAGCCTGGCAATCATCTACACTTACACATGAAAACACACAGTCGTGGGGGCTTCCCACAGCTGTGTTTCTGGGAGGTGGTGGTGTTCTGGCCGGATGGGTCATCTGGTCTGCTATCCTTACATCGGAAACGCCGGAGTGGGGCGTGCTCTTCGTGCTGGTTTTCCCACTGGCGGGGGCATTCATGGCCGTGCAGATGGTAAAAGCCTACAGACGCAAACAGCGATTTGGCATCTCGAAAGCAGAACTGGAAACCATGCCAGGACGCATAGGCCAGCGGATGCTCGCTCGGGTTGAGGCGGCTATCAACCGCTCTGAATTTCCAGAGCATGGTGCGCAGGTACAACTCTCATGCTATCGACGTACTGCCCGCTACGAGTCGAGCGGTAGTGGCAAAAACAAGAGCCGTACAGTAAAAGAACGCACCCACCTTCTGTGGCGCGGAGAAAAGCAGATGGGGGCTATAAAGTTTGATGCGAACGGTGCGCACATCCCGGTGTCGTTCGAGATACCCGAGGATATGCCGCGTTCGACGGCGATCAAACGCTCTAAGAAATACCTGGCTCGCACTGGTAAATCAGATATTATCTGGGAAGTGGCTGTACGCGCTGAGATCCCTGGAACCGATTATGAAGCCCACTTCGAAGTGCCTGTGTACGAGCTTGAGGGACAGGCGCCTGAAAACAATAGGCACAGTGTCTCTGAAGATGCAGCGGCAGCCCAGAGCGGCGGCGCGTCAGCCGAGAAATCAGAGCAGGTCTTGTGGGACTTGAAGACCGACCAAGAGGCCCTCCGGGTTAGCACAGGCGAAGATGAAGCAGACTCTGACGATCCGTATGCCGAGTACGTAGTTGAGCCCAACCTTACTAAACCCATCAGCAAGAACATATCATTGAATCGCGTTGGCGGGCAGGGCGTACGCATCCGCGTAGAGCCTGACCGGAGTTTGAAGGGCATCGCCAAAGTAGCGCTGATGGCTGCTGTGGGTATAGGACTGGTAGTGGCTACTCCGTTCTTTTTCGTGGCAAGCGTAATGGGAAGCATTTTTGCTCTTGTCATCGGGCTGGCCTTTTCGTGGGGGGCCTGGATGGCGTGGACGCAGGAGACAACGATAACCGTTGCAAATGGCGAAGTCGATGTGCAGGTGAAGGGCGGAGGCGGAAAGAGCGAACGTTTTCCAGTTACGGATGTCGAGGATATCGATGTACGAATATCGGGCACACGGTCTAATTCCGACTATCAGATTATCGTCCAGAAGCGAGGCGATGATAAAGGCTTCAACAGCGACACGGCTCAAGGGGTAATGGACACCATGGGCCAGGTATTTGGGCAGAAAAGTATGAGCAATATGAAAAGCCACATGTCGGATATGCAGAATCGTGTGGCACACCTTGACAATCTCCATAACAAGCAGGAGGCTGACTGGCTTGCTCAGCAGCTGCGCGATGCTGTGGAGGCGGAGAAACGGTACGCCTGAAGTGCGAACAGTAGGCCGCGTCAAGATAGTACGTTTTGCCAGTACAGCGCCGCCCGTACCTCCCACTCGTGCCTAACAGAAGGTCTGGGTTACCAACACGCGCTTCTCGTCTGATACGGACACGCCGAGTCCCTGAGCCTGGTACGAATCGCGGAGGATGTTCTGGCGGTGCCCTTCGCTATCCATCCAACCATCGACGATCGTATCGACCAATTGATCTTCGGTATTCCAGTCATACGAAACGGTCTCTTCGTCTCCGCGCTGCGTAACACGACGGCTGCTGTAGGCAGAGGCGTTAAAGATGTTCTCTCCGACTCCGCCTGCCGAAGAAGGGTCGTCTACCACGTCTTCGACAACGGAAGAGCATGTTAGACCGGCTTCACGCGCCCGGTCGGCAGGACGGTCGCCGTCGGGGTTGGTGTGGCTGAAGAATCCGCGCTCGGCCATGTCTTGGCTGTGCGTGCGGCTGAGGCTGGCGAGGGCACTCGACCACGCAAGCGACGAATGTCCGTTGCGCATCCGCACTTCGTTGATCCGGTCATGAATAGCTTGTTCGAGGGCATCGGTATCGTAGGAAGGCATGCCTGCAGGGTCATTGTCTGGTACCGATGGGGCACTGCCTGCGCATCCGCCCATACCTAATGCTATGAAAAAGAGGAGCACGCAGCAGGTAGGAAGAGAGCGGTGCATAGGAGCGAGCGAGGTAGAAGAACGCATATTTATATCCGCTATTTATTTGTGAAGCAACTGTGATCTACCCTTGGAGTTATCCACAATGTGGATAACTGTTGCAAGCAGAATACGGAAATTGCGACGATCTGTATCAATAACGGATTCCATATATCCCTGCTGAGTGGGATTAGAGGCTGATTTGGGATTGATTTTAATGTCCGTTATGCATATTGGGCGTTATCCACGTCGTGGGTTATTTGTGGATAAATGACCCTTGCATCCATCGGCCGATGCCGGTTAGTTGTATATGCGTTTCGTCAAGGTCTGCGCGGTATTGCCGCGTATGATCGGCGTTTTCTACGCTTACGGTCGTCTGTTACAGAAAAGAAAACGAGGTATACCCGCATGTCTGATTCGCAGCATTCATCCCTCTTCACCGGTGCGAGCGCACTGGAGTTGCCTGACCCAGAGGCACTTGAAGGAGGGCTTTCCATTGAACGGGTGTTTTCGTCGGAGGGCGAGCATCCTTTTGAGAGCGTCACTTGGGAGACGCGTGACGCCGCCATCAAGAACCCGAGTGGCGATGCCGTCTTCGAGCAACACGACGTCGAGTTTCCGGAGTCGTGGAGCCAGCTGGCTACAAACGTAGTAGCCAGCAAGTATTTCTACGGCGATCTGGACGCTGGGAACGGGAGTCCGGCCGAAGGGCAGCGTGAGCACTCGCTCAAGCAGCTTATTGACCGCGTTACTCGCACTATTACCGAGTGGGGGCGCGAGCAGGATTACTTTGCCACGGACGAAGACGCCGACCGCTTCTACGACGAGCTGACCTGGCTCTGTACCAACCAATACGGCGCGTTCAACTCGCCGGTGTGGTTCAACGTGGGGCTCGGCCAGCAGTACGGCATTCGCGACACGGGCAATAAGAAGATCTACGGCTGGGACCGTGAGGCCCAGGAGGTGGTGCAGGTCGATCCGTACATGTACCCGCAGGCCTCGGCGTGCTTTATCGTCGACGTGGAAGACTCCATCGACGGCATCTGGAAGACGATGGGCGAGAGCGCCCGCCTGTTCAAGTTCGGCTCGGGCGTGGGTGCGGACTGGAGCACGCTACGGTCGTCGAAAGAAAAGCTCTCTGGCGGCGGCCAGCCGAGCGGTCCGGTCAGCTTCATGAAGGTGCAGGATGCCACCGGTGGCACGATCAAGAGCGGTGGGAAGACGCGCCGCGCCGCGATCATGCAGACGCTGAAGTGCTGGCATCCCGACGTTGAGCAGTTTGTGGAGGCGAAGCAGACCGAAGAAAAGAAAGCGTGGGCGCTGATTGAACAGGGCTACGACGGCTCGTTCAACGGTCCGGCGTACGGATCGGTTGACTTCCAGAACGTGAACCACAGCCTACGCGTGACGGATGCGTTCATGGAAGCGGCTGAGCGCGGCGAATCCTTCGAACTGCGCGCGGTAACGACTGATGAGGTTGTTGAAGAGATCGACGCCGCCGAGCTGCTGCACAAGGTCAGCGAAGGTACCTACATCTGCGGCGACCCGGGCTTGCAGTA
>NZ_JARWGJ010000226.1:0-56493 GCF_040409695.1 Longimonas sp.
GAGCGGCGAGCCCGGCGTCCGCGAGAGCGCGAAGAAGAGGACGACGATGAACGCGAACGGTCGGAGGAAGAGCGGCTGCTTCCGCCCGATCGACTTCCGCCGGAGCGGCCGCTGCCCGATCGGCTCCTGCCAGAGCGGCTCCCCGAACGTCGGGACGTGCGGCCTTTGGCGGATGAATCGGCGCTTGAGGAGTCGTCTTGCGAAGCCTCCTTCTGCTCAGTCGATTCCTGATCTGTTGGGGCTTCCGGCGAATCATCGTCAGATGTGCTCGAAGCCCCGTTCTTAGACTCTTCGTCGAGGTTGTCGAGGTCTGGCGTTTCTACACCCTCGGCTTGAGCCTCCAGGATGCGGTAGATGAGGTCTTGCTTTCGAAGCTTCGAGTAACCACTGAGGTTCATCTCGCGCGCCATCGCACGCAACTCGTCAAGCTTCTTCTCTTGTAAGGTAGAAATCTTCATGGGTGTGATCGTAAATGATCGTCAATCTTGGAAGCGAAATGGGATGTCCACTGTAGCGGAATAGAGCCGCTTATGCTATTGCACGATTGCTATTGCACGATCCGTCTTGCAACGGGCATCAACGTGGCCTGTTGTGGGTGGGGGGATCAGTGTGGAGCCAGGCGTTCAGGTAAGATGCCGGCAGGGCCGGATCAATGAGGAACGCCGCTTGAATCGATCTGCACAGGTAAGCCGAGCGGTTCGAACAGATGCAAAGATGTATTTGAACTGATACACGGGTTGGCTGTCACACGCAAACATGAACACGCATTATGGTTAAGACCGGATGATACGACCGGGGCACGCCAGCTGGCAATCGCCATGCAGCATTGCCCTTTGTCATCAAAGGAGCCTTGGAGAGCGAACTGCAGACCACAGAGGCCTATGAGGCCTATGGCGAAGTCACAGGAAGTACAATCACAGGGACATTGTGAGACACGGTGGGGGAGGAAAGAGTAGCTGCCTAACATTTAACATACAACGTATAACTGTTAGCAGCAAGTTTGCCTCACTTCATCCCTCCTACGTTGCCGCATAATGAGATGTCCTGCAAAAATCGATACAGACTCGCTGTCTGCGTAAATTATGAGTGAAGCAATTCGGGTTGGTCTTTCAGAAAAAGCATATATCAGTGAGCCTTCTAATTATGTTCATGCATTAGTATGTTAAAGATCCCATTTTGTTGAGCTGCGCGTACCGACTGTGCAGTCCGTTACGCCTCTGTGGGGCATGTGCTGCGCAACTCAGAGCATGCAACTCGGTGCATGACGTGCATTGAAAGGTGCGCCACATCTTCTGCCGCTGTCATTATTTTTGACCTGCTCTTTTTTCTATGACGTATCGATGGATCCTGCGCACGCTTGAGGACCCCGGTGTGGTTCCTCGTCTGCAGCCTCGCCTGAATGACCTTCCGGCAGCGCTTACACGCGCCCTTGCGCTTCGCAATGTAGATTCGTTTGAGTCGGCCCGCGATTTTTTCCGGGCCTCGCGTACCGACCTGCACGACCCGCTTGAGATGGCCGATATGCCGCGCGCCGCGGAGCGGGTCGCTCAGGCAATCGCCAATGAAGAATCTGTGCTGGTCTATGGTGACTACGACGTCGACGGGGCGACCGCAACAACAATCTGCACCGATTTTCTGCGCAAAGAAGGCGTGCCCGCATCCTTCTTCATCCCCGACCGCTACCGCGACGGGTATGGACTCTGCAAGCGTGGAATCGATACCGCGGTTGAGCGGGGGGCGTCACTGATCATCGCACTGGATTGCGGGATCACGGCGCACGAAGAGGCTGAGTACGCACGAGAGCAGGGGCTTGACCTTATCATCTGCGACCACCACACGCCCAAGGCGACCCTGCCCGACGCGTATGCTGTTCTCGATCCGAAGCGCGATGACTGCCCGTATCCCTTCAAAGAGCTGCCCGGAGCCGGCGTAGGATTTAAGCTGCTCCAGGCTACGCAGCGCGTCCGAAATGCCTCTGAAGATGCGGTGTTTGCATATCTCGACCTGCTGGGCATCGCGATTGCCAGCGATATCGTGCCCATGTACGGCGAAAACCGGGTGTTTATGCAGGAGGGGCTCAGCGCGCTGCGCACAACAGAGCGTATCGGGCTGCAGGCCCTGGCGGATGCGGCTGAGCTTGATCTTTCAACGGTGAAGACGACAGGCACCATCGTGTTTACGATTGGCCCACGCATCAACGCGGCCGGACGCATGGCCCATGCACACAAAGCGGTAGACCTCCTCCTGGAGGCCGACCCGGCCGCCGCACGCGACCGGGCCGCAGAGCTCGAAACGCTCAACAAAGAACGCCGCAACCTCGACAAGCGGATCCTCAATGAGGCGACAAAGCAGGCGGAGCGTCACATCACGGCCCGCACCTCGCACGCGCTCGTGCTCTACGACCCGGATTGGCATCTCGGAGTTATTGGTATCGTGGCAAGCCGGATCGTCGAGCAGTTCTACAAGCCAACCATTATGCTCACGCGCAACGGCGATTCCGTAAAGGGGTCGGCTCGCTCTATCAGCGGGGTGAACATCTACAATGCGCTTACAGACTGCGAGGACGTGCTTACGCAGTTCGGGGGCCACGACTACGCGGCCGGGATGTCGCTGCCTGAAAAGAATGTGTCGACGCTGCGTACCCGCTTCAACGAAGCCATCGCCGAGCGCATCACGCCAGAGCTTCTTACCCCAACGATTAAGGTGGATGCGCACGTAGATCTGGCAACCATCGGGGGAGCGCAGGACCGGTTCTGGGCGGTGCTTCAGCAGTTTGGACCATTCGGCCCGTCGAACCCGCGTCCGGTCTTTCACATTGGTCCCTGCCGCGTAGACGGTTCGCCGCGTACGGTCGGAAGCGATGGGGCTCACCTCAAGTTCGCCGTAGCCCCCGCCAATGAGTCCAACGGCCCGTCGCTCGACGTGATTGGCTTTGGGGATGGCGATAAGCTCTCGTTGCTTCGCGAAAGCCAGCGCACCGATACCCCGATTGAGCTGGTGGCTACGGTAGACGAGAACACCTGGCGTGGCAACACTACGCTACAGCTCAAGCTGCGGGATGTGCGACTGTTCAACCCGGAGCGTACGCTTGGCGAGCAGGCATCGCATACAGCCGCCAAACCGGCCAAAGACGCGTCTGATGCGTAGGCAATGCGTGGTGGGTCCGTTGCCCTGCGGCTCAAACGCACCGGTAGATGCTCGCCCGCACCTGCACCGTAGCCGGGGCCGACGCGCTTCGGAGCAAGATCGGGCTCTGGTAGCGCCCCTGAACGATGCGACCCTGCTGGTTCTGTTCGTCTGGAACGACCATGAGATCAACATAGTCGCGTAGGTCCAGAAGAGCATGATTGGAATCGCCTCTTGAATTCGAATCGACTCCCGAAGCGGTTGCAGGACGGGGGGGGCGGCCAGAGGCAAAAGGCTGCTTAATCGGAGCGCTCGTGTGACGGTTGCCTCCTGAAGCACCTTGGTTCTCATGAGAATTACTGTGAGAATTACTGTACACGGTTGCACTTTTGCGCTGGAAGCAGCGTGGCGACTGCAGCGCACGTTCCAGATCCTGCTCCATGAGAAGCGGTTCGTACTCGTTTACAGTGAGCGCGGCACCCGTCGTGGAGCTGACCTGCAGTCGAATGCGCCCGTACTGCACCTCGTGTCGGGCCAGGTGCGCGTAGAGCGTGTCGAACAGTCCGAAACGTGGGTCGCGAAGGCCCACAGACGTAGCACGCTGTGAAGGCACAGATATGCTCGCGCTGGATACCTGTTGCTCGGTGGTAAACCCCAGCGCCGTGACGCGGCGCAGGCGCTGGCGGCCGGTATCCTGGTTCACCCCGTCGAGATCGAGCAGGTACACCGGACGGTCGGGGGCAGCGGGGTACGACGCGCACGGCGTGAGCCCGGCCCCGATATAGACAAGGTGGGCATCGGCATTGCGCGGCTCGCATTCGCGCTGCTGGGGACTCAACTCACGGCGCCGATCCATCTCATCATGTTTGTAGTCGGCTCCAAAAGGAAACAGCGTCCGAAACGGTTCCACGTGGTCTCGAACAGCGCGTTGGTCTGGAAACGGGTTTTCAGGAAGTGGCTCCACGAATCCAGCCGTAGTATGATGTGCAAAATAGAGCACCTGCGCATGCGTCTGCAGCAGGTCGGCTCCGGATTGCTGCAGCGAAGCATTCACATCCATAGCCTGCACACGCTGTTGGGGATGCAGCGACACAGGCACGACGCGGGGCGGAGCAGGCATGGCGGCAGAACAGACGGGAAACAGACGGAAAAAATAGGAGGCAAGCTATAAGACAGCTGCATTTATGCGTGTCGTGCGCTTCCGTTCGTGCCTGTACAGAGGCAGCGGGAGGTCGAACGCAGGTGTCATTAACAGAGATATCAGCCTGCCGCAGAGGGATCGGCATCCGGGGCGCTACGGTGCGGCAGCTCCTGTGGAGACGCTTCCTGTGATGGCGTTTCCTGAGTCGGCGCGTCGGGTACAAGCCGGGCCTGGCGCATGCCATCCTGAAACCGAAGTACAACAGGCTGGTCGTCGTTCAGGTCGGACGCCGACGTTACCGGCGTGCCGTTTTGTGTGACAAGGGCAAAGCCCTGCTGCATGGGGCGGCGCGGGTTAGCGCTTTGCAGACGCTGCTGGGCCGTTTCTGCTCGTGTACGTAGCCGGTCGACGCGCGCTGCCATGCTGCGCGTGAGGCGTTCTATCACATGGTCGAGGTGCTGGCGATGCTGGTCGAGCTGGTAGCGGGGCGTGTGCAAGGCACGGGCATTACGCAGCCGTTCGACTGTACGCCGGTGGCGCCTGAGGCGCTCTGCAAGCGGACTGCGCAGCCGGTCGTGCAGCGTGCGGATTCGGCTGCGTAGTGCTTGCTGGTCAGGCACGGCGATCTCGGCAGCCATCGACGGCGTAGCGGCCTGGCGATCGGCAACGAAGTCTGTAATAGACGTATCTGTTTCGTGGCCCACAGCGCTAATAGTAGGAATCGTACAGGCAGCGAGCTGCCGCGCTACCTGTTCATCGTTAAACGCCCAGAGGTCCTCAGCAGACCCGCCGCCACGCCCCACGATGAGTACATCGGGGCGCTGCGGGTGGGCGGCAGGCAGCGCGCTAAAGGCACCGATCGCATCCGCAATAGCCTGAGGGGCGTCGATCCCTTGCACGGGTACCGGACGCAATACGACATCGGCCAGAGGGTAGCGCCGGGCAAGTACGGTCCGGATGTCCTCAATAGCAGCTCCGTCGCCCGAAGTAATAACACCTACCCGCGAAGGAAACGCCGGTAACGGACGCTTGCGGTCTGCCGCAAACAGTCCTTCCGCTTTCAGCGTGCGCTTGAGCCGCTCATAGGCTGCTTGCTGCGCCCCATGCCCGGCCTGGCGCATCGACGTAGCCATGAGCTGCAGCTGTCCACGAGCTGGATAGACCGTTGCCTCCCCCGTACACCGCACCTGCTGGCCATCCTCTGGCGTAAAGTAGATATGCCGGGTATGGTAGCGCCACATCACGCAGCGCAGCTGGGCGTCGTCGTCTTTGATCGTAAAGTAGCAATGCCCAGAGGCCGCCCGCTTAAAGTTCGACAACTCCCCCTCCACCGTCACATCGCCAAACGTTGACTCAACCGTATCTTTAAGAGCGTGGGTGAGCTCGGTGACGGTGTGAACGGTATCACGCTGCGGCAATACATTTGAGGAAGAGTCGGGCACCGCCGGCGCGGTAGTGCTGCCTGCCGAGTCTTCACGATCCGTCTCTCCCGACGACGCGCTCGCCGAAGAAGCCTTCTCGTGTTGGCTTGATACGTCTTGGCTTGATGCGTCTTGATTCGATGGACGCTCGCTATCCTCATCCTCAGACGAGAGTACGCTGAAAAGGTCGGGCTCAGACATGGGAGGGAAGAAGAACCAGAAGAATGGGCACATTGCCTTGCGGGTATCCGTAAAGCCCTGCATGCGCTGCGGTGTTTCCGCACCGCGTACGCGCTTCGTAGCAACCTCTTGTAGACGATGCAACAACCAGCTTATGAGCGATACCATCCGGATCCACTTCGTATGCCTTGGCAACATCTGCCGGAGTCCGCTGGCAGAAGGCGTTTTCCGCGAGAAAGTCCGCGAGGAGGGGCTTGAAGATGCGTTCGAGATTGAGTCGTCGGGCACGGGCGACTGGCATGTGGGAAGCAAGGCCGATCAGCGAATGCGCCAGACAGCCAAGCGGCACGGTCTCTCTATAGAAGACCACCGCGCTTCGCAGTTCAAAGCAAGCGATCTCGAAGCGTACGACCACATCTTTGTGATGGACAAAAGCAACCTGAACGACGTCTTGTATCTGGACGATGACACACACAGCGGCAAGGTGCGTCTATTCCGGGAGTTCGACCCTGAGCCAGGAAATTACCAGGTGCCAGACCCGTATCATGACGGGAGAGAGGGCTTCGAGCGGGTGTACAACATTGTGGACCGTACCACGGAGCAGCTGTTAAATCGCCTTATCGATGAATACAATCTATCGCCGCAGAACGCATGAGTACGCACATGCTTGCCAGCGAGCCTGCGCTTGTCCAGGCTCTATCGGATGCGATCGGGGCGGCCATCACGGCTGCCACCCCCGTGTCGGGAGGGTGCATAGCACAGGCAACCCGGTTGCAAACCGAACGTGGGGTGTTCTTCCTGAAATGGGGACGCGGGGCGGTGGCCAAAGCCTTTGCAGGAGAGGCGGCCGGGTTAGAGGCGCTTGCCAAGCCTGATACGCCGCTTCGTATCCCCAAGGTGTATAGCACACAGGAATATAGCACACAGGAAGAGACAGACACGCGCGCTGGATATCTGCTGATGGAGTGGATTGAGCCCGGTGCTCCTGATCCAACCTTCGACGCGGACCTTGGCGAGGCGCTGGCGTACCTGCATCGGCATACTGCCGACACGTACGGGTTCGAGGTCGATAACCATATCGGGAAGTTACCGCAGCAAAATCCACGAACGGGCGATTGGCCTACGTTCTTTCGTGAGCACCGCCTGCGTCCACAGGCAGAACGCGCACGAACCCAGGGCCGCTGGAAGGACCGCTGGAACGCCCCGTTCGCCACGGTTCTGGAGGGACTTGACCGCTGGCTTCCGCAGTCGCCCCGGCCGGCTCTCGTACATGGCGATCTGTGGCGTGGCAACGTAATGGCAACCCAGGCAGGTGGACCGGCGCTCGTTGACCCGGCTACGTACTACGGGCACCGCGAGGTCGACCTGGCGATGGCAGATCTCTTTGGTGGATTCGATGAGGCGTTCTACGCTGCGTACCGGTCTGTCGACCCGCTTAGAGCTGGATACAGCCGCCGGGCTTCAATTTACAACCTCTACCATCTCATCAACCATCTCAACCACTTTGGCGGAGCGTATGCGCAACAGGTAGAGCATACGATGCAAGAGATCGTTTCGTAGCTACAGCCTGCTACAGTGCCAGAGGCGTCGAAGACAAAGAGAGCTTTGCCTGGGCTTTTTTGAGAGAAGGGGCGGGCTGAACGTCGGGTTCACTGGGCAATGTGAAGTAGAACGTACTGCCTTCTTGCAGCGTGCTCTCCACCCACAACCTGCCTTCGTGGCGCTGGATCATCTCCTTACATAGATGCAACCCAAGTCCTGTCCCTATTTCACCGGCTGTTCCCGACGTGGCATGCATATCCGCACCCGAAAGGAGGTTCTCTTTTGCACGGGCGCTGAGCCCGATGCCGGTGTCAGTTACCATCACAACAATCCACTCCTCGTTGAGGGGCTCAGCCGAGACGACCGTGCGTCCGCCAGCATCGGTAAACTTAACTGCGTTTGACACCAGGTTGCGAAGCACGATAGTGATCATGCGTGGATCGATGTACGCATGAGTAGCCGGGGAGACCTTGTTGATGAGCTCAATATCTTTGTGCTGTGCGGTGCCGCCCAGCAGGGCAAAGCACTCGTCGACCAGTAGATGGATAGACGAACGGCTGGGCTCAATGGCCATCTTGTTCGTATCGAGGCGGCTCCACAGGAGCAGGTTCTCGACCATATCAAGGGCCTGCTGCGACGACTGCTGAATAAGCCGCAGCATACGCGATTCGCGGCTTCGTTCGGCACCCGTAATGCGTTCGCCAAGCACCTCGGCCAGACCACGAATGCCAACAAGTGGATTCTTAAGGTCGTGCGAGAGAATAGACATCATCCGGTTGGAGGCTGCCAGCGCGTCGCGCAGCCGCTGCTCGGATGCCTTGAGCTTACTATTGAGCGCAGCAATCTGGTCTGCTGTTGTTGTAAGCAAGGCGGTGCTCTGCTCAAGCACATGCGCTGATGAGGCCGACGGGCGGTGGGCAGATGGGGCAGGAGGGACTGCATCAGGGGGGAGATAGCCGCGGAGCCGTTTTCCGGCGGAGGCAAGCACCAGCTGCGCACGATTGCGCTCAGAAATGAGCATGCCAACTAACAGCCCGGCTGAGGCTAACACAATCAGAAACAGGTGCAGCTCTACAAGGCCCGCTGCAGAGTTGATGTAGAGCGGCATAGCCAGCGATACGCCCAATGCTGATGCCAAAACGGCAACGGAAGCAGCCGGAAGCCCATGCCGCAGCGCCATCCAGAGCACGGGGATAAAGCACACGTAGTACTGAGGGGGAGAAAGAGCTGGAAAGAAGAACGCGAGGTAGATAGCAAGCGGGACAAGCAGCCACTCAACCAGAAACGTGGACTGGTCAGTGCGCGAGGTTGGGATCCACTCGATCCACGCTGACCCGTTCTCGGCATACACAGGATGAAACGTCCACCCCAGAAGCGCCAGGGCGGGGGTTACGGTAAGCATACCGGCGCTCTCTGTGAGCGCGGACTGGGTCACGCGTTGCAGCCAGACCTCCCACGTGAGAGGCGACGCGGATGCTACGGCGATCACAGACACCGTAATTGCGGCAACGATCCACGGTGTAGCCAGGGCCCCAAAGAGAAACGTACGGGCCGTCTGTAGGGAAGCCAGCGGAGGGAAAAAATACCGCTGCATAACACGTGCAGCCGCCACGTAAATCCCCGCATAGGTAACACTTACAACAATCATCGTCCACACCGGGAGCGTTGTAAACACAAACGCGAGGCGTGCGGCTACGGCAAGTGCAATAGCCCCAAGGGCCGGGCCGGTTGGGACCAGGAGGGCCAGGGCCAGGTGCAGGCCCGCAGAAGGGCGCCATATGTACTCAGAGTATGAGGGGGCTATGGTGTAGCTCCACCCCTCAAACAGAGCAAAAAGGCTTGCATAGGCAAGTAAGTACCATGCAATACGCGCTGAGGAAAGGGGCATTCGTGATGGTTGGCGGCATGAGGCGTATGGTGGTAACCCGCGTCAGGTACAATATTGATCTACACTACCAAATATGTATGACATGTACCGGCCTTTGGTGGGCTGTAGACACAGGAGCAAAAACTAAACCATTTTTGGTATCCGCCAGCATAGCGCATTCTACAGAGAAAGCAAACCCGTAGTACGTTTACAACATGCCGCCTGGGTGGCAAGGCTACGATACGTAGATGGTTTTGTAGTAGTATGGTAAGTGGGCGCCGAGCTTAGAGCGCGATGACGCCCTCGATAGACGACGCTTCTTTGTAAACCGAAACCACCTCTGCGCTTGAGGCCACCTGTACCTGCGCCGTTACGCTCTTGTAGGTGCCCTTGCTCGAAGACCGAACCCGCACAGGATGGCCCCCAAATACAGCCTTCACGTCCTCAACGTTAGAAGCCGGCACAATAAACTTGAACGTGTAGTGGGCCGGCCACTCGTTTTGATCATCAAGAAGATTCTTAAACCGGTCCCACTCTCCCTCGCCTTCAGGGATGTCAGGGCGCAGTCCGTTGTTAGACAGTAGACTCATATATACGTGTGTGTATTTTTAGTATGCGTGTGCTGTATAGGCCGCATCCGAAGCAGCAATGAATGCGCTGCAAACAGGCGGCCTACAGGTCAGACAGCTGGTATTCCTCGCGTACTCAGTTACGGAGCGCTGTAACAATCGTTTTAAGCCAGCCGTATTTAGGCTGATATGTTGCGCGACGCACAAGCGCATGACGCACGAAATCAAGATGTTCGCATCCCGTTCTTCCAACGAACACCACTGCTTTCTATGGCTTTCCTCACTTCGCTGCGTGTTCTTCGCAGCCTATCGACCATTGTACTGGCTGCTCTTCTCTGGGCGGGATTGGCATCCCATACCGCTTCCTCGCAAGATTTGCTCCAGCAATTCGAAGACCGGGTCACGACCTTTACGCTCAGTAACGGGCTGACCTTCGTCGTCGTTGAGCGTCCTGAGGCGCCGGTCGTCTCCTTCCACACCTATGCCGATGTAGGATCGGTTGATGAGCCCGCCGGCCAGACAGGCATCGCACACATGTTTGAGCACATGGCGTTCAAAGGAACGACGCAGTTGGGCACAACCAACATCGACGAAGAGATCGCTGCCATCAACGAGAAGGAAGCCATCTACCAGCAGATCCGGCGAGAACGGGCTCGTTCAAACCCCGACGAGGAGCGCCTCGCATCCCTCCAAAACGCGTTCGATGAGGCTCAGGAGCAGGCCCATGAACATATGGATCCGGGGGCCTACGACGGCTTGCTCGAACGCGAGGGCGCAACTGGCTTGAATGCATTTACCAGCGCCGACGCAACCGGTTATCTCTACAGCCTGCCTGCCAACAAGATCGAGCTCTTCTTTGCGACTGAGTCAGAGCGGTTCCTGTATCCCGTATTGCGCGAGTTCTATACCGAGCGCGACGTTGTAATGGAAGAGCGCCGCCAGCGTACCGAGTCCAACCCGACCGGGCGCCTGCTTGAGGAGTTCGTTGCAACGGCGTTCAAGGCGCATCCCTATGGCAATCCCGTTATCGGGCACATGTCGGATCTGCAGGATCTTACCATTACGGAGGCCGAGGCCTTTTTTGAGAAATACTATCAGGCCAATAACCTGACGATCGCCATTGCTGGCGATGTCGACGTAGACGAGGTGCGCACCCTCGCAGAGCAGTACTTCAGTCGGCTTCCGGAAGGAGAGCCGCCCATGCCCGTAACGACCGTTGAGCCCGAGCAGCTGGGCGAACGGCGCGTTACGCTCATCGAACAGTCGCAGCCCATTATGCTGATCGGATATCACCGGGGCAGCATGTTTAGCGACGACGCAGCCGTCTACCGGGTGCTTCAAGACGTCCTTACACGTGGACGCACCAGCCGCCTTTATCAGTCGCTTGTTGATACAGGCGAGGCCCTGCAGGTGCAGGCCATTCCCAGCTTTCCGGGCAGCAAGTACCCCAGTCTCTTTGCGCTGGTAGGCGTGCCCAGTCAGGATACCAACCCTGAAGACCTGGAGCAGGCCATCTACGACGAACTGGAGCAGCTAATCAGCGAAGGCATTTCCGACGACGAGCTGCAGCGTGCCAAGACGCGTGCCCGCGCCGACCTGGTACAACAGCTCGAATCCAATATGGGGCTTGCGCGCCAGTTCGCACAGATGCAGGCCCTCACCGGCGACTGGCGTACGGTCTTCCAGGATATTGAAGCGGTTGAATCCGTCACCGCCGCCGATGTGCAGCGTGTGGCAGAGCGTACCTTTACGCGCAGTAACCGCACGGTAGCCATGCTCAAGCCCGCCGAGGAAGCGTCTCCCGCAGCCGAACGTACGGAATAGGCACCGCATGTTAGCCGGCTTGACTTCTGTGATCTCTCCATCCATCCATTTTGCGCATCCCTTTATGATTCGACGGACCTCTATCACGCCATTGCTTGCACTCCTGCTCATCTGGGCAGGAGCGCTGGCTACCCCTTCACTATCGCAGTACGAACCCGGAAACGTACCGACTTCGGAGTACGACGCTACGGCGCTCACCTATCCCGACCTGCGCGACTTTGACGTGCCCGACCCGGAGCGGGTCACGCTCGACAATGGCATGACCATCTTCTTGCTTGAGGATGCGGAGCTCCCTCTCGTACGAGCCACAGCCCGCATCAACACCGGAGGCGTCTACGACCCCGACGAGAAGGTCGGACTCGCTTCCATCGCCGGGCAGGTGATGCGCTCAGGGGGAACCGAGGCGCTGACGCCTGATGAGCTGAACGACCAGCTCGAAAACATCGGAGCCAGCGTCGAGACGGGCATCGGCTCTACGTCGGGGTCAGCGTTCATGTCGACACTCAGCGAGAACGTGGGTACCGTACTCCCCCTCTTCGCTGATGTATTGCGCCAGCCCCGCTTCGATCAGGAGCAGGTCGATCTGGCGAAGACCCAGCAGCGCTCGGCCATCTCGCGCCGCAACGACAATCCCCAACAGATTGCACAGCGCGAGTTCGACAAGGTGCTCTATGGGGCCGACAGCCCATACGCGCGTACAACCGAGTACTATACGGTCGATGCGATTGAGCGCGATGATCTCGTCGCGTTCCACCAGCAGCATATCCATCCCGAAAACATCATCCTGAGCGTATGGGGGAACTTCGATGCCGATGACATGCGCGCCCAGCTGGAGGCTGTATTTGCAGACTGGACGCCCGTCGAAGACGCCGTTGTGCCTACCCCGCCCGAACGCTCCGTAAACGAAGGCGCCAGCGTAAACTTCGTGCCCAAAGACGACGTGAACCAGAGCACCATCTTCATCGGGCACGGCGGCGACATCACGCGCGATCACCCCGACTACCCGGCGGTGCTGGCTATGAACGAAGTGCTCAGCGGCGGCTTCTCCGGACGCCTGTTCCAGAACGTGCGTCGTGAGCAGGGGCTCGCCTACTCGGTCTTCGGGTCGTATGGAGCCGGATACGACGCCCCCGGACGCTTCTACTCCGGGGTCTTTACCCGTAGCGAGCGTACGGTCGACGCTGCGGAAGCGGTGCTTGATCAAATCAGAGGGATGCGTACGGCGCCGCCCTCTCAGGAGGAACTCGATCAGGCGCGCGATGGCTACCTGAACTCCTTCGTGTTTAACTTCGACTCGAAGCGCCAGATTCTGTCGCGCCTCATGACCTACCACCACTACGGCTACGACGCCGACTACCTGCAGGGGCTTGTCGAGGCCATGGCCGACGTAACGCCCGACGACGTGCAGCGCGTCGCTAACGCATACCTGCGCCCCGACGATGCACACATTCTCGTGCTGGGGCGTGAGGCAGACTTCAGCCGGGCGCTTGCCGAGCTCTCGCCCGATGGCACCGTGAACGAGATCGACATCCGCATCCCCACCAGCCCACCCGCCGATGAGGTGGCCGCTACCGAGGAAGAACGCGCCGAAGGGCGTGCGCTGCTCAACGAGGTGCAAGAGGCCCTTGGGGGCGACGCGCTCGCATCTGCCGATATAATGCGCCTGGTCGTTGAAACCCGGGCGCAGCAGCAGGGCGAAGAAGTCGTGACCGAACGCCGCAGCACCCTCGCGGTAGACGGACGGATGCATCTGGAGCAGGAACTGCCGAACGGAATGACCCTCACGGTCATTGATGATGGCGACACCATGTGGCTCAGCGTTCCAATGCAGGGCACCCAGGAAGCGCCCGCACAGGTTCGCGAGCAGTTTGGCCACGAACGCTGGCGCGAACTCCCGTACCTGCTGGCCCGCCTCGATCATGACGACCTTGAAGTGCAGGCCACAGGAACTGAGACCGTCGACGGACGCGACCTGCGTACGGTCCGCATCACGCCCCCTGCAGGCGAACCGTTTACGCTCTATGTAGACGAAGCGTCTGGGCTTCCGCAGCGCATGGATTACACGACTATCGGACAGAGCGGTCCAGTAGCGCTCACCGACGTTTACGAAGACTACCAGGAGGTAGACGGCGTGATGATCGCCTTCACCGTTGTGTCGCTTCGTGATGGCGAAGAGGCTCAGCGCTCGCTCGTGCAGGAAGCGAATGTAAATCCGGAGGTGGCTGACGATCTCTTCTCAGTCGATGCTGAGTAGTCATGTTTTAGAAGCTATGTTCTACATTGGGTAGCGGTAAGGTATTAAGTGATTGACATGTGGTTTACATCATCGCAACACGATCAAACCCCCTCTGTCTTCGAGCTTCGCCGCAGGCGTGATCCTGTGGACATCTCCCCCTTGGCTAAGGGGGAGAAACCCGACACGAGCCCGTAGGGCGACTGATGGAGCGAAGCGGAATAAGGGAGAGGGGGTTCGAAGAAGAAAGAGCTGCTGCATTCGATCGCTTTATCATTTAGCGTCTATCCACTACCCTACATTGTATTATGACGTTGCATGACGGGTAGAACTACGCCAGCATGCGTACCCAAACGGCATGGCAACCTGTGCGCCGCCTTCTCAGATCGTTCTGAGGAGGCGGCGTTCTGTGTGGTGCCTGAGGGGCAAGTGCCGCCCGCCGTGCGGTTTTTAATGTCCATGCTGTAACGGATGCACCGAGCAACGTAACGCAGCAACACATACACTCGGATCTCAACCGCCGCTTTTTCGTGTACACCTCTGTCATTGTTATCCGTTCGTTACAACCCAATGAACGCCATGGCACGCCACGACCTTTCGCCGTCTGCGCTGCCCTCGCAGGTTACGCTCTGTGAGGTAGGGCCCCGCGACGGATTCCAGTTTGAGGATGAGTTTATCCCGACTGAGGAAAAAATAGCCTGTATCGAAGCCCTCGCCGACGCCGGGCTGTCGCGTATACAGGTAACCTCGTTTGTACATCCGGATTGGGTGCCGCAGATGCGTGATGCCGAGGCGGTGTGCGCTGCCCTGCCCGAGCGAGACGACGTCGTTTACAGCGGACTGGTGCTGAACATGGCGGGCTTAGAGCGGGCGCTGGATACCCGGCTAACGCACATTGACCTGTCGATCGCCACGCACGACCGCCATAGTCTCGATAATGCCAACATGACCGTCGATAAAGCGGTCGAACAAGCCGAACAGATGATCGGGGTGGCACAACATGCCGGAGCAAGCGTGCAGCTGAATTTCCAGACGGTCTTCGGCTATCAGTCGCCGGGCGATACGCCGCTGGAACAGGTGGTTGAGATGACGCGCCACTTTACAGGTCGGGGGCTCGATTCGCTCTCGCTGGCTGATTCAACAGGTATGGCCAACCCGCGCACGATCCAGGAGCGTGTAACCGCTGTGCAAGAGGTCATCGGTAGCACGCCGCTGGTGCTGCATTTGCATGATACGCGCGGTCTTGGTTTGGCGAACGTAATGGAAGCGCTTTCATGTGGTGTTCACTGGTTCGACACATCGCTGGCAGGCATGGGCGGCTGTCCCTTCATCCCGGGGGCCACGGGTAACATATCAACAGAAGACACGGTCTACCTGCTCGACCAGCTGGGTATTGAAACAGGCGTAGACGGGCGCGCCGTGGCCGAGGTGTCGCACCATCTTGAAGACCTGCTCGACAAGCAGTTCGCCGGCACCATGCATCGTCTATGGGGACGTGAGGTCATGGCATAGTCAGAGCGCACCGCTCAGCGGAGAATCTCCCTTTAAATCGCGATAGCTGCCAATCTCGGCGTGATTGATGTTAGCAGCGAACAGGTAGATCCTGGGTCAGCAGCGCTAAAGGCGCCTTGGCTGGGATGGCTGTTTTGTAGGTATCACGTGTGATCTAAGAGGTGCCTGAGTCTCCTCGTTCAGACCCCTCTAATAGTTTTCCAAAGGATGTTTTCAGGCCTCGGCACGATGCTTCTTCCAGAAGCGCTTTAGTCCGGCTGCGCCCATCCAACTCGGATTCGCCGTCTCGTAGCGCGTCCAGAGCGGACCCGATACGCCGTCTTGCTCTGCTTCCGTGCGCATCCACTCGGTAACGGCCTCTTGGATTTCGTCGTCGGTCGGGTCTGAAGCCATCAGTTCTTCGGCAAAGCGCTCGACCGAGTCGAGGCGTGCCGCCAGCCGGTCAAGATGATCGCGCGCATCAGAGAAGAGTCCGAAGTGAGTTGGGGCGATATACGAAAGGTCGCGACCGCGCAGCCGCTCGATGCTGGAGCGCCACGCCTCCAGGTCGATCTCGGGCGGGGCCAGTGGCGGAGCAATGTGCAGCGATCCCGGCAGTCGCACGCCCGCTACATCGCCGGTGAACGCGATGTCTTCCAGTAGATAGGTATGGTGGTGGTATGCATGGCCGGGGGTATCCAGCGCTTCAATAGTCAGATCGCCGACTGTAATGGTATCACCGTCATCCAGTGCGTTGAGCTGTGTTTCAGGCACCGGACGCATCTCTCCCCAGAGCGCTTCCATGTCGGTGCCATAGATGCGAGACGCACTCTTCCAGAGCGTGCTGGGGTCGGCCAGGTGCCGGGCTCCTACGGTGTGCACGTGCACGGTGGCACCCTGCTCGGCCCACCACCCGGCGGCGCCGGCATGGTCGAGGTGGATGTGCGTAACCAGCACATCGGTCACATCTGCAGGAGCCAGGCCAATCGTGTCGAGGCGGTTT
This sequence comes from Longimonas sp., assembly GCF_040409695.1. Classification (GTDB taxonomy): domain Bacteria; phylum Bacteroidota; class Rhodothermia; order Rhodothermales; family Salinibacteraceae; genus Longimonas. The sequence continues at coordinate 16,398 of NZ_JARWGJ010000226.1, forward strand.
GTCACGGCATCGACGACTGTTTGCGGACCCGTCTCTATGAGTAACGCCCCGCCCTCATGAGGAACGCAGAATGAGGCAATCGCCTCGGGTACGCCCTGAAAGTGCGTGTCAATTAGATGGATGTGGTCAATCATAGTCAGAGCAGATTGGAAGCGGAGGTACGTGCGCACAAGTCATTATCGATACGTTGTGTGCGTCGGATGGGTTGCGCGATGCCGCTGTACTTGCAAACAACTATAATAAGTTGTAAGGTAAGCGTACAACCACCATAAGTTGTTAGGCGAGTGCACATGCTTCATCTGTGTGCAGTACTTACCGGAGATGTGATTCAGTCTGAGGCGGGCGCAACAACCGGTCCGATTGCAGAGCACCTGCACGCTGCTCACGAGCGGGTGCAACCGGCGTATGCCGAAGCTGCCCCCCACCCTATTTCAGTATTCCGGGGCGACAGCTGGCAGCTCGTTGTCACCAATCCTGCGTATGCGCTGCACATTGCTGTTGCCTTCCGTGTAGCCGTGCGCAGGCACGCTCAGCGAGATACGCGCGTTGCTATTGCGGTCGATACGGTCGATGCGCTGGACACGACTCAGGTCACTCAAAGCACAGGGCCTGCCTTTAAGCGTTCCGGGGAGATGCTTGATACACTCGAAAAACCCTATCGAATGCGGTGTGTTGTGCCCGAGTCGGCGCCGCATGCCGTGGGACTCGCAGCTTCTGCACTGACCGACATGGCCGACCATCTGGCTACACACTGGACCGACGCACAAGCACAGGCCATTCACCTCAACCTGACTGCTCGGGCGATGAATCGAACGGTATCGCAGCGTGAGCTGGCTGAGCAATGGCACCCACAAGCCGTTTCGCAACAGGCGTTTAGCAAGCATCTACAGCACGCGCACTGGCAGCGTCTTGAGGATGCCCTGGAACGCTATCAAGCACTTCTCTCAAATACCATCCCAATATCAATATAGAGATCATGGATATCGCAATCGGCCTCGGAATCCTCGTCCTTGGTGCACTCCTCGTCATCTACGGCGGCGGGTGGTGGGTTGGCCGCATGCTTGCACGCTACGACAGCGCAATCACTGAAGAAGGACTTCCCGGCGCGGGCCGCCTCATCGGCTACGCAGAGCGAACGCTTATCCTCGTCTTTGTTCTGGTCAGCGCTCCGGCAGCCATCGGTTTTCTGGTCACTGCTAAGTCCATCTTCCGATTCGACAGTATGCAACGGGGGCGCGCTCACGCAGAGTATATCATCATCGGTACGCTACTCAGCTTTGCCTACGCGGTGGTGCTGTCTTACGGTATTCGACTGGGTTTGCAGGTGTCGGGCATGTTCTGACCGCCCCGTCGCACTTCATCACGTACGAGCGACATCCGGTACAGCGCGGTTGAGGTCGGATGCTGCATTTCGTATTCTTTTAGAGCGTCTGTTATCGTTTACAACAATCCCACGTGTTGATGCGCATCGCTATACGTCACGGAGCCTGGGGGCTCTTGCTTGCACTGTTGCTTACACTGGTCTTGGGAATGAGCAGCGGGGCCGTACACGCCCAGCAGATCCTTGACCACGACGACTACGCTATCTGGAATCAGATCCACACCCAGGCGCTTTCGCCCGACGGAGAGGCACTGCTCTATGTGCTCGGTCCCGAACACGGCGACGATACCCTGCGCGTAGCCACACACGAGGGCACCCATCAGTTGGATGTGCCGCGCAGTGCCACCGACGCGCAGTTCACCGCCGATAGCCGCTACGTGGTTACGCGCATCGTGCCGCCGCATGATCACGACGATGATGATGCGCCTGACTCGCTCGCCGTTGCGCATATCGAGTCAGGCGACGTGCAGCGCATCCCGCACCTTGACTCGTTTGCACTGCCCGACGACAACGGACGCTGGCTCGCTTATCGCCACACCGACGACATAGAAAATGGCGATGAGAACAGTGATGAGGGCAGCAACGAGAACGGCGAAAACGAGGAAGAGCGCGACGATGCAGGCACACGCCTCGTGCTGCAGGACCTCGACAACGACGACACGACCGAAATCGAGCACGTGAGCGCGTATCACTTTACCGATGCGGGCGACTGGCTGGTCTACGCCACCGCCACGCCCGACAGCACCGGCGATGGCGTGTTTGCCCTTGCCACTGAGACGGGAGCAACGACGCCGCTCCTGGAAGGCCCCGGCACCTACAGCGACCTCGCGCTCGACGACGACGGCACGCAGGTAGCCTTCCTTACAAACCGAGATGATCTCGACGCCGACGCCATCGACGCCGATGAAGAAGCCTACACCCTGTATCACGCCACGCTCGGTGAGGAAGCCACGCTCATTGCCGATCTCGATACGGATGGGATCCCCGAGGACTGGTGGGTGAGCAAGCATGGATCGCTCTCGTTCTCTGACAACGGAAACCGCCTCTTCTTTGGCACCGCTCCGCAGCCCGATCCCGATACCACCGCAACGCTCTTAGACGAACCCGTTGAGGTAGACATCTGGCACTGGCAGGATGAGCGTCCACAGAGCGTGCAACTGAACGACCGAGAGCAGGAATTGCGCCGCACCTTTCAAGCTGTGGCCCACCTGGACGATGGCAACCGCATCGTACAGCTCGCCACCGAAGACTGGCCCAATGTGAGCGTCGGCGACAATGGCAATGCCGGCCTTGCCATTGCCAACACCAACCGTCCGTACCAGAAAGAAATGTCGTGGGACTTCCCGACCTACTACGATGTCTACCTGATCGATGTAGACACGGGCGAGGAGCGGCTGGCGCAAGAGCGTGTGCAGTATCCGGCCTCGCTCTCGCCCGAAGCTGCGCATCTTACCTGGTGGGATGGCACGAACGAAACGTGGTGGGCACAGTCGGTCGAAGCAGGAAGCACGCCTATCGACCTGGGGGCTGCCATCGATGCGCCGCTTTACGATGAACAGCACGACCGGCCCATGCCACCATTTCCATATGGATCCGCAGGCTGGCTCACCGGCGACGACGCTTTCGTCATCTACGACAAGTTCGATGCGTGGGCAGTCGACCCCTCCAATCCAGCGGCACCGACCAACCTCACCGGCGGCATGGGTCGGGCCGAGGCGCTGCAGTTTCGCATCCGCCAGCTCGACCCCGATGCCGACGCGATCGACCCCGATGAGCCCCTGATGCTCCACGCTTTCAACACCGACACCAAAGCCTCGGGCTACTACCAGGGCACGGTCGATAGCAGCGCCCCCACTGAACTCATCATGGACGACCGGCGCTTCTCGTCGCTCACCCAGGCCGACGAGGCCGAGCGCCTGCTCTACCAGCGCGAAGACGTACGCGAGTTTCCGAACCTGTGGACGACCGACCTCGACTTCAGCGATCCGGTGCAGGTCAGCGATGCCAACCCGCAGCAGGCCGACTACCGCTGGAGCACCGCCGAGCCGATGTCGTGGACCTCACTCGTAGGAGAGGAGCTCGACGGCATCCTCTACAAGCCCGACGACTTCGATGCGAGCGAGACGTATCCGCTCATGGTCTACTTTTACGAGCGCAGCAGCGACAACCTGCACAACCACTGGGCGCCCGCGCCGCATCGCTCCATCATCAACCCCACCTTCTACGCCAGCCGCGGCTACGTCGTGTTTGTGCCCGACATTGTCTACGAAGAGGGCTATCCGGGCGAGAGCGCCTACAACAGCATCATGCCGGGCGTGATGATGCTTGCCGAGGAGCCCTACATCGACAAAGACCGCATGGGCTTGCAGGGACACAGCTGGGCCGGCTACCAGATCGCGTACATGCTCACCCGCACCGACCTCTTTGCCGCTGCCGAGGGCGGCGCTCCCGTGGCCAACATGACGAGCGCCTACGGCGGCATCCGGTGGGGGACCGGGCGCAGCCGCATGTTCCAGTACGAGCGCACGCAGAGCCGCATCGGCGGCACGCTCTGGGAGTATCCGAAGCGCTACTGGGAGAACTCGCCCCTCTTCTACGCCGACCGCATCGACACGCCCCTGATGATGATGCACAACGACGAAGACGGCGCGGTGCCGTTCGAACAGGGCGTAGAGCTGTTCATGGCCCTGCGTCGCCTCGGGCAGCCGGCCTGGCTCATCAACTACAACGGCGAGCCCCACTGGCCCACGCAGTACCACCTGAAAGTGGACTGGCAGATGCGCATGCAGCAGTTCTTCGACCACTACCTGATGGACGGCGACGCCCCGGCCTGGCTTGAGGAAGGCATCCCCGCCACCGAAAAAGGCCGCACGCTGGGCTACGAGGTCGAGTAGCAACGGGCCGCATTCGCACCACGAACGGGAGTCATCTGTCATGGATGGCTCCCGTTTTTTATTCAGAGGGATGTGAGGCGTGTCCGCTTTCGCGCTTGTTTTTGCGCTATGCACCATAGCCACCACACGGTGAATATTAGGTTCTCAAAAACGCAAAAATAACCGGATATGTCTATACAATCGCGTGCAACAAAAGCGCTCGCATCCCCAAGCCGCCTCATAGGGGCGCTCCTGCTTCTGCTAATGATTGGCACTCCGCTGGCGCAGGCCCAGTCGGCCTTCGACCTGCAGTTTAGCGACCGCGCCCTGGCCACGCTGGAGCGCTCCGCCAAGGACGGCCTCACGCCCGAACGCTTCGCCGCATGGATGGTGGAGCACGGCGAGGTGAGTCTCGAAATCGACGGGGTAGAGGGCGAAATTTCCCCCCAGCTTATGATTGCCGTGTTTGACGGCGACGGCGCCCTCGTCGGGCAGAACGGTATTCCACTGCGCGCCGAGCGGGAGCGCCACACCCTCGGCGACATGGTCAATCGCCGCGACGTAGGACGGCTGGTCGGGCGAATTATACCGGGCTCCACCTGGAGCATACCAGGCGATGCGTTTATCCCCGGCGATACATTCTTCCCTGGCGATACATTCTTCCCGGGCAGTCACTTTGTATCGACCTCAGAAGAGGTGCTGCGCGTCGTGGCCGAGCAGAGCCGCGAAGCCAGTGCCCGCTTTGCCGACCGCGAGCGCGGCGCTCCGCACGGCATTGCGATCATGATCGTGCCTGAAGGGGAGCGGTTCGAGCAGCCCGTGCGTCCCGGAGGCGGCCTGTTCATCGCATGGATTTAACTGCCTGATGAGCCTAACCCGGTGCTTCACAGCACCAGCGTTGGGCCACGACCAAACACAAAGCGCGCCGCACTCCTGCGACAGTGGGAGCGTGGCGCGTGTGGTTTGGGGACGAGGGGCACACAATGGCACCACAGATATTCGGGACGAGAACGTTTGGGAAGAGGCTACTCCGGTCGCTCCGGCTCGGCCTCTGGATCGAGAAATGCGATAGTCGCGCCCCAGCTGCTTTTGTCGGTGGCCGGGCGGTGCCGCAGCACGAGCGGGTCGCGGTCGAGCAGCGCCACGACCCCTTTCCGTAGTTTACCCGTGCCCTTCCCATGAATGATCCGCACCCGGTAGATCTCCTTCTCATGACAGGCCCGCAGATAATCCGGCACCAGATCGCCAATGACACTCGGGTCGAAGACGTGCAGGTCGAGCACGCCGTTGATCGGGTATTCGGTTGGTTCAGAAGGCGTCATCGGAATATCGAAATGGGGAAAGCAAAAAGATCTACTCCGTGCGTTCTGCCTCTTCCGCATCGCCATAGATGCGCACGACACGCTCGCCGTCTGCATCGATTGAGGCCCGGTACATGCCTTCGGTGTTGAACGGCATGGCCACTGTACCCTCTGCATCCAGCGAAATGACGCCGCCGGTTCCCCCGAGGTCGGGCAGGGCATCATGAATCACCGCATCAGCGGCATCAGCCAGCGCCTGTCCGCCATGCTGCATGCGTGCCGCAATGTCGTGGGCAACGACGCTGCGGATGAAGTATTCGCCATGGCCGGTCGAGGAGACCGCGCAGGTGGCGTTGTCGGCGTAGGTGCCCGCGCCAATGATCGGCGAGTCGCCCACGCGTCCAAACTGCTTGTTCGTCATGCCGCCGGTCGAGGTGCCCGCCGCCAGGTTGCCGTCGCGGTCGAGCGCTACGGCACCGACGGTACCGAGCGGCGCGTCCATGTCTTCAGAGAGACGCAGGCTGGAGGTGGCGTCGTTGCTTCGTGCCTCACGGGCCTGCTGCAGGCGGCGCTCCGTGTGGAAGTACTCGTTGTCGACGCGCTCCAGGTCGAAGCCGTCTGCAAATACTTCAGCGCCTTCGCCTGCCATCATAACGTGTGGCGACTCATGCATAATGGTACGCGCCAGCTGAATCGGATTGCGCACCGTGGTCACGCCGGTGAGGGCTCCGGCGTTACGGGTTGCGCCATCCATGATAGAGGCATCCAGCTCTACGCGATCGTCGCTGGTAAAGACCGCCCCGTGTCCAGCATTGAAGAGCGGGTTATCTTCCATCACCATAATAGCCGCCTCCACAGCTTCGAGACTGGTGCCGCCGTCTTCAAGCACCGCATAGCCCGCATCGAGCGCCTCATGGAGCGCTTCGCGATAGGCTGCATCTTCGTCATCGGACATCGCATCCGATGAGATCACCCCGGCTCCGCCGTGGATGGCCAGCGCGATGGGGGCTTCCGCCGAGGGCTCTGACGAAGCCGCGCCGTTGCATCCCAGAAGCAGGGTGCTTCCTGCGAGAAGACTTACCGTGGCGAGCATGCCGATAAGGGAAGAGAAAGTGTACCGCATGATAGACAGTAGGGGTCGGGTAACGTATACGAAAACACACGAGCAGGGTAACGCCCGCATCCCGCAACCTACATAACAGGTGCGAGAAAGGCCACCGGCTTTATGGCAGGCCCCTTTTGTGCGTTGCCAATACGGCACGCATCCGCCAGAATGACGCGCCGCGCCATGATTTCACGGCTCTTTTCCACGTATTGAGTGGATTGCGGTAGATTGGACTGCAATTTGCTGCTATAATGTGTCCACCGAGTACAGGTAAGGAACAAGTCAAGGCGTACCGTATTCGTGACAACTTGCATTTGCGTTTGGTTTGGCTCGGCGTGAATATTAAGCGTGTACAATTAAAATACGCCCTGACTCCCACTGGCGTTTACGTAGCAATAGCAGCAGATATATGGCGAAGGACAAGACCGAAGTCGTAACCAAAACGAAGAAGGATACCAAGTCCTTCAACCGGTATGATGCGCTCCAGGACATGAGCGACGAAGATCTCATGTCGCAGTTTCAGGCGGGCACCGTTGAGGCGTTCAACATCCTCGTGGAGCGGTACTCCGACCGGCTTATGCAGTACCTCTATCGCTTTCTGGGCGATATGAAGCGCTGTGAAGACCTTCTGCAGGAGACGTTCCTGCGGGTGCACCGCAATCGCCATTCGTACCGGCGTATTGCGAAGTTTTCGACGTGGCTCTATACCATCGCCGGAAACCTGGCGCGTTCTGAGTACCGCAAGCGCAAGCGCCGCCGGATGCAGTCCATCCAGTCGGTGAACCGGGATAACGAAGAGTACGAGATGGAAATCCCGGACGAGTCGTTCTCGCCCGACAAGCATGCGGAGAGCACGATTCAGGATCACTACATTCAGGAGGCGATGAACGAGATTCCGCCCGCCTTCCGCGAGGTGGTGGTGCTGCGCGACATCCAGCAGCTGGCCTACGACGAGATTGCGGAGATCACCGGCCTGCCCATGGGTACGGTCAAGAGTCGCATCAACCGTGGACGAACCAAGCTGCAGGCGCTCCTGAAGGACGTCTACCCCTTCGAAGGCGAAAGCTGATCATACTCGGCCACATACAATTTCAGGGGGATGCGACACGTGTTGCTTCCCCCAACACACAGACCGCGCCCCATCGAGATGCTTCTCGGTGGGGCGTTTTTCTTGATGCGTCGATGTTGGTACTCATGAGCGAGAATTGTGAGCATAGCCGACAGTCTCCCTCGACGGGCGCAGGCGGATTCCCGTGTGCAGGAAGAAACAAGTGTAAACGGGCCATCACAAGCCGCTCCCCTGGAGAGGGGAGCTGTCGCGCAGCGACTGAGGGGTGGATCCGAAGCGGTACTTCATGTGACGGTCCCAGCCTGTGAGGCGTATGCTTCTGCCAGAGTGGAAGAGATGTTCGTAGAGCGCATGACCCGTGCCGATGTTGTAGGAGACCTTTCCCTCGACAGGAGCGAACGGTCTCCCGTTCGTCCCTACTACTGACACTGAAAATGTCAACAGGCATGCTCCTCTACAGGCTTCTGCCGCACTAACTTGGTTAGCATCGCCCGGAACGTCCGCTCCGCTCCCAGTTCTGGGCTACAGGTCGTTAGACATGTACACACTCCCCGTTAATCCATACTACCGATACCGAAGGCGTCTACGATAAATCCCACTCACAACTTCGTTACAATTCAACCTTGCAGATCTGCGGGGGGGGGGGGGCTACTCTATAACTGCATTTTAGCTGCCCGTCTTGCGCGTGCCGAGTGACGTATCTATCGGCATGCGTTCCATATCATCGCCGTCGGTACGAGGCGTGATCGGGCGCAATGATGCGGAGTGCTATTCAGCCGCGTCGGTGCTATGCTCGTCTGCTTTTCGGATTGCCTGCTCGTACCTGTGCTATTCTCCTTGTGGCCTTCGACGGCCTCTTCTCCGCGTTCCTCGTCTCTATCGCCTTTACTCCACTCCATTCCGCTCCTGCTGCTGGGCGGGCTGCTCCTTGTTGCAGGCTGCGACTCGTCTGTAGATCTGCAACCGGATGATACCGACCCCACGGCACGTACGGTGCCCGCCGATTCATCAAGTCTGACGCTGGCGCCGATGCCCACCGGATCCGAACTGCTCACGCCGGGCGAGCCGGCCCCGAAGAGCAATGCCGATGCCTCGGCGTACGGCTGCTACCTGGCCTCGCGACCGTTCTCTGACGACGTGTCGTTTCATAGCAAATACCTGCACTTTCCAGAGGAGATGGTAGAAGCGGCTGATGGAGAGACGGAACGATTTGCGTACGGGTTAGAGGTTTCAAGTCCGGAGATCACAGATCCGTTGAGTATCCGATATGCAAATTGCACTATTCCGTCTGCTGAGGGAGCGGAGGAGATGGTGTATGAGCAGCTCCTTTTGATTGGTGAAGAAGTGGCGGCTGAGGAAGCTCTGCACGAAGAAACGGGAGCTGCTTCGAAATCATGCACAACCTTTTCAAGATGGTACGTTGCATACTGTGCAGGTTCAATCTCGGACCCATACCAAAGTTGCACCCTCGGGTATGAAACCGTTACCATATGTGATGGAGGTGGATCAACAAATGACGATGGGTCCAATCCTTTTCCGGATGGAGGCAGTGGAGGAAGTCCCCCTGATGAAGACGGAGGCTCGGATGAATCAGAGTGTACAGATCGACGCGACCTCAATCCGGAGCCCGGGTCTGGGTGCGAACCTATGGACCCCTGCGAAAGCGACAACCCACCGGAGCATTGTGACGATGAGGAGGATGACCCATGTGTGCCTTCTCTGAGTGATCTGGAGTCCATTTTCGAGAACGCTGAAACAGAGGTCGTAGAGGATGTTCACGAGGCGATTGAGGAAAATATCTCCGAGTTTGACATTGGCGGAGAACTGGAGGTAGCCCATTTTCTCGGTCAAGTTTATCATGAGACTGGAGGACTCACAACGTTGGAAGAAGGGTTGAACTATACAACAGCCGAGCGACTTAAAGAGATTTGGCCAAGTCGCTTTTCAGAAACAGACCCGGATTTACCGGATCCAAATGACTACCTGGAAGACCCAGAAAAACTGGCCAACTACGTGTACGCAGATCGAATGGGTAATGGCGATGAGGAAAGCGGAGATGGCTGGAAATACCGAGGACGTGGGCTTTTTCAGTTAACAGGAAAAAACAACTATCAGGCATTCACCGACTTCTACCAAGATGAGTTTGATTCTTCTTTGGACTTTGTAAACACACCAGGTGAAATTGAAAGCGATACCGAATTGGCAACCATAAGCGGAATGTGGTTCTACGACGAAAATGTTCTAAGCCATATTGATGAAGTTACAATCGAGGATGTAACCCGTCTGATTAATATTGGAAGAGCCGGTCAAGAGGAACGTGAAAGTAAAACGAACGAGGCTGAGCAAGCTATCGATTGCCAATAATCTTTAACTAATGCTTCTGAGACATGAACAATAGTCATTTTTCAATCCTATTTATTTTTTTGATGGCAATTATACATGTCAGTTGTTCTGGCGTCGCATTTGCTCAAGAGTTTGACCCCGAAGAAGTTGAACAGCAACTCATGGGTACATGGGTTGCGGAAGCCGATCCTAAATCGAGGTGGGTCTTTACGGAAGACACGCTTCAAGACTACTACGATGGAGAGCTTCAAGCTGAAGACCCATTTTCGGTAGTCCACGAATGTAGAGGTGAAGAGGTGAAAGAACATGATGCAGGAATGCTTTTGGTAGAGTCACAATCGGGTGCGGACATCTGTGCAGTCATCCAAGGGCTATCTGAGGAGCGACTGACACTGCTATCCATTCCGTCAGGCCGCCTCATACTTTTTGTGCGGGAAGATCACATGGGACATTGAACCCTCTCGCTAACGAATCCGAGTTATGTCTGCTCAACCACTCTTGCAACGCTGCTGGATTGCAGCATGCGTGCTGTGTGTGGTTGTGGCTCCGGGCTATGCCCAAGAATTCGATCCCGGCGAGGTTGAAGAGCAACTTGTGGGTACGTGGGTGGCGGAAGCCGATCCTAAATCGAAGTGGGTATTCATGGAAGACGGTACGCTAAAGAAATATGTTGAGGACGAGTTAGACCAGACCGTCAGTTATGAGGTCAATGCGCAGTGTGAGGATCCCTTTTATGGCCCGTTGGAGGCTTCATCTCACCAAGTCGCAATGCTTGAATTGACACGCTCCGATGGAACGGTTTCATGCAAATACATCACGCAATGGGTAGAGGACGACCCCGAGCGCCCAGAGTATTTTACGCTTGGCACGGAGCACGAGACTATACTATTTGAACGTCAATAACTGTGAAGGATAGAGCATGCATCATTACCTATCCGCACTGGCAGTTCTCCTCATTCTCACAAGTGCAACCAGTGAACTTGCACACGCCCAGGCAAATGGCTGTCCCGAAGAAGGCAATGACCGCGCTCGGGCACAGGTGATGAGCATGTTAGACGACCGTCAAGATATACTTCAGCGAGACGGCATCGACGTATCTCCCAGCGAACTGCGGCTGATGACCAACGACCAGGACCCTGATGCCTGTGCAGAGATTGCCGGTCCTGCCCTGACCCGAAATGCGGAAGCAGAAGACGGCTACAGCTACAATCTCTTCTTCTACGCAACAAACCATCATTACTACAAGGTTAATCAACTGCGTCCGCTGGATCGTTGGGTGCGCGCTGTGTGTGGTCGTGGCTCCGAACTACGCAGGGGCCAAGGAGGAAGAGACTCCTTGCTATCGCGAACCTGGGCCAGGTCACGACCCATCAACGCGAAGTGAGGCCAGTGAATCGGTAGCCGGAGACTGGAAGTGAAGCGGACGTCTCCGGCGGGGCGTACCCGCCTTTCAGAAAAACTAAAAACATGATCTTTGCAAGATTCATTACTGTTTTGGCTTTGCTGGTTGTGCTACCCATCAAGACAGCTTCATCACAAAGCATAACCGAGTGCCCCCCTCCACGCTCAGAAGCAGAGGAGATGGTTGAATCGTACCTGACGGAAGACCAGTGGTCCGATAATCGTACCCGGCACGGTGTTTCCGCCGCTATTGGGGAGGTTCGGGTGCTCACCGAAGAGCATGATTCTGAAGCGTGTGGGCAGCTTATCGGAAGTGGCCTTGAAGGCGGGCCATATCGTGACCACAGCTTCTATGCCTCCGACTCATACTACTTCTTGGTTACGTACGTGCGCCCTCCGTCAGAATGGCCAGAGGATAGGCTTCCTGCTGGAAGAGCGGGAATAATTGTTTTCGATGATGCATTCGATGTCGTGACCATTGTCATGATGTAGACTGGGTCTTCTGAAGCCATTTCGCTTGTATCACTGTATCCGAAAGCGTGCGGGTCTTCAACGCCGACTACGTACTTGTCGGTAACCATCTGCGACCAAGCATCCAAACGCTATGTATCGCACCCCCTTTTGCAACGCTGCTGGCTCGTGGCGTGGATGCTGTGCCTGGTCGCGGCTCCGGGCTATGCTCAGGAGATAAGAGTAACATCAGATGAAGGCACGCATGGCCAGACCGAAGATGTACCGTACATCCAGGCAAGTGATCTACAGCATGTCACAGTGCATCGTGAAAGCGCGATTGGAGAAAGCGAACCTGCCGAGTCGGTCCTTGGACAGCCCCCTGCTTTTGCGGAGCTCATATCCGCCTCTTCGTTGGAAGAGGTATACCGATTGTTAGGAAGCCCGAATGCCACAGACCAAACCGACTTTCCGAGGGGCCGGTCCGTGCATACACTGAGGTATGATGGGGCAACAATCGAATACGAAATTTATCAAGATGGCCCTCGGGGCGTGACATCGCTGGAGATGAGCTCGTCAGACTGGAAACTTGCCATTGGAGAAGAAAAGATCTACCCCGGAATGGCCCTCTCCGAACTGAGTGCTGCACTCAGAACCACTCGTCGCTCAGGTGACACTGCCCCTTTTGATAATCCTGATATCGATACCTACATTGCGATCCCCATTGCTGAAGAGAGCGAGGACGGATCGCCAGCGATTGAGGACATGGGGCGGACCCAGTTTGTATTGTACATCAACGATGATACCGAAACGGTTGAAATGATTCGTTTTCAACGTCCTCCGCTGTAGTGTCGGCATGAGACTCAAATGCGTTACCTATCGGCACTTGCCGCCCTCTTTATTTTCATAAGTGGGACCAGTGAACTTGCACATGCCCAGGCAAATGGCTGTCATGGAGTTGAAAGTAACGCCCCACAGTCGTACATCTACCAGTTTATTACGGAAGACTGGGATAGACTCGTTGAAGCAACACCTGGTTCTGAGTCGTTTCCGCCCCCTTCTGCTGAGTCCCTGCGAGTCATGACGAACGAACAGGACGCCGATGTCTGTAATGAGATTGGGCACCCCCACGAAGTAGATGACTTTCAAAGTTACTTCTACACGGCAGGCGAGTATTACTTCGAAATGTACTACCCAAAGTACGATCCTGACAATCCGTCTACGGAAGGTCCGGTATTCATAGTTAACAAAAGGGACGCGGAGGGAGGAATGCGCTCAATCTTTATGACGATTTAAGCTTTGCATGGGGCAAAACGGGGTGGGGTGTGCTCACAGAGTGCGCGACGAAACTCGAGCGAACCTTCACAGCATCGGCTTTCCAGGCCGATCCATGTCCCACACCAATGCCCCGGTAGCCGGAGACTGAAAGCAGAGCGGACGTCTCCGGCGACAGCACTCCATCCGCCCTCTACGCCGCCACTACACACGCCTCCAGCGCTTGCTCCAGATCATTCCACAGCGCATCCGCTCCTTCCAGTCCCACCGAGAGCCGCACCAAGCCGGGCGTGATGCCGTGATCGGACTTTGCGTCGTCGGCCACCACGCCGTGGGTGAGCGAGGCCGGATGCTGGATGAGCGTGTCGGTGGAGCCCAGGCTCACAGCAGCGGTGATGAGCGATACGGCTTCCACCGCAGCCCGTGCGGCCTCGTACGTACCCAACTCGAATGAAATCAGCGTGCCGGGGCCGTCCATCTGCCGTGTGTAGCAGGCAGCGGCGTCGTATCCCGGAAAATGAACGGCTTGCACCGCCAGGTGCGCCTGAAGCCGGTCGGCCAGGGCGGTGGCGGTGGACTGCGCGCGCTCCACCCGGGCCGGAAGAGTGGGCATGCTGCGATGCATCAGGTAGGCGGCGTGCGGATGCAGCAGCGCGCCGGTGGCCACGCGCACATGACGCAGCGCCGCGGCCCAGTCCGCATCCGAGGTCGAGACGACCCCGCCCATCACATCGCCGTGTCCGCCCAAAAATTTCGTGGCGCTGTGCAGGGAGAGCGTGGCCCCGTGCTCCAGCGGACGCTGAATGACGGGGGGCGCAAAGGTCGAATCCACCACGACCGGCACGTCTCCTGCTTGGTCGACTACCGCCTGGATGTCCACCAGGTCGAGCGTCGGGTTGGCGGGCGTCTCAATCATCACGAGGGCGGTGGCAGGGCGCATCGCCTCTGCAATGCTATCGGGGTTGGCCCATGACACGTCGATACCGATCAGGTTGCTGGTGAGCAGGTGGTCGGTCGTGCCGTAGATGGGGCGCACGGCCACGACATGCGGGGTAGCGCTGTCGTTGCGGAGCGTGCGCGTGGCCATCAGCACAGCGGTGACGGCGGCCATGCCTGAGGCATACGCCACGGTGTCGGTTGCGCCTTCCAGTTCGGCTACCGCCTGCTCGGCGCGCGCTACCGTGGGATTGTGCAGCCGAGCGTAAACCGGCGTTTCGGCGGTGGCCGCGCCGTGCGCCAGCTCGGTTAGACTGCGAGCGGCAGCGTCCATATCATCGAACGGATACGTCGAAGACAGGTCAATGGGCGGCGCGTGCTTGCCAAGTGCGCGCACCGAAGCGCGTCCGGCATGAACCGCGGTGGTGTACAGATCATCAGAAGCAGACATAGCGCACCGGAGAGCGATGGGACAAGAACGTAACGTACCCGTATAATCGGAAGCGCTTACAGTATCCGCAAGCGTTCCGAATTATCTTCGCTCGATTCCACTATGGCTACGCTCGACCAAACCGACTGCAAAATCCTTCGCATCCTACAGAAGAATGCTCGCATCCCCAACAAAACGCTGGCTGAGCGGGTCGGACTCGCCGAATCCACCTGTCTGATGCGGGTGCGGCGGCTGCGCGAAGAAGGTATTATTGAGGGCACGCGCACGGTGGTGGATGCGGAGGCGCTCGGCATTGGCGTGCAGGCGATGGTGGCGGTGCAACTGCGGAGCCACTCGCGCGCCACGGTTGAGCAGTTTCAGCAGGCCGCGGTGCAGCGTCCAGAGGTGGTGGTCTGCTACCATCTGGGCGGACGCACCGACTTTCTGCTGCACGTCACCGTTCGCGATCCGGCCCATCTGCGCGACCTGATCCTGAGCGCCTTCACCGCCCGGGACGAGGTGCAACAGGTCGAAACATCGCTCATCTACGACCAGCAGCACACCGACGCCTGGCCCATCTACCCCGAGGCGCGCCGCTCGTAGGGCGCACTCATCGTCGCATCAGACGTAAACCTTTTGTCGGGGGCGAATCCTCTTCGGAGGCCGGCTCGTCTCATTCGGTCCGAAACCGTCTTCTGCATCCCAACAACATACGCATGAACCGTTTTACGCTCTCTATGGCCTGGCGCGACAGCCGGGGCAGCCGCGGACGCCTGGTGCTGTACCTGTCGGCGCTGGTGGTAGGGGTGGCGGTGCTCGTAGCCATCAACGGGTTTGGGGATAACCTGACCCGCACCATCAACGATGAGGCGCGTCAGCTGCTGGGGGCCGACCTTGGGTTTGAGCACAACGACCGCTTCCCTGAGCGAGTCGAAGCGGTGGCCGACTCGATCGGCGGCACGCAGGCGCGGCGCATCTCGTTTCAGTCGATGGTTGCGTTTGGAGATGCGGGCACGCGCCTCTCCACAATCCGCGCCACCGAGCCTGGATACCCGTTCTACGGCGAGGTTGAGGCAGTCCCGGAAGGAAGCTATGAGGACCACGCCAAGCAGGGGGAGGCGCTGGTGGATGCGACGCTCTGGGATGAGTTCGACCTGTCGGTGGGCGACTCCATTCGGGTAGGCCGCAACTGGTACCCGGTGGCCGGGCGCGTTGAGCAGATGCCGCGTGAATCGGGCATCATGTCGTCGTTCAGTCCGCGCGTGTACGTGCCATACGAGGGCCTCGACACCACGCTGCTGGGGCCGGGCAGCCGCGCTGAGCACGAGCTCTACTTCCGCTTCGACGACGACCGCGACGTGGAGGCGCTCATCGCAGACATCCGGCCCACTATGCAAGAGGCGGGGGTAAGCATCGAAACGGTTGAGCAGGCAGCGGGCACATGGGAGCAGGGACTCGGTAATCTGTACCGGTTTTTGAGTCTGGTGGGATTCATGGCGCTGATCTTAGGGTGCATTGGTATTGCCAGCGCCGTGCATGTATACATCCAGCAGCGCCTGACTTCGGTGGCGGTGCTGCGCTGCCTGGGTGCAAAATCGGGACAAACCTTTCGGATCTACCTCACGCAGGCAGCCGTGCTGGGCGCATTTGGCGGAGCACTGGGTACAGCGCTGGGCGTGCTGATGCAGATGGGCGTTCCATACGTACTGGAGGATTTTCTACCCGTACCGGTCGCGTTCTCCGTATCGCTGCGTGCAGTAGGGCTTGGGCTTGGTATGGGCACAGCGGCAACTGTGCTGTTCGCGCTGATTCCGCTCCTCCCGGTTCGGCGCGTGTCGCCGCTGCAAGCGCTTCGGCATCAGGAGACAGGAACCGGTGGGCGAGACTGGGCACGCTGGGCCGTAGCCATCGCGATTGGCGGTGCACTCACGGGGTTTGCTATAGCCCAGGCGCCCACCTGGCAGATCGGACTGGGCTACGCAGCCGGGCTGGTCGCGGTCTTTGCCGCGTTGGCAGCGCTCGCGTATGCGCTCATGGTTGCACTGCGCCGTCTCGTGCCCCGGCAGTGGAGCTACCCCTGGCGACAGGGGCTGGCCAACCTGCACCGGCCTCACAATCAGACGACCGTGCTGCTCGTCGCGCTGGGGCTCGGTACGTTTCTGATCGCTACCCTGCTGATCTCCCAGGAAACGATCCTGTCGCAGATTCGCATCTCCGGCGAGGGCGAGACGCGTCCCAATATGGTTCTGTTCGACGTGCAGCCCGACCAGGTGCAGGGCGTTACCGAAACCATTGAGGGCGCCGGAGCGCCGGTGCTCGACGCGTCGCCGATCGTAACGATGCGCCTGTCGGCCGTAAACGGACGACCGGTTAGCGAGCTGCGCGAAGACCCTGAGGTGCGTACCACATGGGCACACCGCCGCGAATACCGATCGACCTACCGTGATTATCTGACAGAGAGCGAGGAGATTGTTGCAGGCACCTTCGTCACCGAACGGGTAGACGGAAGCGAGCCCGTGCCCGTATCGCTTGAAGAAGGAATTGCCGACGAACTGAACGTATCGCTGGGCGACCAGCTTACGTTCGACGTACAGGGGCAGCCCATCACCACCGAAGTGCGCAGTCTCCGCGAAGTCGACTGGCAGCGCATCGGCACCAACTTCTTCGTGGTGTTTCCGCCCGGCGTGCTCGAAGAGGCCCCGCAGATCTACGCCATGCTCAGCCGCACCGACGACACCAGTCACGCCACAACAGTGCAGCGTGCCGTGGTCGACGCATTCCCCAACGTATCGATTATTGATCTAACGCTGGTGCTGCGCACGGCCCAAGATCTGTTCGACCGGCTCGGGTACGTGATTCGCGTTATGGCGCTCTTTAGCGTGCTCACCGGGCTGCTTGTGCTGCTGGGCACGCTGCTTGTAAACCGCTACCAGCGAGCCGGAGAGAGCGTGCTCTTAAAGACGCTCGGCGCCTCGCGCACAACCGTACTTAAAATTCTGGCCATTGAGTATCTCCTGATTGGGACGCTTGCTGCGGCAGCAGGTATCGGACTCGCTATCGTGGCGGGCTGGACACTCGCTACGTTTGTCTTTGATGGCGCCTTTGCGGTGGCCTGGGGCGAACTCGCGATCACCTTTGCTGTGATCGTAACGTTGGTTCTCGGACTCGGGCTGTTCAACAGCCGTACGCTTTACGACAAGCCACCAATGGACGTCTTGCAGGCTGAGGCATAAGAACAAACCCCGTAACAGTGATAGCTTTCCTCGGTACGGAGCAGTAAGGACACGCGGGACCGCACGCTTTGCTTATTGAGTGGCATTAACATTTTGAGTGGTATTAACATTACTTGCCATCCGGTAAATCCCGTACCATGGAGCAACGAACAAGACAAGCGCTTCCGAAACTCTGAACGCATTCTATGCTCGAACATTCGTTTACATGTCCATACTGCTGGGAGACACTCACCGAACAGGTCGATCCGGTTGAGGGGACCCACGAGTACGTAGTCGACTGCTGGGTCTGCTGTCGGCCCATCCAGGTGCGTGCAGTCGTGAAGAGCGGACGGATCGTCTCGTTCGTGGCTCAGCCGTCGGGGGGACACGCGTAGCACCTTCAACGTGGCTCGTACCCATCATCGCAGCACGTCTGATACGAAGCCCACCTTCTGGATAAGCATCCATACCTCTGATCCTTCATTCTGTACCAACGAATCATTCTGTTGAACGCATACCATGCCTGAAACCGCGCCTAATCCCGCAACGCAACTTTCTCCGCAAGCCGTACAAGACCGCGTCGACACCGTGCGCGAGCGCATCGCACAAGCCTGTGAGCGGGTCGGACGCGATACCGATGAAATCACCATCGTCGCCGTGTCGAAGACGTTTCCGATGCAGGCGATTACGTCGGGGGTTGCGGCCGGACTTACGCACTTTGGCGAGAACCGCGCCCGTGCTCTTCGTGACCGCGTCGAAGAGCGTCCGGGTCAGTGGAAAGGGGGAGACGTATGCTGGCATATGATTGGACATCTGCAGACGAATAAAGCCAAATTCGTGGCGCGCCATGCCGACCGGTTTGAGGCTCTCGACAGCCCGCGTCTTGCCGAAGAGCTTGATAAACGCGCGGCGAAGAACGATCGTGTTATTCCCTGCTTTGTACAGGTGAATATCAGCGGTGCTGATCAAAAGTACGGGCTTCCTCCTGAAGACCTCCATGGTTTTCTGAATGCATGCGAGGCATACGAGCATCTAAAGATTGATGGACTCATGGGAATGGCGTCGTTTGTGGATGATTCTGAAACGGTACGTTCCGAATTTGCGCACCTGCGCACATTGGCTGAAACGTACACCGGAGGCGCAGCGAACGTGTCACTTGAGCATCTTTCGATGGGAATGAGCAACGACTTTGAGGTGGCTATAGAAGAGGGGAGCACGATGGTCCGTATCGGAAGTGCTATCTTCGGGCCGCGCTCGTAAGAGCAGTCTTTTGGATGTGGGCGCCCAGGTATGGAGATGCTACGTGGTTACGCAAAGAGACTCGTTCAGCCCAGAAAGCAGGTCAATCTGAGGAGTACTCATAAATGGCACTGTGTGCAGAACAGGCGAAACAGAATGGAGGGCTCCTCGTGAAACACCTGTAACAGGTTTATGCAGTCGTAGCCCGTAATAGTCATGGTTAGAGCCAGGTTGTAAAGCCAAGCCTGGTCAAGTAACCGTTGGTGCCCAGGTCACATGAGTACGTTCGGTGGCTGCGTTGCGCTGCAACGGTGTAGCATAGATCTTGCGCTGTTAATACGCACTGTAACAAACACCCCGCAACAGACTCTGCTTGAGGAGCGATCAGGCAGTCCTGAAGACGGCACGTACGACTGAAACAGGGGCTGTTTACTGCTCACAGTCTTTCCCACACCGACAACTCAGCACATGAAGCTTACGCCCCTCGATATCCGTAAACAAGACTTCGACCGCAGCCTGCGCGGATACAGTGTGGAAGAGGTTGAGAACTTCCTGGAAATGGTGGCTGACCAGTGGGAAGAGTTGGAGAACGAGACGCGGCGTGCGAAAAATCGCGCCGAAGAGCTCGAACAGCAGATGTCGCACGTCGAAAAGGTCGAAGATGCCCTGCAAGAGGCGCTCTCGGCCACACGTGAGAACGCAGAACAGCATCTGAGCAATGCGCGCGACAAAGCAGAAAACATTGTCGAGCGTGCCGAAGCAAAGGCAGAGCGCATTAAAGCAGAGGCCGTAAAGGAGCGTAACGCCATTCAGCAACAGACGCATGCCGTTGAGCAGCGTCGCCAGCAGATCGCGTCACGGCTGCGGGCGTTCCTGCAGGCCGAGCTCGAAATGCTCTCGGAGTACAAGAAAGGCGATGCCGATCCGCAGGAGATGCCGCAGAATCTGCGCTCAGATATCGGGTCGCTTGATACCCTGGCAGACACCGATATGCAGCGTCCACCTGCCGAAGCGGCATCTGTTCAGCAGAGTGAACCTGCGCCTTCAGAGGCAACACCCGAATCCAAAAAACATGAGGCATCGACGCCTGAAGAGGCCGTTGTAGAAGCCACTGAACAAGCCCCGGAGCCGGCTCCTGCCGTGCCTTCGGAAGAAAAACCGGTCGCTCGTGATGAAGCGGAGGCATCAGAACCGGTTTCGCACGAGGAGGGGGAAGATGCTACCGACGAGTTCGACTTTTCTGATGTGCTTGGCGGAGGCGAAGACGAAGTAGAAAGCAGCACAGTGGCTCCTGCCGAAGAGACAACCGCGGAAGAGACGCCTGCGGAAGAGGCAGAGATGGAGTTCGCTTCGATGTTCGACGAGCCTACCCAAGATAACGGCCCTTCTACGGAAGAGTTCGAATCGCCAGCGGCCGAAGCCGTCGACGAGGCAGAAGAAGACGACGAGGACGAGGAAGACGATCTGGAGCGAGCAATGCGTTCGCTTTTCCCTGTCCTTGAATCCACAACAGGTGGCAAAAAGAAGTCGAAGAAAAAAAGCAAGTCCAAAGACGCTTCATCGAGCTCAACCTCGACCTCCGAAGAGCCGGCTGCAGAAGTGAGTCCGAGCGAGTCGCAGTTTGAGGCGATCAAGCGCGATGTGCAGCAACGCGAGTCAAAGCAGAAAGAGAAGGGCGCTTCGCAGAGCAAATCGCGCCGAACGAAAGACGAAGACGAGGCGTCGACAGAGGAAATCGAAAAGATCTGGAGCATTCTGGAAGACATGGACTAATCGGCCCGCTCTCAGAGCCGAACGAGTTGCATGTGTTGCCTGTATTTGCAAGCATGGAGAGGGTAGCGTGGTTCACGCGCTGCCCTCTTTTGTGTTGACCTCCTGCATAGTTTCCCAATTGTCATATGGCCGCGTCTGTACTGGATCCTGATACCCACCTTGCTCATGTCAATACAGCTGCGGAGGCGGTCCGCGCGCTACTATCTGACAGGCCGCGCATTGGGATCATCGCTGACCCTGTAACCGAGCCGCTTGTTGAAGAGATGACGTCTGCAACAGCAATCGATTTTGCAGACGTCCCGCATCTTCCAGCACCGGGCGAGACCGACGCGCATCGCTTTATTGCAGGAGAGCTGTGGGAGCAGGACGTTCTCGTTGTACCCCATGCCCTGCATCTATACGAGGGCATCTCGGCACGCGAGAGCGCGCTGCCGGTTCGCATCATGGGGGCGCTTGGCATTGAGACCCTCATTGCGACCGCTGCAGCAGGAAGCGTGAATCCGCATTACACGCCAGGCGAGGTTATGCTTCTTGCTGATCACATCAATCTGCAGGGCGCTAACCCGCTTGAAGGGCCAAACGTAGATGCGTGGGGGCCGCGCTTTCCCGACATGAGCAATCCGTACGACCCAGCGCTGCGCGAGGTGGCGCATCAGGCAGCGCTTCGGGCAGGCGAGCGTCTGCAAGAAGGGATCTACCTGGGGGTGCCCGGACCCAACACACAGACAAAGACCGAATATCGCTTCATGCGCCACGTAGGCGCCGACGCGGTGGGCACAGGCCTGATTCCTGAAGTCATTGCAGCGCGTCATATGGACCTGCGTGTGCTCGCAGCCGTGGTCATCACGGATGCCTGCTTTGCAGACACCCTCGAACCGACATCCGCGGCAGAGGTCGCTCAGGCTGCTGAAACGGGACGTGCGCGTCTGAAGCAGGTGCTCACGCACTTGATGCCCCGCCTGTAAGCGTCTGGTTCCTGTCCGGGCGGATGCGTTTGCATCCCCCTGAGACCCTGAACACGCCCACCCCACAGAGCACATGCGGCATCTTAGCTGCCTGTGTGCACGATGCACGTTTTTGCTTCACCTGTACAGACCAAGTTTATGAGTCACTTCACCCCGATTGACCGCCTCTCGCTTCCGGACATGGAAGAAGATATGCTCGACTGGTGGGCCGATCATGACGTGTTTGATCGTACGCTATCGGAGCGCGAGGGCGCACCGGCCTATACGTTCTATGAGGGCCCGCCCACGGCCAACGGGCGTCCGGGTATTCACCACGTTATGGCGCGCTCTATCAAGGACATCTTCTGCCGGTATAAGACCATGCAGGGGTTTCAGGTGGCGCGTAAGGCCGGGTGGGATACGCATGGACTGCCTGTAGAGATTGAGATTGAGAAGCGCCTTGACCTGCAGAGCCGCGCTGACATTGAGGAGTACGGTATCGAGGCCTACAACGCGGCCTGCCGGAACAGCGTGCTCGAATACAAAGACCTGTGGGACGAGCTGACCACCCGCATGGGCTACTGGGTTGATCTCGACGACCCGTATGTGACGTTTGAGACCGACTATATCGAGACGCTCTGGTGGCTCATCAAGCAGATCCACGAGAAGGGGCTGCTCTACAAAGGCTACAAGATTCAGTGGTATAGCCCCGGTTCGCACACCGTGCTCTCTTCGCACGAGGTGAGCCTTGGGTACGAAGAGACGCAAGACCCAAGCGTTTACATCCGTTTTCCCGTGCATGGCCAAGAAGATACCTACTTCCTGGCCTGGACAACCACGCCGTGGACCCTCATTTCGAATACAGCGCTCGCCGTAGGTCCCGATCTTACGTATGTGCGTGTTGAGCACGACGACCCGCATCAGGGCCAGGAGACGCTTATCCTGGTTGAAGAGCTGGTTGATACGGTGCTGGGCGATGAGCCGTACAAGATTGTGGAAACGATGCCGGGTAGCGACCTGGTGGGGCAGACGTACGACCCCGTCTTTCCGTATTTCAAGGAGAAAGCCGGTGCGGAGGCTGCCTGGCGTGTTGTACCGGCCGACATTGTGTCGACGGAGGAGGGCACCGGCATTGTGCATATGGCACCGGCCTATGGGGAAGAAGACTATGGCGTTGCGCAGGAGCAGGGCCTACCGCTCTTCAATCCCATCGATGCCGACGGCCGCTTTACGGAAGAGGCCCCGCTGGTTGAGGGGGAGTGGTTCAAGGACGCTGATAAAGAGATCACGACCGATCTTAAGAAGCGCGGTCTGCTCTACAAACATGAGACCTACCTGCACAACTACCCGCATGACTGGCGTAAGGGTACGCCGCTGATGAGCTATCCGGTTGAGAGCTGGTTTGTGGAGACGACGGCTGTCAAGGAGCGAATGGTTGAGCTCAATAAGACGATCAACTGGCAGCCGCCGGGTGTAGGGGAAGGGCGCTTTGGCGAGTGGCTGGAGAACAACATCGACTGGGCGCTGAGCCGCCGTCGTTACTGGGGCACGCCGCTTCCCATCTGGCAGAGCGACGAAGACCCTGAGTATGTGGAAGTCATCGGTTCGGTCGACGAGCTGCGCGCCAAATGCGGCGACCAGCTGCCCGACGACGACGCTGAGATAGATCTGCACCGCCCCTTCGTAGATGAACTTACCTGGCCGGCCCCCGATGAGGTAGGCGGCACGATGCGGCGCATCCCCGACCTTATCGACGTGTGGTTTGACTCGGGCGCTATGCCGTTTGCGCAGTGGCACTACCCGTTTGAGAACAAAGAACAGTTTGAGCGCAACTTTCCCGCTGACTTTATTGCGGAGGGGGTAGACCAGACACGCGGGTGGTTCTATACGCTGCACGCGCTGGCTACGCTTATCATGGACGACGTTGCATACCAAAATGTAGTCGTAAACGGTCTTGTGCTTGACGACAAGGGCAACAAGATGTCGAAGTCGAAAGGCAACACGCTGGAGCCGTTTGAGGTGATCGACGAGTTCGGGGCCGATGTGGTGCGCTGGTACATGATGAGCAACACCCCGCCGTGGGAGAACATCCGGTTCTCGAAGCGCGGACTGCGCGACCTGCGCCGCAAGTTCTTTGGCACGCTCGAAAATGTGTATAGCTTCTTCGCAACGTACGCGAATATCGACGGCTACACCTATACAGAGAGCACCGTGCCGCTTGAAGAGCGCCCCGAGCTTGACCGGTGGATCATCAGCCGTCTGCAGACGACGACCGATACGGTTACAGACTCACTGGACGACTACCATCCGACCAATGCAGCGCGGGCGGTAGAGCAGTTCGTGGACGACCTGTCGAACTGGTACCTGCGGCGTTCGCGCCGCCGGTTCTGGGCCTCGAAGCAGTCGCAGAACGGAACCGCAAAAGATGGCGGAGACAGCGTGCCGGCATCCAGTAAGCAGGCCGCCTACGATACCGTATACGAGTGCCTGGAGGCGGTGTCGCGCCTCATGAGTCCGGTGGCCCCGTTCTTCGGCGACTGGCTCTACCAGGCGCTACACGAGGGCAACGCCGCTCCAGCAAAGGACTCCGTGCATCTGGCCAACTTTCCAGCCGCCGATGACGAGCGCCACGACAAGGCGCTGGAGCATCGGATGGGACTGGCGCGCACCATCTCATCGGTCGTACTGTCGCTGCGCAACGAAGCAGAGATCAACGTGCGTCAGCCACTGGGGCGCCTCATGGTAGTAACCGGCACAGGCGTCTCCGAAAACATCGTCGAACAGGTGCGCGACATCATTCTCGACGAGGTGAACGTGAAGACGATCGAATACGTCGACGGCTCCAGCGAAGTAGTTGAGCGCTCGGCCACCCCCAACTTTAGCCGCCTGGGTCCGCGCCTGGGTCCGCTCATGCAGCCGGTAAACAAGGCCGTGCGTGCGCTCGACGACGACGCGATTGGGCGTTACCTGGAACAGGGATCGCTTGACCTGGAAGTGGAAGGGGAAACTGTGCACCTCGGGCCCGACGACCTGGAGATCTCCAGTGCCGGTATTGAAGGCTGGCTCGTAGAGCAGCACCGCGACGTAACGGTGGCACTCGATACGCAGATTACTGAAGCACTGCGTACAGAAGGGCTGGCCCGCGAATCCGTGAAGCGCATCCAGAATCTGCGTAAGGACGCTGAGTTTGAGGTTACCGATCGCATCACCATAACCTACGATGGATCAGAGCGCATTCAGGCGGCTGTGAACGCATATGCCGATTGGATACGGAACGAGACGTTAGCCCTGGAGTTGCAGCCCTCCAATCAGCCTACGGGTGAGGCAACCCAGACTTTTGAGATTGGTGACGAGCATCTCACAGTAGGCATCCAGCGAACGTCTCGCACGTGAGCGGGACCTGCCGAGCTATGCGAAAGAGAGATGCACATCGTACGCCCTCTCCCCAAGCGTTCGCGCCCTCGCGCTTACTCCCTCCCTTGTAGTACGATATCTCTTATGCCAGATACAACTTCCTCCTCGGGTTCAAACACCGCGTCTTCTCAGGAAGGCCGCCGTAAAGAACGACAATCGCCGTTCTCAGACGAAGAGCTTCAGCATTTTAAGGAGCTCATCATGGAACGGCGGCGCAAAGCCAAAGAAGATGTCGAACGGATGCGAGCGCAGATCGAAGAATCGCGTGAGCAGGCTGGAGACAACACGGCGTACAGTTTCCATATGGCCGATGCCGGTACCGATGCTATGGAGCGCGAAAAGCTGCACCTGATGATTGCGCGACAGCAGAAGTACATAGGCTACTTAGACCGGGCACTTGAGCGCATCAAGAACGGCACCTACGGAATCTGCAAGGTGACCGGTAAGCCAATTGCAAAGGAGCGATTAGAAGCAGTGCCCCATACCGAGATCTCTATCAAAGCTAAGAAAGAACAGAAAAAGCAAGAGCGTCAGTAGCTGGGGCCTGCTGCGGAATGCACAGCCCGCTTCCTGCATAGCACTTTATGGTGAGTGGTGCACAGTGCACGAAGAGGGGGCTGCTCCCTGTGCCGATTGACTGCATGGCTGGCTATGCAGGCTGGCTACACAGGTTGACTACACAGGCTGGCTATGCAGCAGGCTGACATCTTCTTTTATCCGTCTATGTCTCTGTTTTTGTGCTGTATGTATGCGCGTTCTTTGGATTTCCCTTGCTGTCATCGGTCTTGATCAGGCCACGAAGTGGTTGGTTCTGGAGTTGATGTATCGGCACCAGTCCATTCCGCTTATCGGCGACTGGCTGCGCTTTACGTTTACTGAAAATCCAGGCATGGCCTTTGGCATCCAGTTTGGCCCGCCCGGTACGGTGGCACTCCTTGCGGTACTGGCTACCGGGCTCGTGATCTATTACATTGTGCAGGTGCGCGATCTCTACCTACCCTACCGGGCGAGCCTGGCATTTATTCTGGGCGGTGCTATCGGCAATATCATTGATCGGGTGTTCTATGGCGTGTGGCTGGGATATGGTGGTCTGTTCGAAGGACGCGTGGTAGACTTCATCCACGTAAGCCTATGGCAAGGCTTCGTGCATCCAAGTGTGCCCCTGATTGGGGGCAGCTACATGGAGCTGTTCCCAATATGGAATGTGGCCGACATGGCGATTGTGCTGGGGGTAGTTGGGGTCTTGTTCTTCCACAACGCGTTCTACGAAGAGATGCTTGCTCGTGAACAGCAAGGCGAGAACGCGGTAGAGCAACCTACCCACGAGGGAGAAGCTCATTCGTCCAGTACGGAACGCCCTGCATCCAATGGGGTGCCTCCGGCTCACTCTGCAGATGCCAACGCTGCGACACGCAACGAACCTCAGCGCGGCGATACGTCTGCTTCCTCCTCGCCTGGTGCGTAACTCCAACACGTACCGCCCGCTTTTATATTCTGCCTCATGCAGTGGTGCTTTCGCTATGTCTACAGACACCTCCCGCATTCGCAACTTTTGCATCATCGCACACATCGACCACGGAAAAAGCACCCTGGCCGATCGGCTGCTTGAGAGCACAGGCACCATCAGCGATCGTGACCTGCAAGAGCAGACGCTCGACGATATGGACCTGGAGCGTGAGCGGGGAATTACGATCAAGAGCCACGCGGTGCGTATGAAGCACACGGCTCCAGATGGGGAGACCTACACGTTTAACCTGATCGATACACCCGGGCACGTCGACTTCACCTATGAGGTGTCGCGTGCGCTCAAGGCGTGCGAGGGCGCGATCCTGCTCGTTGATGCCGCGCAAGGCATCGAGGCGCAGACCATCTCAAACGCGTACCTGGCTCTGGAGCAAGACCTGGAGATCATCCCGGTCATGAACAAAGTCGACCTGCCCGTAGCACGTCCCGACCAGGTAGCCATGTCGCTTGAGGAGCTGCTGGGCGAGCCGGCTGAGGACATCCTGAAGATCAGTGCTAAAACGGGCGAGGGCATCGACGAGCTGCTCGACCTTGTTATCAACCGCGTTCCACCGCCCACGGGTGATGAAGATAAGCCGCTCAAGGCACTCATCTTCGACTCCATCTACGATTCGTACCGCGGGTCGGTCGTCTACGCACGTGTATTCGACGGCACCCTGAATAAGGGGGATGCGATGCGTTTCATGGCTACGAAGCAAGAGTACGATGCCGAAGAGCTGGGCGTACTGCGCCTGGGGCGTCAGAAAGTTGATACGCTCAAGGCGGGAGACGTAGGGTACATTATCGGCTCCATCAAAGACGTGTCGCACACCCGTGTCGGTGACACGATTACGCACAAACACAATCCGGCAGACAAAGCGATCCCGGGCTTCAAAGAAGTGAAGCCCATGGTGTTTAGCGGTGTGCATCCCACGCAGTCGGAGGACTTCGAGGATCTGCGCAGCGCGCTTGAAAAGCTGCAGCTTAACGACGCGTCACTCACGTTCGAACCCGAGACGTCGGCTGCACTCGGGTTCGGATTCCGTGTAGGCTTTCTGGGGCTGCTGCATATGGAAATCATTCAGGAACGCCTCGACCGTGAGTTTGGGCTCGACATCATCACCACCGTGCCCAATGTGGAGTATCGCGTGCGGGTCAGCAACCCGGGTGACGACGATCAGGAGCTTGTGATCGTCGACAACCCCAGCGAGATGCCCCACTATGGCGACATCGATGCTGTTTACGAGCCGTTTGTTGAAGCTGATATTATCGTGCCGAGCGAGTACATCGGCAACATCATGCAGCTCTGTGAAAATAGGCGGGGGGTGTACGTGAATCAGCGCTACCTGGATACCGAGCGCGTCAACCTGCAGTATGAGCTCCCGCTGGCCGAGATCGTGTTCGACTTCTACGATAAGCTCAAGAGCGTGAGCCGGGGCTACGCCTCGCTCGACTACGAATTCCTGGAATACCGAGAGAGCGACCTGGTCAAACTCACCGTACTCATCGACAAAGACCCGGTCGACGCACTCTCTACCATTGTTCATCGCGACAAGGCATACGAGATTGGGCGCAAGCTTGCCAAAAAGCTGAAAGAGAAGATTCCAAAGCAGCTGTTTGAAGTACCTATCCAAGCATCGATTGGACGTCGGATTGTAGCGCGCGAAACCGTGAAGGCCCAGCGTAAAGACGTGACGGCGAAGTGTTACGGCGGCGATATTACGCGTAAGCGCAAGCTTCTTGAGAAGCAGAAAGAAGGGAAGAAGCGTATGAAGCAAGTAGGCGAAGTTGAAGTGCCTCAGGATGCCTTCCTGGCTATCCTGTCGGTCGATGATTAAAGGGATTGCAGGGTTCAGGTGTAGTACAAGATGCGAAGTTTTTTTCCACGGGTGTGTATAGCCTGGCTGACTGAGCGCTTCCATTCATGCTGGATGTCCGTATCTCAGTCCGCATCCCATAGCGGCTCTACCAGGCTGCAGGTAGTGCTTGCCGGTGCCGTGCTATGCGCCATGGCACATGTGCCCACAACCGAGGCGCAGAGTCTGATAGAACGCTACAAGCAGACGCGCCAGATGCAGCTGCTGGACCAGCTCTATCCAGCGTCGCCGCTGCAGCCGCCACAGAGCCAGCCGTACCAGCACATCGTTACAGCACTCGACTCGCTGTTCGAAGAGGCTGCTGCTCCTGTGCGCAAGGGGCCTCAGTTTACGGTTGAGCGGATGCGTGTGGCGCATCGCTTCGAGAAAGGCTGGCTGCAAGAGACCTTTTCTGATACGGCGTGGTCGTTTTTTGGCCCACAGCCACAGCGTACGCTGCTTGACACAACGCGAACGGTAGACCTGCGTGCGCGCATGCAGGCCCACTTCGGGGCGCCCACCTACGTGCTGGCCGACGACCTGCAGCCCGACCGAGATGACTTCGACCAGTTTGCCTACTGGTTTGTGGTAAATGACTCGATTCCTGTTGTTGTAAGCGATGCCGACGGGCCTCGTAACCGAGGGGTGATTGTAGCGACTGAGCGTCGTTGGCGGTCTGTTCTTCCCGATGTGCGTGAAGCTGTGCTGCAGCCGATTCGCGAAACCCCCGACCGGGCTCCTTACGTTGACTATTTCTACGACCGCGTGGACCGCCGCTGGTATCGTGCTGGATATGACGGCATCCAGTTTTTCCTGGAGCCTGTATCTCGCCGAGCGCTTACTCCCGGACGGCGTCCCCCACCCCCAACGCCGTAGCGGTCGTTTCGCATCCTTCTGATTTCTCTCCTGTGCTGTGGCTGACCGGTCTTCCTCTCGTTCGCGTAGGCGCAACGACGCCCCCTCTCAAAAAAGCGAGTTTCGCCAGTGGGTTGAGGCGATCGTTGTCGCCGTTGTAATCGTGCTGATCATCCGCACGTTCTTCTTCGATCTGTTTCGCATCCCCACGCCCTCGATGGAGCGTAACCTGCTCGTGGGCGACTACCTGTTCGTGTCGAAGCTGCACTACGGCACCCGCCTGCCGATGACGCCCCTGGCGGTGCCGTTCGGGAGCGCCTTCCGCGACGATCTCTATCTCGATGCGCCCCAGATTCCATATACCCGTCTTCCCGGCTTCTCTTCGATCGAACGCGGCGATGCGGTTGTGTTCAACCTCCCGCCCGATGATGGTCCTATTGACCGTAAGATGCACTACATCAAGCGTATCATTGGGATGCCTGGCGAAACGCTACAGATTACGGATAAGGTGGTTGCGGTCGATGGGAACCGCCTGCCGCTGGGGGAGGGGATGCAGTACTTCTGGACCGTACGGAAGTCCGACGCCCGATACCAGGTGTCACGTAGCGAACTCGAAGACCTCGCTATATCAGCTTGGCGCGAAAACCCGGATGGCGAGATGGCACGTACGCTCGCCACGGCACGTGCTGCGCTGGAGGTGCGCGACTGGTCGTGGGTCGAGGATGTAGAGCCGCTCGTGCTGCGCAATACCAACTACGACTCCGTGCTTTATCCGCCCAACCAGGGGTTCACGCCCGATAATTACGGACCGCTTACCATACCGGCTGCAGGAAAAACAGTCACGCTAAATGATGAAACATGGCCTGTGTATGAACCCGTCATTACGCGTTTTGAAGGGCGGTCGGCACGGGCGATGACCGACTCAACGTATGCCATCGACGGCGAGGAAACGACCACGTATACGTTTGAGCAGGACTACTACTTCATGCTGGGCGATAACCGCGACGATTCAGAAGATAGCCGCTTCTGGGGATTCGTTCCTGAGGACCATATTGTAGGAAAAGCCCTGTTCACGTATTTCTCCTGGGATGCAGAGGCCTTTCGTCCGCGTTTTAATCGGATTCTGCGGCCTATTCAAGATGGCGAAGTATTTACTGACACCCCAATCTTGGAAGACGGAAACCTCGTTGAGGCAGCCGCCACAGACCGCGAGTAAGACGCACAACCAGCATGCTCACTGGCTACGCATCAGGATAAAGTGCGTTGGATCTGCTTGGATATGTACCCTCTGCTAACCCTTTTTGCTAACTATGCCGAACACACCGCCACCTCCAACACCGCCAGAGTCGTCTGCATCATCGGGTAGCATCGCTTCACGGATTGCTGCAAAAGTGAGTAGCTTTATCGGCCGGTTCTGGGTTGTTGCGCTCATTATTGGCGTTACGTGGTACCTGGTACAGGGAATGGGAGCACCTGTCGAACTCCCCGACGATGTACGCTCAGCCCCCGACTTTGCCCTTGAGTCGATAGATGGAGACCGAGTACAGCTCTCTGACTATCAAGACAACGTCGTGGTGTTGAGTCTCTGGGCTACCTGGTGCGCTACCTGTCAGCAGCAAACCCCCGGCTTCGTCCGCGTGCAGGAGGAATATGAAGAGAAGGGGGTTCAGTTTATTGGGCTCTCCATCGACCAAGGAGGACTTGAAGATGTGCGCGCCTTTGTTGAGCAGCGTCAGCCCGTCAACTACCCGATGGTGAACAGTCCACGAGTCGCATCGCAGAAGTATGGTACTACCCGAAGCGTGCCACGTACGTTTGTCATTGATACGGACGGTATGATCCGGTACGAGCACACGGGCCTGTTTATGACAGGGGAACTCAAACCGGTGCTTGATGCGGTGCTAAATGAGAGCCAGGAGGCTTCGCTCTAAGAACCTGTTTGGGTTTTGGTTTGCAGGCGAGAGCGAGCGCCGCTGCAGCGAAAATTGGACCACGATAGAGGTTCGTAGCCGGGGTTACGGGCCGATATCGGGGACAATTTGCAGCCCAGCGTAGCCGCTCGCAGCCCAAATTAAGAAATCAAAACAGGTTCTAAGAAAAGAGCAAGACGCGAGACGCACTATGAGCACTATGAGGAGACGCGTTGGGCCTCCATATGGTCTTTGAGATTTGCCAGCAGCGTCTTCACCTCGCGCTCGTTGTAGCGTTTAGCCACAGCCTCAGCCGCCTTTTTGAGAACAGGCACCGGGATGTCGTACTTCGCCTCGTAGACGACGCGGGTGCCGTCATTGTGCTCCTTAAAAGACCAGGCGATCTGTCCTTCAAGCCCTCCTTCCATCTCGAATTCGATATGTGAGGGAGGGTCGTACGTTGTTGCACGCACCTCGCCTTTGAAGCGTACCCCCAGGAAGCTATACACATACGAGGCATGCGATCCGCCATTGGGGAGGCGTTTAATCAAGGTAGACTCTACCAGGCTGGGTGTGATATCAGCCTGATGGGCAGGCTCATCCATGTAAGCAAATACGTCTTCAAGCGGGGCGGCGATGTCAATCTGATCGCGGACATATACCATGGTACTCGGTCAGTTTCTGTTTGATTGCAGGCTGTCAGATAGAGAACAACGAGCATCTGAAGAAAAAGAGCCGATCAACGGGGAGCCAACGCTACTGTGTTTCCTCGTCGCGTACCACGTCGAACATAGAAGCGCCATTATCGCGATTTCGAGACCCGTGAGGTGCATCAGGAGGTGCTTCTGATGTCTCGTTTTCTGCTTTCGATGCTCCGTTGGATGCGTTTTTTTGCTCGTGCAGCGCGCGCATCGCATGATTCATTAGCGCTTCGGTGTCGAGATCGTCGGCAGAGAGCGTGCCGGGGTCTCCTTCGTGCGAGCCATCTCCGGTAGAAGTGGAAGCGTCGTCGTCACTATGCAGGTCATTCAGGCGCTCCTTCAGCTTGCGAAGGCGGTCAGCTGCAGTTTCTGCCGTTGCGTTTTCGTCGGCATCCGCAGAACCCGTTTCACGAGTAGCTGCTTCTGGAGAAGAGGAACGATCTTGCCTTGATGCTTGCATCGTTTCTTGTTCAGGGTGCCGGTGCGTATCGATGAGGCGCGCAATCACTTCATCAATCGAACAGTCTTGCACCGTTGCCTGCCGGACCAGCCATGACCAGAGCCGCTTCGGAAGGGTCAGGTCGCGCGTCTCAAGAGCGTTTAGAGGCGACGTAGCGCCGCGAGAGTCAGGTGAAGTGTTGGACATGGCAGGGCAGTAGTGATCAAGAGTAGCAGACAGTCCATACAGGATGCTACTCACGTGCTGTGCAAGTGAATACCTGTATGCACTATGTGATAGTCTCAACACAGCCCAGGTGTTTGTACCAATGTATCAACGAGCAGGTGTGCCGGGTAACACAGAGGTAACGATGTGTGATATGAGGACTACGGCCTGGGCCTTCGTCTTTGCGATGCTGCTTCAGGGGCTATTCCTACTACAAGAGTTGTTGGTAGTGGGTAGACGCTAAGTGATAAGGCTATCAGACACTGCAGGTTTGTCTTGTTCGAACCCCCTCTCCCTTTGGGCTTCTCCCCCTTATCTAAGGGGGAGATGTCGGTAGACAGAGCGGGTTGGGCCGAATCCGATAGTGTCAGCTACACGACAATCACTTATCATTGAGCCGCGACCGAGTTGTTTTGTGCAATAAGTGCTTTATGACAGGTGCTATGGCTGAAGATGCGGCGGTGGGGTTGCAGGGGCTGGCTGTGCATGCCAGCGCCCTTCAATCGTAAGCACGGGATCGTCGCCCTCTTTAGCCATCTCAGCATACACATGCCCGGCTACGTCGGTGTCGGTAAGATGCTCAATGGTAACGGTGCCCGACTCGGCCTCGAATTCTCCGTGCACCGGATGCTGCATGAAGATGATAGCGCCTGCAGGCAGACTCGCTTCCTCTGCGTCTGGACGTTTCTTATCGGCTGCGGGAGTCCGTCCGGCCCATTCGGCGGGCAAGATTGCATACTCTGTACGCTCCGAGAACGGGCGAGTCCAGTAGAGCGACCATCCGGTAGCCTGGGCATCGAGCTCAATGCCCGGTGCAGCACTGTCTATTTCGCGAACGTACGCATCCCCCCGAACGGTGTCGCTGATGAGTCCGTCCATAACGAGAACGAAGGTGCCCCGCTCTACATCGTCGTAAACGCCATTTTCGGAACAGGCGGTCATTAGCACCGCGAAGAACAGCACAAACAGTACGCCAGATGCTCTCACAAGCGGGGACATGTGAAGCGGCATGTAGGCGGAAGAGGCAGACGGGCGCAGGTCGTCGTGTCTACCGCTCTGCGTGTGGCTGGGGGTATCTGCAACCATTCGTTTAGTACGTGTAGAGCTCAAGATAAAAACCACCGGGGAGCGTCGTTGCACTCATGCCTATGCACAGGGTTCAGAGCTGAAAACCAGCGCCTTCAACAGAGGCACGATGGCACTGTAACGCGCCATGCTGTTCCGTTACAAAAAAGATGGGCACGAATCCGTTCGAGCACTTCTGCGTGCATGAGCGTGCCGCATTCTGAAGGAAAATCACGTCGTATGATAGGGGTTGACGTTCTTGCTATTCTCGTGGCGGTAGGCTACACCGCCAGCCTGCTGGTACTTACGGTGTACGGACTGCACTGGGGATGGTGGGCATGGATGCGCAGACAGTATGCTGTAACCGACGCTGCTGCCCCGTCTTCCTGGCCAGCGGTTACCGTGCAGATTCCGCTCTACAACGAGCCCGAAGTGGCGGCGCGAGTAATCGATGCCTGTGCACAGTTAGACTACCCGGCCGACCGACTTCACATCCAGGTGCTCGACGACTCAACCGACTCCACGTCTGCACAGGTTGCAGAGCGGGTAGCATACTGGAGGCAGCAAGACCGGTCTATTGCTCACATTCAGCGTGACCACCGTGCCGGATACAAGGCAGGCGCCCTGGCCCACGGTCTTAACCGTACCGAGGCGCCTCTCGTTGCGATCTTCGATGCCGACTTCGTGCCGCCCGCCAACTTTCTGCGAGCAATGGTTCCGCATCTCGCAGATCCGGAGGTCGGCATGGTGCAGGCACGGTGGGCTCACCGCAACACCCGGTCGAACTGGTGCACGTGGTGCCAGGCTGTGGGACTGAACGCGCATTTCGGACTCGAACAGGCCGGACGCCATGCCGGGGCGTTCTTCATGCACTTTAACGGTACGGCAGGCGTCTGGAAACGCAGGTGCATCGAAGAAGCAGGCGGATGGCAGTCCGATACGCTCACCGAAGACCTGGATCTGAGTTATCGTGCACAGCTTGCGGGTTGGAAGCTGGTGTACATCGATGACGTTGCGGTTCCTGCTGATCTACCAGGCACGGTAGCTGCATGGCGCACGCAGCAGTTTCGCTGGACGAAAGGGGCTATCGAGACAGCACGCAAGCTTCTGTGGGCGCTATGGCGGTCGGATGAGCGGATGCGTGCGAAGGTGGCCGGGAGCCTGCATCTGCTGGCGCATCTCGCGTTTCCTGCGATCGTAGGGGCGGCACTGCTACACGCTCCGCTTCTGGTAGCCGCTGCGTACAGCAACGCAATTCCCTCAGCCTTGCTGCATGGGCTTACGGCCGGGGTTGTAGGATTCGTTGCGTTCGCCTGGGCCGTCTGGGTGGCACAGCGGGCGGCGGGATGGTCGGTAGGAGATATTGTGCGTGGGCTGCCTGCCTTCTTTCTTGGGTCGATGGGACTGGCCGTGAACAATACAAAAGCAGTATATGCTGCGCTACGGCGCAGGACCATTCCATTCCGCCGCACCCCAAAAGGAGCGCAGACACGGGCGGTTCATGCAACGTCATTGACCACGCGCGCCGCAGAGGCGCTGCTCGGAGGGTACTGCGCATTGGGCGTAGGCGCATTGTGGATGCATCAGGTCTGGATTGCCCTTCCGTTTCAGGCGGCCCTCGCCGCCAGCTTCCTCCTGATGGCTTTCACCGATTGGTGGCAGCATGCGAAAAAGCGCCAAGCGGGAATGTCGCGACCAGATGGCATACATCTTGACGCTGAGCAGAACGGAGTGGGACCCGCCACCCCGGGCTATGACGATGTTGCAGCACGCCGATGCGAAGAGGATGCAAACCCCGTCTGAAACTCTGCCTGAGCTCTTTCAAAACAGCGGTACGCGTCGTACGTTGACGGACTGTCTATCCTGTTATTCCCTCGTTATCGGTGAGCCCCCGTATATGGCTGTATCCGTCATCCAAGATGCGCTGCACCTGCTGCGTGACGGCGCGTCTTCTACCGCTATTGAGCGTCTGGAAACCGCTGTCACCGAGACGCCTGCCTATGCAGCGGCATATGTTCTACTGGCACGAGCCTACGAAGGGCAGAGCCAGTGGCGGCTGGCGCGTACAGCCTGGAACCAGGCACATGTACTGGTGCCCCATAGCGCCACCGTGAAAGAGGGGCGGCGGCGCGTCTGGAAACAGCTGCAAGACTTGCAAAAGAAAGAGCGTTCCCCTTCTACGCAGCACAACAGTCACGATCAAAGGGAAGCCGTCGGGGGCGGTCAAAATAGCGCGCCTGAAGACGACACGCATGCAGAAGCGGGCCCTGCCTCATCGGAAAACGAGCGGGCAACAGTGCAAGCACCGAGAGATACAGAGAAGGCCGCTCAATCTCTTGAAGAGAACCGAGCTCGGGGCCGATCAGGTCGTGAAGGCGAGCCAGAAGAAGCGGATCCGGAGGCGCGCCTGCCTTCCATCTCGTTCGACGACGGTCCGAGTGATCTGGAGGCACTGCGAGCCCAGACCAATCAGGCGGTAGAGCAGCAAAAATCCACATTGTCCTACTCCTTTGAGCCTGAGGGGGAGCCCAAGCATCCTCTCAACGAGACCGATGCGGATCTGGACCGTTTGATTGAAGATCTGCAGGCGGCCCGCATCCCCACCGAACCAGACATCGACGATGTACCTACCCCTGATCTCGACGACGACATCGAGGATATGGTGTCGGAGACGCTTGCGCGCATCTATGCGTCGCAGCAAAACTACCACGAGGCGGCTCGCATCTACATTCAGTTGGCCTCGCAGGAGCCCGATCGTTCTTCAGAGCTCCTGAAACAGGCGACGCTCATGCGGCAGAAAGCAGCTGCACAGGAAGGGGGCGATAGGCACGACGATGCCGGGTAAGGATGCCGCACCCTGCAATACGTGGTACAGGGGTGCAAGGCTCTGTTACGAGGACAAGGATACCTCTACGAAGACGAGGATACCTCAGAATGGGCGTTGTGCGAGCCGTTGCCTGTCGGCCCTGGCGACGACTCGGAGCGACCGTCGCCCGTCTGCTCTCTGGCTCTGGGAGCGTTAAGCTGAACCGGAGCGGCTGGGTGCAGGTCAAGTTCAAAGAGGCGGCAGCTTATCCCGACGTACACGCAGCGTTTAACCAGGGCACGCTGTGTTGACGTAGAGGTAGAGGAGGCCGGAACGATAAGCTCTTCCACATCATGCATCTCTATCAGGTCGTGCAACTCCCTGGGAGTCCCCAGAATGGCGGTGCCCTGTACGCGCAGGCCAACGCGCTCCGTTTCGTCATCGACAAACCCTACGACCGTGCGTTCGAGCGACGGCTCTTCGCGGATATGACGCAGCGCGAGTACGCTGGGGCTTCCGCTCCCGTAGATGAGCACGCGTCGTCCGTTTGAGCGTTGCGCCGCGATATACTGTCGTAGGCCGCGAAACCCAAACCGGATGCCAGCAACGGCTGCCGTCGCGATCATCCAGTCAAGAACAACGATTGCGGGAGAGAGGTGCTCTCCGAATCCGGCTACCCATGCGGCCGAGACGACA
Organism: Longimonas sp.; assembly: GCF_040409695.1. GTDB lineage: Bacteria > Bacteroidota > Rhodothermia > Rhodothermales > Salinibacteraceae > Longimonas. The sequence goes on from NZ_JARWGJ010000226.1 coordinate 53,600, forward strand.
GCGGCTGATGCAACGCTCGACCCCACAACCAGCCGAAGAAACTCAGAGGTGCCTGCGTGACGCCAGATGCCGTGGTAGAGGCCAAACGCATAGAAGACGATCACTTTGATCGCCATGACTGCAGGCAGGGCCTGTAGCATGAGCCGGTCATAGGGGGCCGGCGGAGCGCCGTCGTAGCGCAGGTGAAAGGCAAGAACGAGAGCGGCGCCTACAAGCAGCAGGTCGGCGATTGTGCCGATGAGAGACTTCCAGTAAGGGCCGCCAGCAATGGCCTGCATGACGGCGCCGAACTTCTGTGTTGCCGTCTTACGCTCAACGCGCAGCGGAATGTCGATGCGTGGGTAGTGCGTTGCCCCGGCCAGGTAGAGTCCGAGAATGGCACAGACGCTGATTCCGAAAAGAAGCAGTGCGATAAAGAGCGGGGTAGACGCCCAGTACGTGGCAATGGCAACCGCCCCGAAAAGGGCCGAGAGGCCCCAGAGTAAGACAACAGCCTGCCGTTCAGAAAGCCCCAACAGCACCAGGCGATGCATGGTATGGTCGGTTCCCCCTTCTGTGACGGGGCGGCTGTTCAGGATGCGGGTGATGGTGACAAAGGTAGTGTCAAAGATCGGCACTGCCAGGACCATGACGGGAATGAGCGTAGCCGCTACGGGCTGGCCCTGTCCCTGCACTGTGAGGGCAATCGTGGCCAAGGTAAAGCCCAGCAGCAGACTCCCGCAGTCGCCCATGAAAATGCGAGCGGGTTTGAAGTTAAAAGCGAGAAAGCCGAGAGTGGCTCCTGTAACAGCGAGCGAGACAGCAGCAACGCCATAGAGTCCGGCAAGCCAGGCAATAGTAGCAAGGGCCGTCGTGGCAATGGCAGTGAGCCCTGCAGCCAGCCCATCCATGCCATCAATGAGATTGACTGCGTTGGTAATCCCAACGACCCAGAGAAAGGTAAGGGGGATGTGTATCCAGAACGGCGCGCCCCGCCAGAATGCATAGCCTGCGTAGATAAGGAGCGCAGTAGCTACGATTTGGACAACGACCTTGCTCTCAGGGCGAATGTCAAGTGCATCATCAGCAAGCCCAGACGCAAAAACGAGTCCGATGGCAAGCCACACAGGCCAGCTGTAGACATCAAAGAGTCCGGCAAGGCTTAGTCCGCCTACGAACGCTGCAAAGATGGCGGTGCCACCCATCAGAGCAACGGGGGTAGAATGCCAGCGCTCGTCGCCCGGCCAGTCAATCCATCCTGCGGTGCGCGCGCCCCATATGACAGCAGGCGTCACGACCAGGGCGAGGAGAAACGATGTAATGAGGCTGTAGAAAAGTGCATCCAACGCATCAGGCTCTGCCAGCGCAGCGAGTGAAAAAAGGGGAGAAAAGAGGAGCACATGCATAAAGCACAGAGCGATGTTAGAAGGCAGGCCCATGCAGGGAGCAGGTAGGGCTGCAGGATGATGTCAGGAGGCCGGCGCCATGAGCCGGGGGTGTACGTACGGGTGGGGAGTGCAGTTATGAGGCGATATGGCGAGGGTGGTGAGCGCGCATACACGTACGAAGCGTGCGATTGAACGCAGTGGCAGCACGCGCATCGGCATCAGTTACGGCGGCGCGAGCTCGCTGTCCAGCAGCGTGGCGGTGGGCGTCGTCGTTTGCCCATGAGGTCAGCGTATCGGCCAGCTGCTTTCCTGTAGGAGTAGGTAGAACCGACCCGCAATCGTTTTCGCGCAATACGCGTGCCGCCTCGCTCCCTGCAGGGCCGAGAAAGAGAGCCGGGCGGCCAGCGGCCATCACGCCATAGAGTTTGCTGGGCACGACCAGCCCTTCCAGCGAGGGTTGCATCGTAACCAGATGAACGTCGGCAGCACTCAGGCTATGCGCAAGGGTTTCAAACGGCTGGTATGGAAAAAAGCGGACGTTATCCAGTCCGCGTTCTGCCGTCAGGGTCTGCAGGCGCGCTTTACGCGGTCCTTCGCCGACGAAGACGAGCACGGCACGGGGCACCTGGTTATGCAGGTAGGTAGCTGAGCGCAGCACAGCATCAAAGGGGTGCGCCAGCCCCATATTGCCCGAATACATGACCACAAAACGGTCTTGTAGCCCGTGCTCTTTGCGAAAGGTGTTCTCGCTGTGCGGAATGGGACGGACGGTCTCTGGGGGCCAGTTTGGAACGACACGGATATCTTGCTTCGGATACCCACGGGCGGCGATGCGCTCTTGCATGCAGCGGCCCACCGTAACAACACGGGTGTGCCGGTGCAGCGCCCAGGTCGATACGCCACGTAGCAGGCGAGCCAGGAGCCCGTTTTGCGACAGCACACCAAGCTTTTCGGCTACTTCCGGGTAGACATCTTGGGCCCAGTGGATGGCAGGCACGTTCCAGTACCGCCCCAGAAGCGCACTTACGACGAGCTGTAATGGCGGGTCGGTTTTTGAAACTACAACGTCGGGCCGGGAGAGGCGGAGCGCACGAGCCAGGAAAGCGGGATAAAGCGAAGCATAGGCAAGCGCGCGCCGCAGCGTGCTGGCTCGCGTAAAGGCAAGCGCCGCTACCCGCTCAACGGCTACCCCATTACGCACGGTCGAAGCCGGTTCGCCCTCAGCCGGTCCAGCCAGTACGGTAACGCGCCACCCATAGCTGATCAGGCGTTCGGCGAGTTCAGCGAGAATAGCACCAGTGGCTCCCGTGTTTGGGGGATAGACGCGGTTGATGAACAGCACATGTGGTCGAGAGTCGCTCAAAAGAGAAGCCATTCGCTATGAGAGAAGAGCATACATACCCTGGTAGCGGTAAGATGTTAAATGATTGTCTGTGGTTTACATCATCGCAATCTGCTCAAACCCCCTCTGTCTGCCGACATCTCTCCCTTGGCCAAGGGCGAGAAACCCGACACGAGCCCGTAGGG
>NZ_JARWGJ010000227.1:0-3710 GCF_040409695.1 Longimonas sp.
TGCTGTCAGAAAATACTGTCAGAAAATGATATCAGGAAGCACTGGGGCCGTCGAGCTGAATGACGTGTGCGTTGAGGGCTTCACGGGCTTCGCGTACAAGTGGGCGGTGGCAGGTGAAGAGGAAGACCTGGCGGCGGCCCTCCCACGACTGCAGGATGCGATAGCCCGCCTGGCGGCGATCGGTGTCCCAGTTGACGAAGACCTCGTCTAAGAACACCGGTAGCGACTCGTGGTCGGCATCGAGATGGTCGACGATGGCCATGCGCAGCGCCAGGTAGATCTGGTCGCGGGTGCCGCGACTGAGCGGGGGCCCGACGGGCTGCGGGTCGGCCTGGCGTGGGGCATACACGACAAGGCGGTCATCTTCCTCGCGCCACTCCATGCGTTCATAGCGTCCGCCGGTGATGGTTGCGATGTGCTCCGAGGCGCGCTGAATGACGTCGGGCTGGTGGCGCATCCGAAAGTCGTGGTCGGCCCGGCGGATGAGGGTAGCCAGCAGAGTAAGCCGGTCGCGCTCGGTGCGCACGCGGTCGAGGTCCGCTTCGACTGAGGCGATGTCGCTCTGTAGCACGGCCATGGTGGGCTTTTCGGCCAGCTGCTCAAGCTCCTTGCTGATCTCGGCCCGGCGGGCGGTAGCTTCGCGGAGCTCGTTCTGCAAAGCTTCGAGGCGCTCGGTGCGTTCGACCCGCTCCTCATCCGTGAACGACAGTGCGTCGTCGGTGTCGTCGAGCGCTTCAATTTCAGTGCGGAGCGTCTCCCAGTCGGGGTGCTCGCGCTGCAGCTGGTCGCGGGCGTCGTTGGCGCGGCGGCGGGCGGTGCGCCGCTCGGCAAGCTCCTGCACGCCGGCCTCCCACTCGCCGTCGCCGAGCTCCTCGATGAGCACGCAGAGCGTGTCGTGCTCGGCAGCGTACGTATCGTGCTTGCTCTGCAGCGTGTTGATGCGCTCGTTCAGGTCGGGCAGTGCGGCCTGTGCCTCTTCGGCTGCAGCAATGCGCTCCTGGGCCTCGTTCAGGCGGCCGTGCAGGGCATGCACCTGGGCTCGCCAGGTGTCGTGAGCATCGGCCAGGGCAGTGGTGTTCGTGGCGTCGAGCAGGTCGTTCCAGGACGCACGCTCCTGGTGCAGGCGCTCGCGCCGCTGTTCGACTCGGTCGCGGGCGTCGCCGACGTTGCGCACCGCTTGCTGCAGGCGCTCCAGGTCGTGGGCCAGGTCGAGCGTGGGCGATTCCAGGCGCGCAGGCGAGATGGGCAGGTCGTCGACAAACGCGCGTACTTCATCGGCGCGCGATTCGGCTTCGCGGCGCTGGGCATCGAGGTTGAGCGCGTCGAGGCGCTGGCCGAGCTCGTCGTTGTGCGTACGGGTGTGCCAGGCCCAGGCCCCTGCCGCGGCAGCGAGGGCGCCACCGACCGAGAGGGAGAGCGTCGAATCCACCAGGATGCCGATGGTAAGCAGCGTGAGCCCTACAACGCCGAGAAGCACGGCGGGGGTGAAGCTGCGCTCCGCCTCCCCAAAGAGCCCGAGGGTGCGGGCCTGGGTTTCGGCGTCGCGCAGAGCGGCAGCAGCATCGGTGTAGTGCTGGATGCGGCTGCGCAGCTCGGGCAGGTGCAGGGCGGCTACGCGCTCGCTCCATTCAGGCTGCCACGGCTCAGACAGGCAGTCGGCGGCCTGTTCGAGGGTGGCCTGCGCGCTACGCAGCGCCTGACGTTCATCGTCGAGCGTGGCTCGTTCGTTCTCGATGCGCTCGATCCGCTGCGGCCAGGCCTCGATCTCGGCGGCGCGGGCTGCCACGGTGTCGTCGGCTTCGGTATGAGCGTTAAGGGCCTCGGTGTGGGTGTCGCGTTCGCGCGTCAGCATCCGCATCTCCTCGGCAAGCGCGCGGAGGCGTTCTTGGAGTGCGGTGCGTTCGTTTTCAGGCTGGTCGATGTGTGCATAGGAAGAGAGATCGCCGGCTCGCTCTTCGTTGCGCTTGATCTGCGTCAGGAACGTGTAGACCGGGCGCAGGCGCTCATCGCGGCGCTGGTCGGTGCGCAGCTGCTTCTGCTCGGCTTCGAGCGATTCGATGCGCTGCGCGCAGGCCGTCAGCTCGTCGCGCAGGCCGCGCATCGTCTCGTCGCGATTGCGCGCCTTTTTGAGGTCGTTGTACAGCTGGTCGCGGTCTTTGCGGAGCTGCTGCGCTTCGGGCTTGCCGCGCCGGTCGGGGCGCCACAGCTGATTGGCCTCGTCGTGCAGCTCGTTGATCACCGCACGGGCAGGGCGCACGAAGTCCACGCTGAGCGACCCGAGGAGCCGGTCCTGAATCTCCGTCCATGCGTTCTGCTGGTGCAAGGTAACCAGGTCGCCGAGCGTGAGGGCGTAGACCGCGTTGTAGACCTGGCGTGACACATGCGCGACCGGAGGCAGGGTCTCGTTGTTGAGCGTGCGGGTGTCGCCATTGGGTCTGGTGAGGCGTCCGTACGGGCTGCTTCGTAGACGGCGTTCTACCGAGAGCGTGCTGCCGTCGTGCAGCCGGGCCTGCAGGGCGCCTTCGAGAACATCGCCGTTGTAGGGCGCATAGGGGTGCCGGTCGGGCGCGGTGGGGTAGATGCCGTAAAGCATCGCCTTCAGAAACGAAAACAGCGCAGTCTTGCCCGCCTCATTGGGACCGTGAACGAGAACAACCGGCGCATCCAGCTGCTCGAGCGAGCAGTCGCGTAGGGGGCCGTAAGCGTCGATGGTGCAGGCGGTTACGTGCATGCGAGCAGGGTGTAATCAGGAGGCAGGGCAGAGAACGGGGCGGAAACAGCTGCTTACTCGGCGTCGGCGATGAGCCGGGCCACGGCCCGGCGGTCCATGCCGTCGAGAAGCGTGCGCAGATAGCTGCGCCGTGCAGCAGGAGTTGCGTGCTCGTGGTCGGCCCACTCCACATCGCCGGCGAGCTCGTTGAGCAGGTCGTCGTCGGTACGGGCCTTGTCGATAAGCTGCAGCACCTCGCCGGCCAGATGGGGCTCGCCACGGTACGGCTCTACGGGCACCGGGCGCGTCACGTTTTCGAGCTTCAGCTCCACGTCGAGCACGTTCAGGCGGGTAGACAGTACGTTGGTGAGGTAAGTGCGCTCGCCGGCGTCGTGCAGCTCGGGCGCAAGTGGACACGCGCCACGCAGCACCAGCCGGATCATCCACTCGGAAGCGAGGGCCTGCTCCTGTATGGGCTGGAGCGCCTCCTCTGCAGCACGAGTTAGCGCATCCACCGACTGCACGTGGTCGAGATCGTCAAGCACCAGCGTTTCCCAGCGGATGGGGGCAAACGGCTGTACGGTAACATCGGGCGGGCTATTCGGGGGGATGCGTACGAGCAGTCCGCCTTTCACGCCGTCCTCGCCGGGATGGCGCCCTTGCAGGTTGCCCGCGTAGTAGGCGGGCAGCTCCGGGTCGACCTGCTGCCCCCGGTGGATGTGCCCGAGCGCCCAGTAGTCATAGCCGGGGCGCCGGAGATCGTCGACCGAGCAGGGAGCGTAGCGGTCGTGGGCATCTACCGACTGTGCTGAGGTGACGTGCGTATGCAGCAGGCCCACGGTAGGTAGTTCGTCATCGGCTTCCGGAAAGCGGATGGCCAGGTTTTCGGAGACGTGTGGACGCGGGTGCCCGACGGCAACGACGCGCCCGATCGGAGCGTTGGAAGCGTCGGTCAGCGTAATGGTCTGCGGCTCGTCGGTGCGCACCACGTGCACATTGG